>CAJUNI010000055.1 GCA_910587945.1 uncultured Parvibacter sp.
GCGCACCCGCAGCCCTTCTTTTACGGTCATCCTTATCATCCCCTTCACTTTTGCGCCCCTCTCTCCCAAAAGGATTGCAAAAGGTCTTGAAGGCGGCGGGCTCTAACACAGCCCGCGTTCTCCTCTTCTAAAACAGCAGGAGCCCTGACCTGTGAGCCAAGGCACCACTGCAGATAGCGATTAGTCAGCTACCAACTCTTCGTCTTCCATCACTGCCGCCGGTTCGGTGCTGGGGGCAGGAATCGTGGTTGCTCCCACTTTCTTCGGAGCTAAGAACGGCATCTTGATAGCCTGAGTGGGACAGGCGTCCACGCAGGCCCGACAGCGCGTACAATCTGCCAACGTGCGCTCGCCAAAAGCCAGGTGACGGAGGTTGATGTCGGCCTCGCAGACCTCAGCGCAGCGGCTGCAGGCCACACCCTTAGCGGTTTCCAGGCACTTCTCATCATTGATGACCGGCACAAAAGTCCGAGAGAACCGGGAAGCCAAATTCATGAGACCAGAAATGGGGCAGAAGCGCGTGCACCATTTCCGCAGCAGCACCAGCTCAATCACCAGCATGGCGGGAATGATAATGAGGCCGATAGTGGCGTCACCCGCAGAGAATGCACGCCAGACCACAAGCACGGTCGCAAAGGAAAGACCCACAGGGCAGACCAGGCAAAATACCGGGAATCCGAAAATAGCCGTGGACAACAGAGCGCCCGCCAACACACCATGGCGACTATCAAACTTCCCGTGCTTTTGGGGAGCACATCCGCCACAAGCGCCGCATTGATGGCCGCTCTTCAAAGAGGCCGTTTCCTCAGCCGTAAGCGGGGCTGCTTTCTCTGCCAGCTCTTGCTGAGCAATGGCTTTTACTTCCTCGTGCTTTGCCTCTTCCAATGCACGACGCTTTTTCGGGCTGCGGAAGAAGCCGCGAATCCGCTCGATAAGCATGGTGGGGCATACCCAGGCGCAGAAGGCGCGACCCACGAGCAGCACCACAATGGCCACCAGAATGAGGGACACAACCGCACGGGGCAAAAACGTCTTCGTGGCAATCATGGTGGCCAGGGCACCCAGCGGGCACAGCAGCGAGAACGTATCCCAGCCAAAGCCAGAAAGCGTACCGGTGCTAACACCCAAGATGAGCCCAAGGGCCATAACCACAAATACGGCGGCCGCAATGAGAACGCGGAGATTCTTCGTCTTCATTGATGCCTCCTTTAGGCTTGAATCGGACGCACTACAATGGCGCGCTCCGAGGACTTAATGGATCCAGAAGAAAGAGACAAGCAAACGGCTTGGCAGGCACCGCAGCCGTTGCATTGATCGGCCACTACGCGGGGCAGCGGGTTTGCCGTTTCTGCGTTGTCCAGCACGATGGCGTCATAACGGCAGGCGTCATAGCAATCGCGGCACCCCGTCAAGCGATAAGCCAAGCAGGTCTTGGTATCAATAACCGCCGTGCCGATAATGACGTTGCCAGTCTCACCCGTTTCAGGATTACCCAGCTGGGCCCCTGCCGGCAGAGCCAGCGCCTCGGTAGGACATACCTCAACACAACGCGGAACACCGCCGTTTTCGCTGGCGCAGAAGTCGCAATAGTGACCGGTATTGAAATCCAGCGCCGGAGAGCGCATCCCCAGCAAGCCATCTTCAATTTTCGCCGGCACAATAACCTCACGCGGGCAGGCCTCATAACAACGCTCGCAGCGAATACAGGCGCTCACCAGATGCGCCTCATCGGCTCCTCCTGGGGGTCGATTCAGCGGATTATGGCCCGCATAGCGTAGGGCGCCAAGGCCTAAGAGCGCTGCCGTAGAGCCAACGCCAATAAGCAAGCCACGGCGCGTAATGCCTGCTGGCTGTGGGCGCTTTTTCGAGGGCATCGTCTGGGCGTCTTCGGTGGACGCAGCGACAGTGTCCTTCGTCTCTGTCATAGTTCCTCCTCTTCACCATCAAGCTGTATTGCTTCAGCGTGATTGCTTTTCCCGGATCTCTTGTCTGCAGACGACAGCCCAGAGATCCGAGGAAAGAAATCGCACAAAAAAGATGGGGCAGCATTCAGCGTTAGCTTGCGGGGCCGGGACAGATAAGCCACCCCATCTTCAAGTTCACTACATTGGGTTTGGGGCCAAGGTGCCGGCCGACCAGAGCGCGACACCTTAAAACCCGTTAGTCACCCAGAGTTAGTTCAATGCCCACTGGAACTGGATCAGGGCATTTACGGCTACTTCATAGAGCAGCACGCGCCAGACGATGGTGCCAATGACCAGGCACACAAAGCCGACCACAGCCACAAGCAGCACCTTGTAGGCAGAAATCTTTCCTGCCATGACCAGGTAGGCCAACACAGCGGGGATAAGTCCACCCACCACAACGTTGCCCAGCCAGAAGGCTACTGCCAAGCGACCCGTCAGAATGGCACCGGTTACTTCGGTCACCTCACGCATAGCCACATCGGGCAGCGTCGGGTCGAAATAGAACTCCATGTCGGTGTATTGATCGCCCATGCCAGAGATCATCACGGCATAGATAATGGATACCAACACGGTGGCCAAAGCGCCAATCAAGGCAACCATGGCGGAAAGCTTTACGGCATCTTCTTCCTTTACCGCACCAGCAATGATGAGGGCAGCGAATCCGCCTAAGCCCACCATAGCCACGACGTAGTAAAGCGGAAGCAGCATGGTGTTCCACACGGGGATAGCAGCCATGAGGTAGCTCTCGCCCGTTACAAACGGTAGTGCCACCGACACAATGACAGCCAAGACCGCACACCATTTCGGTGCCACGCCCTCTTCGGAGCGGCGAGCCATCAAGAAGTAGAGGATGACAGCCAAAGCGAAGATGATGACGAAGATCAACTCAATGGTGATGCCCGAGGTAATGTGACCAAAACCATTAAGCATACGCAGGGGGTTTTGCAGGTGGAAGAATACCGACAAACCACCCACGGCTAAGGCGACGATGGCAATAACGCAGGAAGCGTTCTGCATCTTCTTGCCCTTCCCCGTGAGGGTCAAAAGACCCTGCATGAAGAAGACACCAGCGGCAAGACAGTTAAAGAAGGTGAAGAGAATGAGGGGCCATTGGATTTCCATGCGTTACTACTCCCTCCACTTTCGGCCCTCACGCAACAGATACATAAGCTTGGGATCGTTGCCCTTGTTGGTGAGATGGTGAATATCGTTTTCGGTATAGGCTTCCACGTAGTCCTTGAGCTTGACACGCGTCTTGGTCATCTCGTCGTACTGGCAGCCTGGAGTGTCGGGATGGGCCGGAGCCTCAAAGTTCTCCACTCCTTCATCAAGGTCGCCAAAGAAGCGAGCGCGGGCGCCACACTGAGCCACACATTGCGGAAGCTCACCTTGGCTCGTACGCTGCTCACACAGCGTGCACTTCTCCACAACGCCTTCCACCTGGTTGAGGTAACGAACGCCGTAGGGGCAAGCCATAGCGCAGAACTGGCAACCGATGCACTTGTCCTTGTCGATCTGGATCGTGCCGTCTTCAGCAATATGAGAAGCTTCGGTGGGGCACACCTTTACGCACTCGGGGTTCTCGCAGTGCTGGCACTGCACGGGAAGGAAGTACATCTCTACATCCGGATAGGTTCCGGAGCCACCCTCGATGGGATGGGGCCCGACGCGCAGCGTCTTAATCCAGAAGTTTCCCACGTCCACACCATTGATTGCCTTGCAAGCAACGGTGCAGGCCAAGCATCCGGTGCAGCGGTTCAGGTCCGTGATGATGGCGTAATTCGACATCTTCTTCCCTCCTTCCTATTCCTTGATCAAGCTGATGCTTTGCAGACCCTTGGCATCAGCGCTTGCGTAGGTCAGTTCTACCTTGGAGTCTTCCAAGCGAGGATCGTTGGCCATCCATTCCTTCAAACGCGGATCGTTGGCGTTGGTGATGGCTTCTTGACCCCAGGGATCGCAGGGGACGGGATTGCCGAAGGGCGAATTCTCTTCCGTCGCCTTGTACACCACCACGGGGTTGCCGCGCAGCTGGGAAGCACCGCAAATCCAGCATTGAGCGTACTTGTCCATGGTGCAGTTGATACCAACGAGCTCGAAGCCATGGGCCGCGTGATCCATCTCGGGATACCACCAGGCATGGTTGGCGTTGGTGGTGCCTTCCTTGATGCCGTAGTACAAGTCCACGATCTCGCGGATAGCGCCCCAGGGAGTGCGTACCCATACCCAGTCGCCTTGCTCGAGGCCCAAGCGAGCTGCATCGTTGGGGTTCATCTCGAAGCGCGGTGAGGGCCACAACTCGCGGCACCAGGGCAGCTGGCGATGCTCGGAGTGGAAGTACACAGGTTGGCGAGCGCCGGACGTGCAAATGAAGGTGTTGTCCGGGTATTGCTTCACCATGGCCTTATAGGTGTCTAAGAGACCCTTCTCTCCGTCATAGCTGGTGTCCAGATAGTTGTCGGAGGTGTTCTCGTAGGTGTCGACCAACGCAGCATCGTAAAGCTCAGGAGCCTGGATGCGAGAGTTCTTCGGCTCGAACCAGTGGGGGAACTTGTCGATATCGGGGATATCGCCGTTGTAGGCCGCACGGTCAGGCGAGCAAACCTCAGCGAAGGTTTCCACATCGTCGCCAATGTAGGACTCGCAGATGGTGGACCAGATTTCCACCTTGCCGGTAGGAGTACCGAAGGCGCACTTCTCGTCGATAGCAGCATAGAGGTTGTAGCCTGCCTGCTGACGACGATAGCCCATTTCCCAACGACGGTAGGTGCCCCAACGCTCGGGATGCCACTTGCGGCAGTCGAACCAGCCCTCTTCTTGGAACTTCGCAGCGTACTGCGGGAAGTCAGGACCCTCGGGGAACTCTTCGGTCTTCCACCAGTCGGTGGCGTCCTTAAGTACGCGATATTCCTGCTCGTCGTAGCCCACGGTGCCACCGTTTTGTACGAAGTCATGGTAGTCAAGGTTGAGCCACTCGTCGTATTCGGGGTCGCGATCATTGAAGGGAACACCCATGGACTTGTGGAGGCATACCACGAAGGTGGGGTCAAAGACCACATCGCCAATAGGCTCAACGCAGCGCTGGCCTGCACCAAAGATGCCACCAGCACCCTGAGACACGCGGCCGGTGTTAGTCTCCAGCCAGTGGGTGCAGGGGAAGACATAGTCAGCCGTGCCGTTATTCGGGCAGGACCAGAGGTTGATGTCTACCCAGAAGTCCAGCTGCGTCAGAGCATCCCAAGCCTCTAAGAGGTTGGACTGGTTCATGAAGTCGCCAGACATGCAGATGCCGCCATAGAGCTTGTAGGGAGAATCGATCTCGCGAATAGCATCCCAAATGGAGCTTGCGTCCGTCCAGGAGTTCCAGAAGCGCAGCAGCGGGAAGCGCTCAGCAGAAATCTGATCAGCGTTAGTCTCAAACGGCGTCTGCAGACCCGGATAGCTGCGCGAAGACTTGTAGTCGCCACCCTTGCGCATAGCAATGATGCGAGCTTCTTCGTCGGTGGGAACATGGCCACCATAGCGCTCTACCAGCGGAGACTTTTCGTCAATAAGGTATTGCACGAAGTTTTGAATCAGCGGAATCTGCTGTTCGATGGTAAGGTCGCGCGGGGTATTGCCCAGCTCCATGGTGCCAATGCCCTCACGGATGCCCCAGTCAACGGGCTCGTGATCGGTCACCATCATGTTGGCGCGGCCGCAGCAACCATCAACCTGGGCCTTAGAAGAGCCGCGGTTGCCCGCCGGCTCGTCAGAATTGCCCGTAAGGCAAGCGATCAACTGGAGAGCACGGGTGTTTTGTACCGCATGACCCGTTTGGTCGGGAGCCAGCTGATAGTGGATACCACCATTGCCATGAAGCGGGTTCAGGCGCGTGGTGTAAATGCGGACGGCTTCTTCGATCTTCTCAGCGGGAACCTCGGTTACCTCAGACACATAATCTAAGGTGTAATCCTCCAGGTTGTGCTCCCACTCTTGCCATACCGACTTAGCCTCAATCATGCGGCCATCGGCGAGCTTAACCTGAACACCATCGGGCCACAGCTCCGGATCCTTCGGCAGGCCCTTCGGGTTCGAGCGCACACCCTTCTCGTTACCCTCGCCCGTCCAGTAAGCGTCATAGGCCGGATCAGCCGGATCGGCAAACTTGGAGGGGTCAGGCAGCCAGGCATCAGCGATGATGGGCTTGTAGGGGTGCTCGATCCAGGTACCGGTGGTCGGGATCTTGTGCTTTTCGCCTTCCCACTGGCACTCTTCTGCATCCCAGTAGGTGGGCTTTTCGTTAGCAGCGTCCCAGCAGATGAAACGACGATAAGAATACTCAGGGTCAGCCGGGGTCCAGTACTGAGACACCCATTCGCGATCCAGGTCAGCCTCGGTCAGAAGACGGCTGTTCATGTGAATGCCGCCGTTCATTTCCAGGAAGTAACCCTTATAGGTCTTACCATCGGCCTCCGGGTTATAAAGGAAGGGACCGTTCGACCAACGCTTCACGAAGTTCTTGTCGTAGGCGTCGTTGTCCACAATCCACTTCAACCAACCCAAAGACATGCACAGGTCGGTGCCAACACGCAACGGCAGCCAGGTATCGGCCTCTTTGCCCAAGGGGCTCATGCGGGGGTCAACCAGGATGTGCTTGTAAGCGCGCTGGGAGCAGTCTACAACCGTACGGTTCGTAGAGTCATAGTTTGAATACTCAGACGCAGTACCCCACTGAACATAGACGATAGGACCTTGCTCCACTTCCATCCAGGGAGAGCCCTTTTCGTCGGTCAGTACGCCACCAAAGTGACGGGGGCCTTTGCAAATCTCGTAGGCGGAGTGGAAGTTGTGCGTACCAAAGACGCTCTTCAACGTGCCATAGGGAGGCTGCGCCCATACACGAGACGTACCACCCATGGAGAACATGGCTTTTCCACCGTACTTGCTCTTTAACTCGTTGAACTTTTCGCCAACGGCATCCATGGCGTCAGCGAAGCCCACACGGACCCAACCGGGATCGTCTTCGCCCTTGGGGTTCGTGCGCTTCATAACATAGCGCAGACGATCGGGGTGATACAGGGCAAGCATGGAAGCTTGGGACTTGGCACAGCAGTGACCACGGCTGTGGGCATTGGACTCGTCACCTTCAACCTTGATGACCTTGTTGTCCTGAACAGTGACCCACACACCGCATTCGCACTTACCACAGGCGCGGCAGCACGAACGAATGCGCTGAACCTCGCCCGCTGATTCGTCAACGCCTTCAGCTAAGGCCGTAGATGGCATAGCTGCGAAGCTTAAGGTGCTTGCAGCGCCAGCCACTGCTGCCGTCTTCAAAAAGCTGCGACGAGTCAGGGAAAGTTTAGCCATGGGTCCCTCCTCTCTTTCTTGAATTCGACTCTCTCAACAGAATCCCTCCGCGCTGCCGCCGGTCTTGGCCATCCCGAGAGGGGTCGGCGGCTTAAGGGGTCAGCCGAAAGGTTTGGAGGGATAAGGGACGCCTCAAACCGTTGGCATCGCGAAGGGATTCTGTTGCCCAACGGATAGAAATAGTACGGAGCCAACGGGACGCGCAATCATAAGAGAAGGAGGATCTCGGGCCCTGATAATCATCCAAAGGGTCATCTCTTCAGGATGATTTCCCTGTTCAAGGCACTTTTAGACTGGAAGGCGAAGAGGATAGCCATGTTCGGCACTCAGACGGAGATCGTGCCGAGCCTTAGACGAAGGGAGATACCTATGGCCAAGCCCCATCCTTCCCTCGCGCTCTTGTTGGATCTGGACGAGCGCCTTGTTACCCCCGAACTGCGATTGGAAATCGATCGGTGTTATTCCTATTTGGGAACCCCGTTGGTTCGCACCCATCCCGCCACCGAAGGCGAACCCGAAAATGTCATGCGTTGTTTGGTGCGCCTCGGCAATCGCGAGTATTTAGATCCGTCGGTTGAGGGAGCTAACGAACTTTGGGAAACCGCCATCGAGCATTGGCTGCTCAATCAAATCCATGCGGTGGACAACCAGATGAAGATCTACAACCGTCGTCAGCGCGAAGAAGAGCGCGACGAGTTGGTATTCACTTGGCTTGATGTCGAGCTTCAGGGCGGTCGCCTAGTAGTGCGCTTCCATCTGGATTCCACCTGCGGTCTCAATCCTGCAGACAGCGAGTGGGTTACGAAGGTGCGCAGCGCTCTGGGCGAAGGCCTTTTGGGCGAAGACGTGGTCATGGTGCAGCTTCCCTCAAACGCCTCCTATGCCGAGCAATACACGCAAGGCATGAAAGCCTTAGAGTTGCGCCGGGCTGCTGAAGAGGAAGAAGCCCGTCGGGCCGCCGAAGAAGCAGCAGCTCAAGCAGCAGCCGAAGAAGCCGCTGCCGATGAGGCCTTTTTAGCGTCCCCCTCCTTAGTGGCCGAAGCCGAAGAGCGTAATCGCGCCGAGGAGGAAGCCTCGGATTTGGTAGTTCAGGCCCGTATTCGTGAAGACCTTGAGAAAGTGGAGCGCGGCGAGCTAGAAAAGACCCCAGAAGAGATTGTGGCTGAGCGCATTGCTGAAGAAGCCCACTTAGGCGAAGACATCCAACGTAAGTACGCCCTTCCGGAAGCCGATTTCCCGCTGACTTTTGAGCAATGGACCGTCATCTATGCGGACGGTTCCCAGCGCGACTTTGATAGCACCACCGCGGCCTTTGTAAGCAATGCTTCCGCTGAGGCCGACGCTGCCAAGGAGTAGTCATGATGGACAAGATTGCAAGCTTTACCGGCCGTATGGCCAAGATTGAGGGCCCGGCTCGCTCCGGCAAGACCGAAGCCTTGCTTCAGCGCGCTGCCGCACTCATTGCTGCAGGAACGAGCCCCTCAGAGCTTTTGTTGGCCACCTCTACGGCCGAAGGGGCCCGTCAGGCGCGTATTCGCTTGGCACAGATTCTTGAGGCCGAGGGCGTCGAAGCTGCTCACGACCAGGTCCAGGCTATGGCTCTTTATTCCGTTCGCGATCTCATCGTGAATCTGCTGTCGACCCCGGAAGCCCAAGAGGCCACCGGTCGCACCCCCCGCATGGTGGCGCCCTTTGAATACAACTTCTTCCTTGAGGATATGAAGACCACGGGCTTACCCAACCGCCGTCTTCGCTCATTACTTACTCGCTTTTCTCAACAGTGGTGCGCCAATGCGGAAGAAGCGGACTGGGTTGTGCCGGGCGATGAAGGCGACGCCCTGACGCTTGTTCACGAGCTCATGGACTCCTATCACGCCATGCTTGAGGACGAAGCAGCCTATATTTGCGCACGCTATTTACAAAGTGAAGCCGGTTCTTCTGTGGCAAAGCGCTATGCCGTAGTGCTGGCTGACGATTTCCAGAATGCCAGCGCCGCTCAACAGCAGTGCCTGTGTCTATTAGCCCGCGACCAACTCCTCGTAGCCGGCAACCCCAACGAGACGATCCCCTGTGCCACCTCCTGGCCCTGCCCGGAAGGCTTCGCCCAATTTGATAGCCTGCGCCGCGGAGTTGAACTCTTTAAGCTGGATACCACCTATGGCAACCCCAATGTAAGCGCCTTCTGCGATGCCTTGGCGAAAGCACCGTCTATGGATAGCTCCCTTGTGGCCACCCATCGTGAAGGCGCCATCCGCGATTGTGCACTGCTCAAATGGAATTGCCCTGATGATGAGTTCAATGGACTCACCCGCTACCTGCGCGTTGAGGCCGATAGAGGGGCACTTCCGGTTGAAAGCAGCATCAGCGTGGTCGCTCCCAATAAACAATGGGCTGCTGCCTTTGAGGCAATGCTTACTCATCGCGGATTCACCGTATCTTCCTTAGGCTTTGAAACCATCGGAGGCGATCCGCGCACCTTCGGCCGCTGCAAAGCTATGATGGCCTATACGGCGCTCAATTTACTGGCCACGCCTGATGATCCCTTCGCCTGGCGTTTGTGGTGCGGCTATGGCAACTACCTCACCTTAAGCGATGGCTGGGCATCGCTGCGAGACTGGTGCGCTCAGCAGGGCTGCACCGCACAAGAGGCCTTAGCAGCAGCCAAACAGGCCAAGGATCAGGGAGGCGAAGAGCCCTTCCTGCGCGCCTTTACGTTGGCTGAGCGCTACGAAGCTGCCCAGGAACTCCTTGAGCGTGCCCAGGGTCGTCGGGGTTTTGCCCTTCTGAATGCTTTGGAGGCCCAAGAGCTTCCGGAGTTTGCCCGGGTGTGCGCCCAGATGGCCGGCGACGAAGATGCTGCCACCATTTTTGGTCTCATCAAGGCGACGCAGTTTGCCCCGACCCATAGCGCAAACCCCCACGCCATCCACCTGAACTCCTATCAGACCATGGCAGGTACGAACTACGAAGCAGTCTATGCCGTCGGGTGCGTGGATGGTTTCATGCCGGGCCGTGACGCCTTTGAGGTGGTTTCCACCGAGGAAGACCGCACCCGCTTGAAAGACGAAGATCGCCGGGCCTTTATGGCGGCGGCAGGAAAGGCAGCAGAGACACTCCTCTTCTCCACCTTCTCCACCGCCGACTTGGAGCTTGCCGAGCGCACCAAGATGCGCGTTATGCGCGTTCGTATGGGAGACGAGGGGCGCATTGCTCTGGTGCGACCCACCTCCTATCTGGAGGAAGCCGGAGCCGCCACTCCCCTTACCTTAGGTGGCCAGGCCGTACTTGCCGATCTGGCCTAGGCGGAGTTTCGGGCCCGTGACCTGAGGGAAATCCTTGACGAAAAAGGACTCCAAGGCCTGCGCCCATAGACGAAGTCCGTAAAAGAACTCACGTCATCCCTATTCGTTAGACCACTGCCAACCTTCGGGTTGGCAGTTTTTCTATAGGCAAAAACGAGCCGAAGTACCCCGTTTGAAACAGCTACTTCCCTTCCCCATCCTTTCGCGATCGGAATAAGCGCTTCCTCTTCCCGCAAATAAGTCATATATCGGTATATAGATGTTGATTTACAAGGAGGACCTCTATCTAGGCCCCGGATCGCGAGCGAAATTTATAGTTCTGGTCAAACGGGAGAGTTTTTAGTGCAATCTCTGCAATATGATGACCCTCGATAGCTTTTTCGCCCCTTCCTCTCATAAATTATTCCCCATAATGTCTAAATCTGTGGATTATCTAGGCTTACAAATTTCCACTACCAGTTCTTGGGAGGAATTTCCGGGATAAAAACTCTCCCGTTTGACCAAAAGTCGCAATTTCGTTTTCAAATCGGTCCAGAAAAGAGTTCGGCTCCGCAGGAGGGGGCAGCGGAGCCGAGTAGGAGAGGAGGAGAATTCCGAGTATGTAAGATTAGAAATTAGGCCACCGAATCAAGGAGTTCGCGAAGCACTGCTTCGTCTTCGGTGATGGAGCCTAAGAGCAGTTGCCCGAGGCCCTGATAGAACAGGGTCCGCGCATGCAGCCGCATATCGGTTACCAACATAGGTACCCAATTCAAGAGATGGTTCTCTAAGAAGTCATAGGACGTGCGCACGTACGCAATGGCCTCGTCTTCAGCATCATCGCGCAATGCTTCTGCACAACGCAGAGCCATACGCTGCATAAATTCGAGCTCCAGAGCAATATGATCCTCAGCTTCGTTCCACGTGCCGCGCTTGAGTTCGTTCTCGCGCAGCGTGGCCAACACTTCAGCCCGGGCCTTCTGCATCAACAGGCGGCGCTCAGAGGTGTAGACGCTCTCATAGGGATAAGCAGCGGAGTAACCATTGACGCCGTGGCCAATGAAGGTGCTCACGTAATCGATAGCAAGCTCGGTCACAGAGTCATCCCAAGCGCGACGGAGATACTCAAAAAGCTGGTGATAGCCTTCATCTACTTGAGCATTGCCCGTGGAGGCCGGGAAACGCATCGATTGAAGCTCCCGCAGGGTGGCCAGGTCAATTTCCTCGCGGAACAAGCGGGCAAGCATGCCATAGAGTTGCGCCCGCGTATCCATTAATACCGCCACATCCGGCGTAGCTTCCGTTTTTGTTTCTGCAGAAATGCTCGCAGCAGTTTCGCTCATTGAAATTACGCCTCCTTTTGGGCTTTAAGTTCGTCCAGCATCGTGGTGCCGAGTTCGGTCAAATTCCAGGCATTGTTGCCCCAGCGCACACAATCACAGGACTCCAACACATCAATGAAGTGTTGGCCGTAGCGCTTAGGCGATGCCGTAATCTCAAAGGACGAAGCCACGTCTTCGATCTCGTCTAACACCCGGGGACGCTCAGCCAAGGCTTCCATAACGGCCACATAGACATCGCTGTAACGAGACTCCGCGCTCTCGATCACAATGGAGCGGAACTCAGAGCCTTCCAGGAAATGAGCACGCAGGGCCAGGGCCTCATCGGTGGCATACCAGAGCGGATCCACGGCTTCCTTAATTTGTAAGTAGGTCACACCTTCCTCAACCACTTCACAAGCCTCCGTGGTCTCAGGCATTTCCAAGCGAAGGGCGCCCGCGCGCTCCAACATGCGACAAAGGGTCATCGGGGCATAGACCGAGCGGTTGTCTTTTTGCCACTCGTCAACGCGCTCAGAGATGACGCTGGACGGGCAACCGTTTTCACAAAGCCCGATGATGTTCATCAGTACCGGACGGCGATTGGGGTTGTGGGTCACTAACGCCCGTAGCGCTTCTGTGGCGCTCCCTTGACGCTCGGGAGAATAGACGGGCTCGTGATGCACCGTCTCGGGCATGTTGCGCATCGTGGGGTAGTCAATGGTGTCGTAGGGGTTTTCGTCGTCCATCCACTCCTGATCGATTTCCGTATCGTCTACCGCCAGGGGATCGAACTCGTCATCGAAAGACACCAGCGAAACCAAAGCTGCGCTCGTATCCTCCTGAGCGCCGCGGTTTGGATAGGCCATAGGTTCCTCCCTTTCTCTTCTATCCTCTTCGCCCTCTATTCTAAAAATCTCTCGGTTTCTCTGGTCATCCCCTCAGGGCGTTTTATGGCAAAGCGCCTATCATCCTCCCGTTATGATTCTGGCTTTTTTCGGGGATGATACTTGGCTTGAACAGGCTTTTTATTCTTGACGTCACCCCTTGGCACCTTCCATAATGGGTTTTGCGTTGAGCTTGCGGGGCAACCTGGATAAGGGAGCACTTATGACCAACGCAGCAACGGGCAAGAAATATCTTGCCATCGCGGTTATGGCCTGCCTGTGCGCAGCCCTCATCGCTGGACCGGCCTATGGTTTCTACTATGCCCATAACAGCGAGGGGTCCAACGGGGCAAAGGGAACCGGCGTCTACGAGGCCTTCATGGTGGTTGACGAAACTGCCGTAGGAGGCGACGTACATTCCGATCTCATCTTCGTTCCGGCGGGAAGCACGGCGGACGTTGTCCTCACTGAGGGCATCATGTCGAGCGAAGACCAAAATGGGTTGGACGCCATTCACAACTATGACGTTCAGTCTGTGGAGGAGTACCTAACGGCCAATAACCGTACGTACACCATCAATGTGTACGAAACCGGCGAGGTGCAAGCCTACGCCGATAGCGAAGGTGCATACCAGGCTACGTCTCAAAACGTGGCCGATGCCTACACCGCTTCTTCGAAGGGTGACGGCAGCACCGAACTCGATCGCTACGACAACGTAGTGATCACGGTAAAGGCCTAGGCTGTTACCTATTTTGAGGCTGCCTGGCATCCGACCAGTGCCGGGCAGCCTCCTTGAAGAGGTTTCGATGGGACCGCAAAGGGTATAGGAGAGCCTGACGCGAATCTCATCCAGAGGAGGGAATGCGCGGTTGCGTGGGGAGACGCACCGAGCAATGGAGGGCGCTCATGGGATTTCATGTGCCTCGTGTCACTATCAACATTGATTTCAAAGAAGGCAGTTCGTTCGGGGAACTCAGTTTGATTTCGGTGGGCTATGGCCTTCATCAAGCCTGGATCTACAGCTCGATGTTTGACAAGGGCGGCATCTTTGGAAGTGCCATGGTCCAAGCCGGCCCCACCAACGAGGTTATTTCCCTGGCCTACTTCATTTCCATCCTGGTTTACGGCGCCTTGCTTTTATTAGCCAGCGCCATGGATACCAAACTCATTCGTCTTTTGCATTCTCTGCCCGTTTTGGCAGGAGCCGCTCTCCTGGGGACCGTGGGCACCCTATTACTATTAGCACCTGCCCTTACCGGCCAAGATGCGGTATTGCTTTCCTGCCTGTCAGGAGTGCTGACCGGAGCCGGGTCCTGTGTTCTTTTGTTGGCCTGGGGCATTGCCTTTTCTCGCCAAGATAGTGCCTCCATCGTCATCAATGGCGCGTTAACCATTGCCATTGGGTTTGGCGTCTACGGGCTTGTACTCCACAGCCTACCCTTCCCCTTGGGCGGTATTGCAAGCGCTCTTATCCCTGTCTGCGAAGTGCTGCTTTTAATGCTGCTTCAACGGCGGATTAGCCTGGACTTCGAAGAGCGGCAGCTCATGTTCAACCCGCTACCCATTAATCATGCCCGTTTCGTGTTGCGCTTTGGACTTCCGGTGTTTCTCTTGGGCTTGGCACTCGGCATTCTGCGGCAAACCTCTATTGAGACGGTGTTGCCCGGCATTGGTTTTGCCGACCAGTCCATCATTTTCTTGACCTCCTGTGGCGCCACCATACTCATCATGGTTACGTTTTTGGCTTTAGGCGGAAACGAGCGCTGGCACACGT
>CAJUNI010000056.1 GCA_910587945.1 uncultured Parvibacter sp.
ATCTGCCGGTCTTTGAGGAAGTACTCTCTTCCCAAGTAGAAGTGCTGGAGGCAGAACAACGACTCCACAAGCTGGAAGCATCTTTAGGGGAAAACCCGACCGAAGCGCAACTGGCAGCCGCTGGTCGCGCGCGCGATGCCTATGAGATGCTGGGTGGCTACACCATTGAAGCAAAAGTGCGCAGCGTATTATTTGGCCTCGGCTTCAAAGAAGAGGATATGACACGCTCAACCTTGGAGTTTTCGGGCGGCTGGCAAATGCGCATTGCGCTGGCCAAGTTGCTGATCCGAAACCCCGAGGTGTTGCTCTTGGACGAACCTACCAACCACCTGGACTTGGAGTCAGTGAAGTGGTTGGAAGGCTTTTTGCGTGGCTACGAAGGGACGGTCATTGTGGTAAGTCACGACCGCGCCTTCATGGATAACATGGTGGATCGCGTCGCGGAAATCGATAATGGGGAAGTGAACCTCTATAAAGGCAATTATTCGGCCTATCTGAAAGCGCGCGAAGAGCGCCTTGAGCGACTGCGGGCCGAAAAGGTAAAGCAGGACGAAGAGCTGGCGCACCTTCAGTCGTTCGTTGAGAAGTTCCGCTATAAAGCCACCAAGGCTAAGCAAGCCCAGGATCGCGAAAAGAAAATCCAGAAAATTCTGGAGCATCGTATCGTGATTCCTGAGGAGAAGAAGACGGTACGATTTAATTTCCAGCAACCCCCGCGCACCGGTGATGAAGTGGTGCGGGCGCGGGATATCGTAAAACGCTTTGGGGATAAAACCATTTATGACGGCGTGGACTTTACGCTCTACCGGGGCGATAAAGTGGCGCTGGTGGGCCCTAATGGTGCGGGTAAGTCTACGATGCTCAAAATGATTGCGGGCGTGTTGGCACCCGATAGTGGCACCATTGACTACGGTGTAAACGTTTCGCTGACCTATTACGCCCAGCACCAATTAGAGGAGCTGGATTCCGGTAATACCGTGTTTGAGGAGCTCGATCGGGTGGCGCCGGGTTGGAGTATTTCTCAAGTGCGCTCGCTCTTGGGAGCCTTTCTGTTCACCGGTGATGCGGTAGAGAAGCGCGTCTCGGTGCTTTCCGGTGGCGAGAAAAGCCGCTTGGCCCTCGCTAAGATGTTGGTGGCGCCGAAGCCCCTGTTGTGTCTGGACGAACCGACGAACCATTTGGATATCGCCAGTGCTGATATTTTGGAGCAGGCGCTCCTTCACTTTGATGGAACCATTCTCTTTATTACCCATGACCGTCACCTTATTCGTTCGGTGGCAAATCGTATTGTGGAAATCCAGCCGGGCAAACTGACGGACTACCCAGGCGATTACGACTATTACCTCTACAAGTCAGGCCAGCTCGAGGGAGACCAGCCTAAGGATCATTCCTTGGTCGATGAGATGTTTGCCTCCGAGGAGGGTTCGTCCGCGAAGTCGTCCTCCAGCAACCGCGCCACAAAATCGGCGCCGGCAAAAACCGTGGTAACGGTCAATCGTCATCGTGGAGAAAAGCCAAAAGACGCCGCGGCGCCGGTATTAACTGCACCTCGGGCCAGTGCTCCTAAGACCAAGGAGCAGAAGCGTCGGGAAGCCGAAGCGCGTAACCGGGCCTATGCTGCGCTCAAACACCAACGCAAGCGCATCGCTGAACTGGACGCCCAAATGGAAAAAGATAATGCCCGTATGGCTGAACTCTTGAGTTTGATGGCAGACCCCGATTTCTATATCAACGAAACAGAATCCTCGGACGCCATTGCCGAACATGCCCAGCTGAAAAAGCGGCTCAGCGACGCCGAAGCTGAGTGGTTTGAGCTCACAGAAGAGCTCGAGGCGGAAATGGCGAAACAGCAGGAGTTGAGCGAATGTTAAATATCGTCCTGGTCGAGCCAGAGATTCCTCAAAACACCGGAAATATTGCCCGTACCTGTGCCTGTGTAGGTGCGCGGCTGCATCTGGTTGAGCCCATGGGATTTCGCCTGACTGAGAAAAATCTCTCCCGTTCGGGTTGTGATTACTGGGACAAGGTCGAAGTGGTGCGCTGGTCTTGTATTGAGGAGTTCTTGGAAGCTCACGGCACCGATGAACTGCATCTCTTTACCGGCCGCTCCACCGTGCTTCATACTGAGGTTTCCTATGGGGAAGATGCCTACCTACTCTTCGGTCGCGAAAGCCGCGGATTGGACGATGCCGTGCTCGATGCCTATCCAGAGGCTTGGGTACGCATTCCTATGTTGCCGGATATCCGCTCGTTAAACCTATCAAACGCGGCGGCCATTGGTGCCTATGAAGCCCTGCGCCAGCAGGGATTTCCCCATTTGGATTAACTGTTGCATGTTATGCCTGTGGTCTATTCTGGCGAATCCGTGAGAATAGGCGCGGTTTAAGAAGTTCCGTCGATTGCTATGGGATACACTATCAAGCTATGTCTACTACCTATGTCATATATATTGCCATCTCTGTGATCTGCTTTGTGATTGCGTTGGTCTTTCACGAAGTAGCCCATGGATTTGTGGCCTACAAACTGGGCGACCCCACCGCTAAGAGTCAGGGGCGTCTGTCACTCAACCCTTTGAAGCACATTGACCCCTTCGGTACGGTGCTTCTGCCGGCCATGCTCATGTTTATGCACATGCCTGTTTTTGGCTATGCAAAGCCGGTGCCTTACAACCCACGCTATTTCAAGAATCCGCGTCGGGATGACCTGTTGGTCGGCCTGGCGGGGCCCTGCGCTAACTTGCTGTTGGCGGTACTCACGGCGGCCGTGGCGTGGATCATCTGGCTTGTAGCGGGTCCTTCTATCTATGAGTGGGTACGCAACGACGCGTTTGCTATCTTCTATCTCGATTTCTTGCCCCAGCTGGCAGTGATTAATTTGGTGCTCATGTTCTTCAACTTGATTCCTATTCCGCCGCTGGATGGCTCCTCGATCTTCGCCATCTTAATTCCAAGAAAGTACCTTCCTAAGTACTATGAAATTCAGCGTTGGGCCTTTCCTATCTTTATGATTTTGGTCATTGCGTTGCCCTATGTGCTTCACGTCAATCCCTTCAGTTGGTATTTGAGTTTGACGGCCGGCAATCTTGCAAATCTTTTGTTCCCCTTCCCGATTTGGTAAGAGGGGAGGTTTACCGTGTCCTATCGCGTACGCATTGAAAGCTTCGAAGGTCCCTTTGACCTGCTCTTGTATTTGGTAAGTCGTCAAAAGGTGGACATTGGCGCTATCCCTATCGCCGAAATTGCTGATCAGTATTTGGCCGAGGTTTCCGCTATGGAAAATCTTGACCTGGATGTTGCGAGCGACTTTCTTTTAGTGGCTTCTACCTTGTTGGAGATTAAGGCTCAAAGTCTTATCCCGAAGCCCGTGGAAGAGCTGGATGAGGAGCTTGCCGAACTGAGCCCAACCGATGCTCACACCTTGCTTGTCGAGCGTCTGATGGAA
Source organism: uncultured Parvibacter sp. (assembly GCA_910587945.1). Lineage (GTDB taxonomy): Bacteria > Actinomycetota > Coriobacteriia > Coriobacteriales > Eggerthellaceae > CAJUNI01. The sequence continues at coordinate 3,442 of CAJUNI010000056.1, forward strand.
TACAAGAAGTTTAAGAATGCAGCGGTGGCGCTTTCGGGACGGTTTGAGGCGGAAGGCCGCATGCATACACGTCCCTTTGGCCCCGATCAGGAATATCGGGCCCTTATGCCGGACTTTTTACGTGGAGTCACGGTGGACGCCCTGGGACTTTTGGCGGCGGATGCGCTGGCTCGTCGGGAAGTGTTCCTGCTGGAGTCGGAGCACATCGCCGCAAAACCCATCCCGGTGGAGCTCCATGTGCGGGCCATTCATCAGCGGATTCAAACGCGCAAGCACTTGATGTTCTCGGATTTGGTGGCAGGGACGCGGGAGCCGGCACTGGTAGTGGTTACCTTTTTGGCGGTGCTGGAGCTCTATAAGCGCTCCATGGTAACCATCAGTCAAAAAACTTGCTTTGGAGATATCTCCATCGATTACATTGAAAACTCAGGGCCCTTGATCCTTGATGGAGAAGATGCCTTGACGTCGGTGGAAGAAGATGAAACTGCCTAAGGGGATGTGCTGAGTCCAAAGGGGACGAACGGCATCCGTGAGGTGAAGTAGGGCGGAAGGTGAACAGCTATGTTCGAGGGATTGCGTGAAGACCAACTGGCGGGAGCTCTAGAGGCGCTGCTCTTTGTGACCGATGAACCGGTTAGTGCGCTGGTGCTAGCCGATATGCTGCAATGTGATCCCGAGCGTGTGCAAGCAGAACTCGATCAGTTGCGCTCCACCATGGCTGCCGATAATCGGGGCATCCAACTGCGTGAAGTGGCGGGAGGTTGGCGGCTATATACCCATCCGGCCTTTCATGAGCTTATCGAGAAATACGTGGTGTCCTGGGATACCCGAAAGCTCTCCGCAGCGGCCTTGGAAACGCTGGCGGTTGTGGCTTATACCCAGCCAGCTACTCGCGCATCAGTGGCCTCCGTGCGTGGGGTGAATTCCGATAGTCCGCTCAATTCTTTGGTGGAAAAGGGGTTGGTGCGCGAAGCGGGTACTGCCGATGCGCCCGGTAATCCCACGTTGTATGTGACCACCCGTACGTTTTTGGAAAAGTTCGGATTGCGATCCGTCGAGGATCTTCCCGCTATTGAAGACTTTGCTCCCGATGAAGAAACCCGCCGCTTGATTGCCAGTCGTCTCTCGGCGTCACGAGAAACCGTGGGCGTATCAGACGAAGAGGCCCGTCTGATGGCGGAAGGTCTCTATGAGGACAACCCTGCTCTCATTGATGAGGCTGCCTTTGATACCACGCTAGAGTCGTTGGACGAGGCTCTTGATGCAAGCCAAGTCGCGGATTCAAGCGTTTTGGAGGATGCCGCCGAAGATGAAATAGCGGCTGCTTTAGGCCAGCGCCATGGCGAAACCATTGTGATGGGAGATGCAGAAGCAGATGCGCAAGTGGCGCTGCGTAATCCCGCTATGGATGGATTCCCTTCGGCAACTTACGAACCCATCAAAGGGGAAGTATCAGAAGAAACAGCCCAGGTGATTGCGGCCCAGCAGCGCTCAGCCCAGGAATTGGTTGAGGCTCGAGAAGCCCTTGAGGTACAACCCGGTGATGCTGCGGCTGCTCAAAGTGCGGCTACCCAAGCCATGTTCGCTCGGGCCATTGCCTCCACCTTAGGCGTGGTGGACAAAATCAACTTTGATGAGTTGACCTTTGAAACCGATGACGAATAAATGCCAAGAGGGGGTTGGCTCTTCGGAGGTGCCAGCCCCAGCCTCTATGCGTATTCAGAAGTATTTGGCGCGCAGTGGGGCCGGATCGCGACGGCACTGCGAGCAACTTATGAGCGAAGGGCGGGTAACCGTCAATGGGGCGGTAGTGCAAACCTTGGGCACGAAGGTTATACCGGGTACGGATGTGGTAGCGGTAGATGGGAAAACCTACGAGCTTCCCTCGGAAGTCATTACGTTTATGCTTCATAAGCCTGCCGGTTATGTGACCACCATGGATGATCCTCAAGGACGCCCGACGGTGGCCTCTCTTCTTCCCCTAGATGAGCACCCGGCTCTTTTTCCGGTGGGTCGCCTCGATATTGATACGACCGGTCTTTTGCTCTGCACCACCGATGGGGAATTGGGTCATCAGCTCATGCATCCGCGCTTTCATGTACCCAAGCGCTATATTGCGTTGGTGGAAGGGGCGTTGTCTGAAGAGGAAGCCGAGCAGCTTCGCCACGGAATCCAGCTTGAGGATGGCATGACAGCCCCTGCCAAGCTTTGGATTGCTACGGCTGAAGAGAAAAAGCGCTGGGCGGATTTGATGGGTACGGGCGAAGGAGCCAGCGGCTCAAAGCGTCATGGGGGTCGCCGTTCGCGGGCAGCCTTGGAGAAGTCTGGCACCTGGGTGGCCATCGAGATCTGCGAAGGCCGCAATCGCCAAGTGCGGCGGATGTTCGAGGCATTGGACCATCCGGTCATTGCCCTTCATCGTCAAAGCTATGGACCTCTTACGTTGGAGGGTCTCGAGCGGGGTTCTTTGCGGATGCTCTCCGATGAGGAGTGCGCGGCACTTCAAACAGCATGCCATCCCCGAGAAGAATGACTCAGACCTTTGAAGCAAATTCGAGGGTCTGCCGAGATAGTGGTAGGATTTCTGAGATCATGGTGAGACACACCTGATAATGAGTGAACAGAAGAGGAGTGAAGAGGGGAGTGTTTCGAGCCCGGTGATCCGGAAGCGCTACATAGCTACATTCGCGTTGGCCCTGACGGTCATCGTGGGTGTTGTTGTCTTTTACCTCTCTAGCTTGCAAGCCTCTCTTACGAGCAATCTCATGACCTCGGTAGATGAAATCTCTCTTCACGATGTGGAATCTATTGAAGCCTGGCTCGATACTACGTGGAGTCGTTTGGATTCAGTTTCTAATCGCCTGGAGGCTACCAAGGTGGACTCCGTATTTGAGGCGGAACAAGAGCTCAACATTGAGGCTGCCTCTTCGGAGATGTTTGATGCCCTCTATCTCCTTGCGGCCGATGGCACTCTCTATAGCTCAACCTATGTTGAGTTGACTGATGTTGAGCATAGTTATGATGAGCTTATGGCTACGGGTCAAGACCGTTTCGCCATGCTCTACGAAGAAGAAAACGGGCGTCTCGAAACCACTAAGGAATCATTGATTTACGGGGTAAGAATTGACAGCCTCTTTATTGAAGGTCAGGAATTCATTGCGGTTTTGGGCCGAAGTGATGTGTCCACTATTCGCAATCAGCTGCTCATAGAAAGCTTTGATGGTCAGGGCATTTCCAGCGTGGTGAATTCTCGGGGTTATTACATTGTGAATTCGTCTCCGGCCACCGATCTTGCCGGGCGCGATAACTTCTATGACATGTTGGAGGCAGGCCATCTTGAAGGTGGTGTCACCATTGATGATATTCGCAATAACATCATTGAAGGAGAGCGGTTTACGGTCGATTGTGTGACGGCAGACCACCAGGCATTGGTGCTGAGCTTCGCTCCCGTGAAGGGAACTAACTGGTCGTTCTTGATGGCGGTTCCTACCAAAGTTTTTGAAGAGCGTTTTGCGCCGTTTATGACGATGACCGTCGGCATGATGATTGTGGTTGTGCTGGTTTTGGCTCTTATGATGGCACTTCTGTATCGATTTATGCGCCGCTCTGTGGTGGCTCGCGCGGAATCCGATGCTCGCGCTGAATTCCTTTCTAATATGAGCCATGAAATTCGTACGCCCCTCAATGGCATTATTGGTATTCAGCATCTTATGACTCGTCATCTTGACGAGCCGAGCGTCATGCAAGACTACGTACGAAAACTGGGTAATGCGGCTCAATACCTGCTTTCTCTTGTGAATGACGTGCTTGACGTGTCAAAGCTTCAAGCAGGAAAAATGAATGTAGTAAGTGAGCCCTTTAATCTTCACGAAGTTATTGAAAATGTCTGCGAAATGCAGCGGGAGCCGATGGCTGATAAGGGTACTAAATTCACCCTCGACGAAACCGACTTACGGTGGGTCTGCTTAACGGGAGATGGCGTGCGTTTAAGCCAGGTCATCATGAATATTTTGTCGAATGCGGTGAAGTTTACGCCTCGGGATGGCTCCATTGATGTGGCGGTACGCCAGAAGCTTCTGGTGTCGAGCGAAGTGGCCACAACTATCACCATCCGCGATACTGGCTGCGGCATGACGCCGGAATTCCAAAAGCACATCTTTGACGCCTTTACCCAAGAGCGTAATCGTAATTCCGAATCTCAAAAGGGTACCGGACTTGGTATGTCTATTAGTTTCATGCTGATGGGGCTCATGGGAGGCACGCTGTCAGTAAAAAGTACGCTGGGGAAAGGGTCGTGCTTCACCATCTATTTACCCGCTTATCCCGGAAAACTTTCGGGTTCGGTCTCCGGTTTGACGGAGGCTCCAAAGGCGAAAGAGGGAAGCACTCAAGCGTTGGTTGAAGCGTCAGCCCACGCTTTGGCTCAGGGGGTTTTGGAGGGCTCTGAGGAGAGTGGGAAAGAGGCCGCTGCCACTACGGTGCACTCCGATGCTCTTCCGGGATCCGGAGCGGATTCAAAGAGCGAAGAAGTGCCGAAAGTCTATCGCGTATTGGTAGCAGAGGATAATGAGCTTAACGCAGAAATCATCAGCACGCTGCTTACGGAAGAGGGCTTTGAAGTGGTGGTTGCCGGGGATGGTAAAGAGGCCCTCACGCGCTTTGAGGAGTCAACTCCTGGGTTCTACACCGTTATCCTTATGGACGCTCAAATGCCTGTGATGGATGGCTACGAATCTGCCCAAGCTATCCGCGCCCTAAATCATCCCGATGCGCAATCGGTTCCCATCATAGCCTGCACGGCCTCCACTTTTGCCGAGGATCGCGCGCGGGCAGAAGCGGCTGGTATGACCGATTTTGTCGCAAAGCCTATTGATATTTCCGCGCTCTTAGTGAAGCTTGATGCCCTTATCAAAGGAGGTCAGTAATGGTCTCAGGGAATAAGCATGAAGGTTCTAGGTTCCTAACCAATGCTGGGTTGGTGCTGGCTTTGCTACTTGCGGTAGTACTGAGCGTTGCGCCTCTGTTGAGCGGTTGCAGCGCAGTTCCCACAAACGAACCTGTTCAGATTGTCATCAAGGTGCCGCGTACCAGCCACTCTTCTCTTAATGACGAGTCCATTAGCACCATTGACGAAGTCGTGACCTTGATGGCTGAGGATTTTATGGAGTCCTACTCTCAGCCCGTGGATGTTAAGGTGGAAGTGTTTGAGCAATCGGCCTATGAAGATGCCGTAGCAGGATCCTTCGATACCGATAAAGCAGCCGATGTGCTCTATGGGGACTATTTCAACATGTCGACGTTCATCCACTCCGGTCACGTGGTGCCCTTAGATGACATCATTACGCCAGAGCTGCAGCAAGACATCTATCCCTTTTTATGGGAGCTGAGTACGGTTGAGGACGGTGTCTATATGATGCCCTACCTCGCGCGCCAGAATGTGCTTGCCTACAACAAGGACTTATTCCGCCAAGCGGGCCTTGAATCCTATATCCAGGACGACGGCATTCAATCTTGGACTCAAGAGGAATGGACCATCATACTGGATACCCTGGCTGCTAATCTTCCTCAAAATACCTTCCCCCTTATGATGTATGCCCATAGTTCCCAGGGGGACACCCATATCATGACGATGCTGCGGGCCTATGGATCACCCTTCTTTGATGAGCATGGGCACTTTGCTCTTTCAGATCTTGAGGCGGTTCAGGCGCTGGACTGGATTCAGCAGGGTGTTGATCGTGGTTGGTATCCTCCCCATGCGGAGAATCTAGAGATTGAGGATTGCTCTCGTTTGTTTAGGGGAGGGCAGCTGGCGATTTATATGATTAATAACGTGTCTGTGGGGCGCTACGGCGATAGCATCGGACTGGTAAACTTCCCTGGCCCAGATGGCGGCAACGCCACGATGTTTGTTTCTGGCTTTGAAGTCTTTGATAATGGTGATCCTGAGAAGTTGCAGGTGGCAAAAGACTTTCTGGCTCATGTCTATGGTTCAGAGCCCCTGATGGAATATGCGGCAGGAACTATTCCTGCCTCCATGACGGTGGCCGAAAAATACGCTGATGAAACACCGCGCTTTACCGACTTCCAGGAAAACCAAACGAATGTGGTGGACTTTACGGGAGGAAACCCGGACACGCTTTCGGTACGCGAGGTATTTCACGAGGGAATGGCTAAGCTTCTTCGTAAAGAATTAACCCCTGAAGAGACAGCGGCCTGGATTGATGAGCGAGCGAATAACGCTATTGATGCCGGATGGGCTACCCATGTGATTCATAGTTAGTCAGCGACAACGGAAGCGATGAGTTCGAATAGACGGTTTAGAAGGGTAGATTCATGGTAGTACGTGCTGAGGATGGCACATTATTTGTAGAAGATAACGAAGACGCACTCGATTCTCATGAGTCCGCGTTTTCTTCTATCGCTATTGCGGGTTTGGGCCTTATTGGGGCCTCGTTGGCAGCGGCATTGCAGGCTGCCTATCCCTCGGTAGAGATCTTGGGTATCGATACCGACGAAGCAACGCGTCTAGGCGCCAAGGAAAAAGGATGGGTCGCGGAGGCCTGCGCTCCGGAAGATCCACGCTTTGAGGACTTCATGCGGAACCAATGTGACCTCATTGTGTTGGCAACGCCGGTAGCGGCCGTAGATGACTATTTTGAGCGCTTGGCTTCCTGGGATTATCGGGGGCTTATTACTGACACTATTTCCACAAAGGCTCATGTTCTCGCATCGGCGGAAACGCTGCTTCCATACCCCGAAAACTATATTCCGGGTCACCCGATGGCGGGCTCTGAGCAAAACGGAATTGCGGGGGCTCGGGAAGACCTCTTCCAAGGGTCTAATTGGATTTTGTGCCCCGATGAACGCACGGCACCTGAGCATTTTCAACAACTCCATGAACTCATCACGGGTATGGATGCTCGGGTAGTGTCTCTTCATCGCGAAGATCACGATAAAGCGGTGGCTATCGTGAGCCATGTGCCTCACATTGTGGCCTCTTCGTTGATGGCTTTGGCGAGCCGTCATGCTGATGATTCGCTATCTTTGATGCGCTTGGCTGCAGGCGGCTTTAAGGATTCTACGCGTATTGCTGCGGGCTCTCCTCAGCTATGGTGCGGCATCGCTTTTGACAACGCCCAGGCTCTAAGCGGTGGACTCCGTGAAATGCAAGCTATCATTGGGTCCTATGCCGATGCCCTTGAGACGGGGAATCGTGCTGAGCTTACGGAGCAGCTGGCTCAGGCGGCCGAAGCGCGGCGGGCACTCCCGGCGGCCTGGGTGCCTTCCACTGACAATCTGCTGGAGGTACGCATCCCCATGCGTAACCGTACGGGTGTCGTAGCCGAAGTTACTACCATTGCTAGTTCGGTGGGTTGCAATATTCAATCTATCGACATCGACCACATTACCGAAGGCAATGCAGTGCTTTCTCTTATCCTCACTGACGAAGGAGATATTGGCAAACTATCTATTCAGCTTATAGCTGCGGGTTTCTCGGTTTCTTTCAGTCCTATTCTTGTAAAGGAGAACGCCCATGTCTGAGGAAGTCACCATCATTGAACCCCTTGCCGGGCCCTTGTGCGGGACCGCGACAGTACCGGGTGATAAGTCTATTTCTCATCGCGCTGTTCTTTTCTCTGCTATGGCGGAAGGAACGTCCCAGTTACAAGGAGTATTGGATTCTCAAGATGTGCGCTCTTCCATGGGTGCGGTAGAAGCCTTAGGCGCTCAGGTGGATTTAGTGGAACAACCCGATGGCTCGTTGGCGGGCTCGGTTACTGGCTGGGGAGCGGCTGGCCCTCGGCAACCGGAGGAGCCCATTGATTGCGGCAATTCGGGTACCACGGCGCGCTTGTTGATGGGTGTGCTTGCGCCTTGGCCGATTACAGTAGAGCTTACGGGTGATGAGTCGTTAACGAAGCGTCCCATGCGCCGGATTACGGCACCCTTGATGAAAATGGGAGTGACGTTTAAGCCCGACGGACGGGAGCACTTACCGCTGCAAGAAACGGGCACCGACCACTTGCGAGCTCTGACCTATACCATGCCTATGGCCTCGGCTCAGCTAAAAACCGCTATTTTGCTAGCGGGGGTCTATGCCAACGGAACCACCTCAATTACCGAGCCGGCACCGTCGCGCAATCATACCGAACTCATGCTGCCGGAATATGGCGTCACCACCATGGCCGCTACCGGGAGTGCCTCGGTAAAAGGCCCGGCGGTGATGAAAGCTTCCGATGTGGTAGTGCCGGGGGATCCGTCTTCGGCTGCGTTTTTAGCCTCGGCTGCGGTGTTGTGTCCCCATAGCGATATCACCATTGAGAATGTCTCTTTGAATCCGGCTCGCATTGGTTTTGTGCGCACGCTTGAGCGAATGGGTGCCGATATTGTGGAACATCGCCTCACGAGCGAAGGTAAAGAACCCTGTGGAACAATCCAGGTGCGGGGCGGCGCGCGACTGCGGGGTTGCGAGGTACCGTCCCAACACATCGCAAGCCTTGTGGATGAAATTCCGGTGTTGTCTTTGGTTGCAGCCCATGCTCAAGGGATTACTGTGTTCAAGGATGTCTCCGAGCTTAAGGTGAAAGAAACTGACCGGGTGGCCGCCATCATTGAAGGCCTGAGCCTTCTGGGTGTAGACGCCTGGGAAGAGGGCGACGATTTATGTATTGAAGGCCAGCCCCAATTGGAGGTTCCTGAGGGTCTTGTTTTTGATTCCCATGGGGATCATCGCCTGGCGATGACCTGGGCGCTGGTGGGACTTACGGGATCAATACCGGTTGCCATAAAAGATTTCGCTTGTGTGGCCGTAAGTTATCCCCATTTTCTTGAAGCTATGAAGGCCTTAGCCTAACGGGATATCATGAAGATGCGAGAACCTGGAACGAGGCGCATCTAGGGGTGAAAAGCTGGGCAGCCCGAAAGGGCGCTTAATGAAGAAAGGATCACTATGATCATTGCCATTGATGGACCTTCCGGAGCGGGAAAATCTACCGTTGCCAAAGCGGTGGCTAAGAAAATGGGCTTTTCCTGCCTTGATACGGGTGCTATGTACCGCGCGGTGGCGTGGCGCGGAATCCAAGACGGTATTGCCTTAGAAGATGCTGAGGCCTTAGGAGAAATCGCCCGTACGTGTCCAATCTCTTTTGGTCATGTAGAAGGAGACCCCGTTCCGCGCCGCGTATTTATTGATGGACAGGAGATAACCGAGGCCATTCGTACCGCAGAAATCGATCGCGCAGTAAGCCCTGTGTCCGCTATTCCCTCTGTGCGTGAGGCATTGGTAGATCAGCAGCGACGCATTGGTTCGGAAGGGAACTATGTCATCGAGGGTCGCGACATTGGTACGGTGGTATTCCCGCAGGCAGAAGTGAAGATTTTCCTGACAGCCTCCGATGAAGAGCGAGCCCATCGTCGGGTGCGTCAAAACGTTGATCGTGGCGTCGGCCACATTGATTACGACGTGGTGCTGGAAGACTTACGCCAGCGTGATAAGCGCGACTCGAGCCGGGCTACCTCACCCTTGAAGCCGGCCGAAGATGCCCATCATATCGACTCCACAGACCAATATATCGAAGATGTGATTGAGGAGATTTGTTCCTTAGCGGAAGCTGCCGGCGCGGTTCGTCCGAAGGCACAGGAGTAATTTCATGAGCCTCTTTTTGCCCTATGAAGCCATGTGGGATCGGCCATTGGGAGGCAACTCCACCGAGAAGCAGATTCCTCATTGGTTCGGCAACCTCGCCTGGATTGTGATCGGAGGGCTTTGCAAGCTTCTCTTTCGCTATCGAGTGGACAATCGCGAAGCATTGCGAGCGTTCAAAGGGGTCAGTGGTGTAGTCGTTGTGGCTAATCACACCTCTTTTTTGGATGTCGTCTTCATGTATCTATCGGCTCGTCCATCTCAGTGGATTCGACTTATGGGTCGCGACAGCCTCTTCGACAATGCTCATGGGTTGTTGGGTCAGGCGCTCTCACGGGTGGGCGCGTTCCCAGTCAAGCGCGATTCGGCGGACCGTAAAGCTATCAAGCGGGCTACTGCTATGTTGAAGCGTCAAGAATTGGTGGGTATCCTTCCCGAAGGCACGCGTCGAGGGAAGGGCACTAAGACGCCCGAGATTCATGGGGGCGCATCTTTTATTGCTCGGATGGGCCATGCTCCCATTCTGCCCATGACGGTGCGCAATGCTGAAGAGGTCAAGCAAAAAGGACGAGGACTGCGCTTTCCGAAAATCACCATTGAATACGGCAATCCGATCCTGGTGGGTGATTTTGATTTCCTTCCCAAGGATGATCGTCTCGAAGCTTGTACGTGGTATGCCATGCGCGAGTGCTTTGCGCTTTCGCTGCGCATTCCGGCGGAAGAAGTCAAAATGAATGAACTCTTCCCCGATGCGCGGGATTTCTCTCAGGAGTTCGCGCTGCATCCGTTGCCGGTTCATGAGGCCTCAACCCTGGCAGCGCAAATTATCGAGGAGAATGCGCGCAAGGAAGCGGCCCAACAAGAGCGGGCACGCAACTCTGAGGGAGAAGAGGCAGCTTCGACTTCTGTTTCGGTCTCCCCAAGCGCTTCGACGGCTGCTGACGTCTCCACTGGTTCTGCTACTCAGGCTTCTGGAGTCGCGGTCGCTGAGGACGCTTCGAGTGCGTCCATCTCTGCTAAGGATGAGAACTAATGGAAGTCCTTCGCGCCAAACGGGCGGGAGCTTGCTATGGGGTCCAGCGTGCTTTAGATATGGCGAAGCAAACCCTGGACGCAGGCTCTCCGGTATATACGCTTGGCCCCTTGATTCATAACCCTCAAGTGGTAGCTGATCTGGCTCAAAGTGGAGCGCGCACCGTAGACTCAGTAGCAGAAATCGAAGCTGAGGCGTGTTCTCAGAACGATGGTATCGATAGGGGTGTTGAACAGTCGCCAATGGGCGAGACCGAAGCGTCTTCGACAGAGGATCCTGAGGTGCCCGCGCCGGTGCCTGCAGTGGTAATCCGAAGCCATGGAGTTACCCCTGATG
>CAJUNI010000057.1 GCA_910587945.1 uncultured Parvibacter sp.
ACTTTCTGTCTATCTTTACGGTCGGTGTCTTTATCATTTGGGAAATGCGACGCTTGCGAAAGCTTATTGCTCCCTCAGCAGAGTTGACGGACTCTCAGCACCCGAAGCAGACTCAAGGCTAAAACACGTGCCCTCTGAGGGGGGAGGGGAAGGCAGCCGCTCAAAACGTCGCGGAAAAGACCCCGTTTCTGAACAAAAGGAGAGCCTGGTGACCATTCACTCTGAAGCCTGTTCAACGGATAAAGTTGTGCCGCGGAAGGCGCAGTCGGTATCGAAAAGCCGCAGCATGGTCTATGTGGCTCTCTGCATTGCCCTTATGGCGGTTTCAGCGTGGGTGGTGATTCCTCTGGGGCCGGTTCCGTTTACGCTTCAGATGTTTGCTATCACCTTTGCCATTGTGGTGTTAACGCCGGGCCAAGCTATGGCATCCGTGTTGGGCTATTTAGCTCTCGGAGCTATTGGCGTGCCGGTGTTCTCGGGTATGCGAGGTGGCATTGGCGTGTTGGCCGGCCCTACTGGGGGTTTTCTTTGGGGCTACATCTTTGGCGTTGGTCTGGCAGTGCTTTTGCTCTGGGGCTTACGACGCCTTATGGGTCAGAACACACGCCTCGATGCGGCTGGTTTCGGCGCAAAAGGTTCTGGAGTAGATCCCCTTGCGCGGGCCTCTGCAAGCAAAACAAAACGGGCACTTCTGTTTATTCAGTCTTCGGGGGCTGATGTGCTGGCTGGCATTGTATTTACCGCCGTGGCTTATCTGTGCGGCACCGTGCAATACTCCTTCGTAGCGGGAGTTTCTCTTGAGGCGGCTTTCTTGGTAGCTGTGGCCCCCTTTATCGTAGTCGACCTGTGCAAGATCGTGGCTGCTGCGGCCTGCGCCCAAGGGGTAAAAGCAGTGCTGCATTTTTAGGAGCGCTAAGAAGAGGGGAGAAGCCCATTGCCGGGCTCGGCGCGCGGCCACGTGCAAACTGCTGGTAACTTCCTACCATCACATGTTCGCTCCGTCGAAATCCGAGCGCTCTGACACGTGCGCGTTGTTGGCAATTTTCCGCCATCACGCATTCGCTTCCTCTAAGCTTGAGTCTTCGCCACTGGTGCGCCTCTCACACCAGTTGATATCACCTATGACGAAATGGCATGGGACCCGCGGAAAATTGCGATTATCCCCATGACAAGATTTCTCGCTAGGATAAGAGTGCTTGATCGGTCACTGGTGAAAAGGCAGTTCAATGTGTTATCCCTGCGTGAATTGCGGAAAATGCGGACAGCAGCTACCGCCCTCCATTGTGCGCTGTCCTCGCTGCAAAACGGAGCTTACCCCCGAGCATCCCGTTTGCGAAACCTGTGGTTGGTCATTACCGTTGCCGCCCGGCACCGCCTCGAAGTCTCACACAGCAACTGAGGCTAAAAGCTAAGCCGCTCCGCGCACGGATCACTCTTTTCTTTTCTCCGCTCCAAGGAGAGGGCGTCCCCCACGCCCCTGAAAAATAGGCCGGATGCTTCCACGCTCCGGCCCATTTTGTTTTCTGAATCGCTTTCGGGACTTAGGGTTCTCTTGACATTCCTGGCGCATGCCTGCGTGAGCCCCGGACATTAGAGCCCGGTGGCAATTTCAGTCAGGTATTTTGCATCCGGGTTTTTCGTAACATCGCTTTCGACTACGCGCTCGAGCGTATCAAGAAGATGGTCGATAGCTTCCTTCTGATAGTCGCAGCGGAACAGCAGATAGGACGTGATGACGGCGCGATCATCGTCAATCCGTCGTGACACCATATCTTGCTGCATCTGGAGGAGATGAGAATTTGCCACCGCCGGCGAGACCAAGAACACCGCGCGACGATCCTGGGTGTTCATGAAGAACTCATTGAGTGAATCGTTAGAAAACGTCTGCAAGTTCGGACGCATATTTAAAGACTGTTGGAACAGGTCAAGCACCGCAAAACGCATGGGATCATAACTGCGGGTGGCTGTCATGTTGATAGGCACATGAAGAAGATCCTCGAGCGTGATTTTATCTTTCGCAAAGAGGGGATGACCTTCCCACATCCAGACATAAAGAGGCTCTTGGATGACCGGATAGAAGATCAGGTTCTTCTTCTCGGAAACCTGGCGAATCCAATCAATGGAATTGCAATCCACCGTGAGGGCTACATCAATTTTGCCCTGCTCGAGCAGCTCCACTGATTTCTTACCCTTCTCGGAGAAGTACTTCGTCATGACATAGGGATTCTCGCGCTTAAAGCGCACAACGGTCTTGAACAGAATCTCGCTCAAGGCATCCATGATGTAGGGCTCTTGGATCGTGAGCTCAACAATCTCATGGGAAGCAATTTCGCGAGTGCGCTTTACCGCGTCCTTATACATGTGGTGAATTTGAATGGCATCTTCCAAAAAGGCTGTACCCGCAGCAGTTAATTCCAGACGCTTTCCGCGTTTGAGCAGTTCAACGCCAAGTTCTTGTTCAAGTTCAAGGATGTGCTTTGAAAGATTGGGCTGTGAGGTGTGCAGGTTTGCCGCAGCAGTGGTGAAGTTCAGATAGTGCGTGAGAACAATGTATTCGTAGACCGACTCAAGTTTCATAGTGTCCTCCCGTCGCTTCTTATTCGGACAATTCTACCCATTCCCTTTTGGATTTTTGGCTACAAGCATATCAATGCCAAAAATTGGAATATGAACCCTCACGGTTCGGCATAACACTAGGTCAACAATATGCCAAAACCCTTTTTAACCTATGCCTGCTTGCAGAGAGTCAGCCAAACAAAATGACTTTTGAGCATGCGATGGCCATTGCGTACCCTCCTTGTACATGCCGAGAACTGCGCCGCAGTCTGGCTCGGTACGTAGCTCGGGTAATAACCAGTAGCGGATGACCGTTGCTGGTATAGAGGCTCAGAGAGAGGAGCATTTGGATGAGAGAAGGAATGAATCCTGAACTCTATCGCGAGGAGTGGCAATGGCAGGAGGGGGACGTCACTGTAACCCGTAGTTGCCAATGGTCTGGCCCTGGCTGTCATCAGGGTTGCAACGTGCTGTTCTACACCAAGGACAACAAGCTGGTGAAGATTGAGGGCGACCCGCGCTCTCCCGTTAATGATGGTCGTCTGTGCATGCGCTGCTTGGACATGCTTGAAGCAGTAAACCATCCGGACCGTATTCTTCATCCTCTTCGTCGCGTAGGGGAACGAGGCGAAAACAAGTGGGAAGAAATCACCATCGATGAGGCTTATGCCATCATTGCTGAGAAGGCTCGCGAGGTTCAAGAGCAGTATGGCCCGAAGTCCATCGTAACCGGCATTGGTACGGGTCGTAACGCCACCTGGCAGACCTCTTCACTAGCCTTCGCTGGCTTTAAGACCCCCAACGATACAGCAGGCATGCTTTCTGGCGACTGCTGCTACACCCCGCGTCTGCAAGCCATGAACGCCATTTTTGGCTCCGACTTTATTGCTGACTGCGCTCAGCTTTCTGCCGAGCGTTTTGATGATCCGGAGTATCGTCGTCCTGACGTTATCCTGAACTGGGCTTGCAATCCGGTCGTCTCCAACGCTGACGGCTTCTTTGGCCACTGGATCGTGGACTGCATGCAGCATGGTTCTCGCCTCATGGTTGTTGACCCCCGCGTGACCTGGATGGCTGCCCATGCAGACATCTTCCTGCAGCTGCGCCCCGGCACCGACGCTGCCGTTGCTCTGGGTATCTGCAATGTCATGATCCAAGAAGAGCTCTATAACAAAGAGTTCTGCGACATGTGGGTCTATGGCATGGAGGCCTTGGCTGAGCGTGCTGCCCTCTACACTCCCGAAGTGGTAGAGAAGATCTCTTGGGTTCCGGCCGAAAAGATCGTGGAAGCTGCTCGCTACTTAGGCAATGCTGGCACCGTGGCTTTGCAGTGGGGCCTGCCCTTGGACGAAACCAAGTGGGCAGTAGGCGCTTCTCTGGCTGTTGCCGCTGTTGAGGTTTTGACGGGCTCTATCGACGTGCCGGGCGGCTTCGTTAACGTGAAGTATGGCCATGTGCAGTCTGACATCCGCGAGAACATCTGCAAGGGCATGGGCAAAGAAGTACGCGAAGGTCGTCTGGGTGACGGCAAGTACGCCCTGCGTACCGTTGGTTTTGGCCCCCACTCCATGGGTGACGACATCCTCTTGGCTATGGAGACCGGCGAGCCCTATCCTATCAAGATGGGCTTCTTGTGCTCCACCAACACCTTCATCAACATGGCTGGCGAATCTGAGCGTGTTTACAAGGCCTGGCAGAACGTGCCCTTCGTGGTTGTTTGCGACATCTTCATGACCCCGACGGCTGTTGGTTGCGCCGACATCGTGCTCCCCATTGCTATGGGCTGCGAGCGCTGGGGTATCCGCGCTTGGTTCACCCCGCTGCGCGCTATCAACAAGATCCTCCAGGCAGGCGATGCCCGCGGCGACGAGCAGATCATGCTTGAGCTCGGCCAGATCCTGAACCCGGATATGTTCTTCTGGGACAACGTCCTTGAGATGAACGAGTTCTTGATGAAGAACCTCTCCTCGATGCCCTTCGACATGACCTGGGATGAACTTCAGGAGAAGACCTTGGTCTATCCCAAGTTCAAGTATCGCAAGTATGAGACTGGCGATATGCGTTTCGACCATCAGCCGGGCTTCAACACCACCACGGGTCGTATCGAGCTCTATTGCACCATGTATGACTCTGCCGGCATTGATCCGCTGCCGCACTTCAAAGAGCCTACCTGCTCACCCATCTCTCGCCCCGAAGAGGCGAAAGAGTATCCCTTCGTTCTCACCACGGGTCGTCGTTCCTGGGAGTTCTTCCACTCCGAGCATCGCCAGTTGCCCACCATGCGTGAGTTCCATCCCTGGCCGCTCTGCGAAATCAACACCGAAGACGCCGCTGCCTTGGGCATCAAAGACGGCGACTGGGTATATCTGGAGAACCAGTTCGGCAAGTGCAAGCAAAAGGCTCTGGTGACCGACGGTCAGCTCAAGGGCGTCATCATGGCTGAGCATGGCTGGTGGTTCCCCGAGCGTTCAGGCAAATTGGAAGACGGTCTGTTTGGCGCCTTTGACTCCAACATCAATTGCCTCACGGTTCAAAACGACATGGCCACTTCCGGCTATGGCTCTTCCTACAAGACCCAGATGTGCAAGGTCTACAAGGTAGAAGATGGCACTGAGCCTAAGGGTGATATGCCCGAAAACGTTGGCCGTAACCTGTATGAGATTGTTAACAAATAGAGGAGGAGAGCAGAAGGCATGAACGGATTGCTCATTGATTACAACTTCTGCACGGGCTGCCATTCTTGCGAGATGGCATGCAAAGCAGAGCATGGTTTTGCCGCTGGCGAATGGGGCATCAAGCTCACGCAGCAGGGTCCTGATCAGTTGCCCGACGGCTCTTGGGAGTACAACTTCATTCCCACCCCGACGGATCGCTGCGATCTGTGCGCCGAGCGCGTTGAGGAGGGTCGCCTCCCAACTTGTGTCCATCACTGCCAGGGTCTGTGCATGTACTTTGGCCCGGTAGAGGACTTGGCGCGCAAGATGACGTCGTCTCACATGGTGCTCTTCACGCCGTGCGAGAGCTAAGGAAGGGATATCGCTATGAATCTGGAACAGGTTACTGAGTCCTACGGAGATTTGGTCTCTGACTGGCTGTGCATTGAGGCCTACATTGGCAACGACGGCGCTCTGTACTATCGCAAGGATGCTACTGAGCCCGTTACCGAGCCTGGCCAAATTGAGTTTATGAAAATCACTGAGGTTGGCGCTGATCCGGTACCGGTGAACTCCAATGAATTCCATGAGGCTCAGAAGGGCACGAAGCTCAAGTAGCACCAGGAGTTTTTAGGTGGGGGCTTCATGGGGGAGCTCCCACCTTCTAGCTAGGTGACATCAACAAAGGAGGGTAAAACCATGGAGCGCGAACAGATTCTTGAAACCTATGCAGATCTTCTTGCCGCTGAATCAACGGTTGAAGCCTACATCTTAGATGGTTCGCTTTTCTATCGTTATGAGTGGCTCAATCCCGTAGAGATGATGGCAGAGATCGTGTACTACAAGATTGACGACACCGTTGAGTCCGAGGACGAAAAGGGTGAAATTGTTCCTTTGGGTCGCTATTACAAAGCCCAAAAGAATGGTGAGAAAGTTAAGTAATTTGCCTTAAACCAAAGGGGGTTTCAAGGCACCTAGGCCAGCGAACTGATGCTGGCGCAAGGAGGAACCAACATGTGTTTTAGACCAGCGGATTCACAAGCAGCCACGAAAGCGTGCCCGAAGTGCGGCGCAGAAAATGGCTTCTTTGACGCAAATTGCAAGGAATGCGGCGAGCCCCTGGCCACCAATGGCCCCAAGCCGATGGGTGCCCCTGGTGCACCTGCTGCCCCTGGCGCTCCGGGCGCTCCGGGACGTCCGGCCGCTCCTGGTGCCCCGGCTGCTCCGGGCGCTCCTAAAGCTCCGGGCGCAAAATAAGCACCCCAAGCCCACTTTGGCTCACGTATAAGGAGGATGGCGGATGGATACCGTAGAGTTTGTCAAGCTGGAAAGCGCGACGAAGGATGATGGCCAGCGCATTGAAATTGCGGTTGTGGCCCCAGCCGATGCGGTATCATCCGCCATTGCTGAGTTCTACGAGCTTATGGCCAAAGTGCGCCATATTGAAATAGCGGATCGGGAAGAACTAAGGACTCAGCTGGTATCGATGGTAGGGGAGGGTCCCTTCCTTGATGCCCTGCGAGACTTTGTTTTGAATCGTATGACTGCTGCCGCAATGCGACAGGTTACTGTGGATACCGTGCTTGCACCCGGCGTTCATGCGGAAGGGGATCCCGTTGAAGGCGAGGATTACAGCTTTACCATCAACGTAACACCCCGACCTCAAGTGACGCTTACTAGTGTTGATCCTGTCCACATTAGCCCGTCAACTATTGCCGTAGAAGAGGCGGATATCGACGAGCAAATTACCTATACGGCAAACCAATTTTCGTCGCTCAAGCGTGCCGCCCACGAAGAACTCTGTGATGGCGATTTTGCTGTCATGGACATCGATATGCTTAAAAACGGCAATCTGGATAAGAAGCTTTCAGGGGTGCGGCGTCCCGTTGAGGTGCGCACCGGTCTTCTGCCTGAAGGCTTCATTGAGGGTGTGCTCGGCATGAAACCCGAAGACATCCGCAAGGTTTCCTTTACCGTTCCCACCCCCCAAGGGGAAGACACCTATCAAGCAGACGTGCGTTTATGGGAAATCCAAGAGCGGGTCGTTCCTACTATTGATGATGCCTGGGTGGCGGAAAACCTTCCTCAATTTGGTACCGTGGCTGGTTTTCGTGATTACATCCGTCAAGACTTGGAATCGCAAAAAGCATTGGTGGAACAGCAGGACTTTGTCTATCGAGTACGGAGTGCCCTTGAGAAGCGTCTGGAAGGGTTTATCCCTGATGAGATGTATCAGCAGGCAAAAGACTCCCTGATGGCATCCACGATGCAGAAGCTCGAGAACGAGGGCTCTGACCTGGATAAATACCTGGAAGAGCATGATATGTCCAAGGACGCGTTCACTATGAATGTGTTCCTGCAATCTTCAGAATTCCTTCGTCAGAATTTGGCCTTAGATGCGCTGGCAGAAGCGCGGGCCATTGAGGTCACCGATGCTGATATTGCAGAGGCTAAGGCGGGTTTGCCGGGCGCTATGGCTCAGCTATCTGATGAAGATTTCGAAAAGCGTGGCTTTAAGGCGTCGCTGAGCGAGCGCATCCGTCGGGATAAAGCGCTTCAGTGGCTGCTCGAAACCGTCATTGTTGACGAAGCATAACTAACAGGAGGGGTACAACCGAAGGAGGAATTATGGCTGAAACAACCATACTGGCGGCACAGGCGGCAAAACTGCATTACGAGGATCTTCCGCCAGAGGTTGTTCAAAAAGCCAAACTCCTCATTCTGGATCAACTCGGTTGTCAGCTTGCCTTTTCGACCCTTCCCTGGGCTAAAGATATCTTTCGCTATACCCAATCAAAACAGGGTTTTGGGCCCAGTACCGTTGTCTATTACGGAACCCAAGCCACACCGGAAGATGCGGTGTTTTGTAATGCCGTATTTGGTCATGGCTTTGAGATGGACGATACGGAAATGCAAACCACAAGCCATCCTGCTGTGGCAGTTGTGCCGGTGGTGCTCGCCCTTGGAGAGGCCTTAGGCAAAAGCGGCCCGGACGTACTCTGCGCGATGGTCGCAGGCTATGAAACCATGCTGCGCTTTGCTCATACAGCCGACTCTATGCGCTTCCGCAATTTCCATGCCACATCGGTTTCGGGCGCCTTTGGCGCCGCAGCTGCTGCCGGATGGCTTTTAGGCTTTGATGAGCACAAAATGCGCGATGCCTTAGGTATTGCGGCATCGTTGGCTTCAGGCAATACCGAGTATTCCTGTTCGGGCGGCACAATCAAGCGGCTGCTAGGGGCTATTGGTGCTACCGCAGGATTGAAAGCGGCGCTCTTGGCTCAAGCAGGCATAACGGGATCCGCTGAGGCCCTTGAAGGTAAAAAGGGTCTACTGAAAGGTCTCTGCGAACAGGAGCCTGACCTTAGTTTCTTGCGGCTTCCCTTTGAGGATCGGTGGATGATTCTTGATGTAGGGAATAAGCCCTACTGCTGCTGTGCAGGCCAGCATTCAGTGATTGATGCTACCGAGGCACTGCGTTCCTCCGTTGCCGACACCTCAGCTATTGACGCTATTACTATTTTGCAGCGCGAACGAGAAGCCATGGCCGTGGGTCATGTGGTGTCACCCGTCGATGTGATTGAGGCGCAATTCTGTGCACGGTTTGCCTGTGCCCTTCGTCTGGTAAAAGGGGCTAATGGCTTCCACGAATACACCCTTGAGAGCATTCATGATCCAGAAATCCAGCGACTCATGGCGGCTACCACCTATGTCCAAGATAACGACGGTGCACTAGAAGCAGGGGATGGCCCGGCGCGGGTAACCATCACTCTCACCGACGGCACTATCTTGGAAGAAGAAGTGGCTTTTGCCTTGGGAAGCAAACAAAAACCCATGAGCCAGTCAGATATTGAGGCGAAGTTTGCGGACCTGGTGTCGCGCAGCATTCGCCCCGAGCAGGCTGCCGTCATTGAGCAGTTGGTCTGGGCGTTAGATGAGCAAGAGAGTTTGAGCGCTCTGATGCACGCGGTGGTGGCCTAAGGTTATGACGAAAGATAAGCTTTGGACGCTAGGATTTATTAACATCCTAGCTTTTGATGTCATGTACCAATTCGGGGCCTACATGACGAATACCATCATTGCGGTCTACGCGATGGGCTTGGGTGCTACCTATGCCATTGCGGGTCTGCTGGCGGGGCTTAATCCGGGTACCTCTATGGCGGTTCGTCCCATTACGGGCTTCATTAGCGATCTTATGAGCAAAAAGACGCTGCTCATTTCCTCAGCCGTCTTGTTTCTGGCGGCTACCTTGGGCTGTGCTGTCTTTGACTCCCTGGTGCTTATTGGTTTTTGTCGCATTTTGCAGGGCGCCTCCTTTGCTCTGCGCTCGGTATGCGTTGTTTCTCTTGCCTCAAAAGTAGTGCCCGCCTCAAAGCTCGGAAGTGGCATGGGCTGGATGGGGTTATCTTCGGTGGTGGCAACCGCCATAGGTCCCATGGTGTCAGAAAAAGTGGGCGCTCTTGTGGGCTATCACACAAGCTTTTTTATCGCCAGCTGCATGTTGGCGCTCTGCGTGGTGTTAGCTCTTGCTTTTAAGGTACCGGCATCGGCCGAGCAGGACGAAGAGCGGAAAGAACGAAAGGCGCGGCGCAACTTCTCTCTGGCTCGGTTGCGCTCCGAATTGCGTCTCGATAGTTTTATCTATCGGCCCAATCTTATTTTCACGGCTATGGCGGGGTTGTCCGGTGTACCCCAAGGGATTTCAATTTCCCTCATTATTCTGGCAGCGGAACAACGGGGTATTGAAGGGGCCACCATCTTTTTCACCTGCTATGCCTTGGCATCGTTAATAGGCCGGCCGCTCATTGGTCGTATATCGGACGCTGTGGGAACCCGCCGTATTGCCATTCCTTTATTTGGCATTGAGCTCGTGAGTACCATTTTGCTCATGGCCATGAATAACACGGTAATGATTGGGGTAGCAGCTCTCTTACTGGGTATTGGACAGGGCTCTCTGTATCCGGTACTCCAAGCGGAAGCGGTTCGCTCGGTGGATTCGGCAGCACTCGGTCGGGCGGCGAATACCTTCTATATTGGCCCTGATATCAATATGTGTTTGTCTCCTATTATCGGCAGTATTCTTTTGGGATCCTTTGGCGTAACGGCGCTCTACGGCTTTGGTTGCGCGGCCGTGCTCTTAGCCATCATCTTGTATGGACGTTGGTTGATTCGCCATCGGGAACAGTAAGGGTTTTGCAGGACGGAATCAGGCTCCTCTCCGACAGTCGAGAGGAGCCTTTTTTATAGGGGGATAGCGGGGCACCAGACTCTTCGGCTGGATGTAATTCAGGGTGTGGATATAGCCAATCGAGTCAGGGAAAAATCCGCGAAGAGCAGGGAGTATTCTAAAAAACCATAGTCGCTATAACAGCGTGGAACCCCTGCTAGAAAAATATTTCTCTGAAACGGAACTTGAGCCAAAAATGGGAATTATCCCCATGCGATTGGGTTCCCCCACAATGACCCTAGTCCAGAGGGTGTCTACAGAGGGGAAATGTAGGCATGTTGATGGAGGCTGTAGCCAATCGAGAGGGGGTGAAGAATGTTTGACTACACACGCACGATAGCTGAGCACCTCGCTCACACCACTTACGAAGATCTAACCCCCGAAGCCATCGAATTCGCAAAAAAGAGCATCATGGATACGCTGGGTATTATGTTCCCGGCTACCACGTTAGTTCCCACCAGCGATGTCGTCCATGACCTGGTTATGGATGTGGACGAAGGCGATAAATGCCTGATGGTTGGCTATGGGGAGAGGGCCTCGCTGTTAGAAGCGGCCTTCATGAACGGATCTTTGACTCATGCGGTAGACTTTGATGATTCCGCGGGCATTGATAGGCCCCTGGTTCATCCTTCGGGAAGTTGCTTCCCGGCGGCTCTTACCCTGGCAGATTTTCTTGGTACCACCACGGGTAAAGATCTGATCTTGGCCATCGCTCTTGCCGATGACCTGGGAATTCGTTTGGCTGATTGCGTCAAAGGCAATATTTTGTGGGATTATGATTTCTTCCCCATTACTACCATTGGCGTCTTTGAAGCCACAGCAGCGGCAGCAGTGCTTTTAAAGCTTGATGCCAATCAAATGGTCGATGCCTTAGGTCTTGCTGTAAATCGCGTCTCCGGTATTCGCGACACCTTGTTTAATTGCGAGTTCCGCTCTATTCGCGATGCGTTTGGTAATCAAGAAGGTATTCGTTGTGCCATGTTGGCGAAGCGCGGATTTGAAGGCTGCAAAACAGCCATCGAGGATTTGTTCCGCATTATTTATCGCGACAACGTTGACATGGAGCCCTTGGTTAAAGACCTCGGCAAGGTGTTCACCAACTCCACGCTTATTACCTATAAGATGTGGCCGTCCTGCCAAGGCACACAGCCCTATGCCGAAGTAGTGCTTCAAATTTTGGAAGCTCATCCTGAGCTTGCAGTGGAAGATATTGCTTCCATTGTGCTGAAGGGGCCTAAAGAGTCCTATGACATGTTCTATCCCAAAGAGGAAAAGGCGCATCCGGCAACAAGCATCACTTCAAAGGTATCCATTCCTTTTGTCGTGGCGTCTATGTTGCGAAAGCGCAATCTAGTCCTGGCTGATTTTGAAGTTCAGAACTTAGACGATCCCGCCGTGCTTGGGTTGACTGACATTCTCGAGTTCGAAATTGATGAGTCCCATAATGCAAGTTCTGCTACGGCTGTGGTGACTTTGCAAGACGGCACGGTTATCGAGAATCGTGCGGAGTATGTTCGAGGAGCGGTGTGTGCACCGCTTACCCTGGAGCAGCTCATCGTCAAGTTCAAGGGCAATGCCTCTCTGGCAAAACATCCGATTGCTGACATTGACGGGTTGGCTGATGCACTGTTGCATCTCGAGGATGTACCCAATGTGAAGGACATTTTGTCTTATCTCAGTTAGTAAAAGGGGAATTCAATGGCTGATAACAAGATTTCTGCCCCTGAATCTCAGGGCGGAGCGGTTGAAAAGCTAAAGAACAACGTCTCCCAAACCACGGGCTTGCTCTATGGCCTTGGTTTCATGATGTTCTCGGGCTTTAACCAAATGCTCACCTCTTACTGGAACTACTTCTTGACCAATGCCGTCGGCTTAGACCCGGCTGTCATGGGTTCCATTACTTCGTTCTCAAGCCTCGCAGCTTGGGTATTCGTATTTATTGCTGCTATGGTTGTTGAGAAGGTTTGGTTCCGTTGGGGTCAATACCGCTCCTACCTGTTGATCGCGCCTCCGCTGGCGTTCATCTTCATCTTGGGTGCGTGGACCGACTGGACCTGGCTGCCGGGTGTTACCACCGGTAGCGGCATCCAGATCGCACTCATTGGTGGCTGCTACATTCTTGGACAGTTCTTCATTAACCTGTTCATGATTTCTGGTACCTCCATCATCACCGCTGTGTCTCGCACCGAGGCTGACCGCTCCTTGATGTCTACCCGTAAGGCTCAGGGCAACATGGCCATCAAGGTGCTGTTCGCTGCTATTTCTTTGCCGATGATCATCTTCTTCGCAGGTGGCGACTTTGCTGCCGGCACGCGTCCGAATGTGCCCATCGGCTACACCATTACGGCCTTCATCTGGGGCATCATCTTCGTAGCTGCCTTCGTTGGTCTGTTCATGCTCTTCAAGGGCAAGGATCCGACCGAGGAATATTGCCGCGCCAAGGCTGCTGCCAAGAAGAAGGGCGAGAAGTTCCAGGAAATCCAGACCGGTCTTACCGAGAAGGTTTCCATCCTGGAGTCCATCAAGTTCTTCGTCACCAACGTTCCCGCTTTGGGTCTGTGGATTGGCGAGGTTGCTCGTGCCGTTTGCACCATGGTGCTCAACGCTATGGCAATCTACTTCTGCACCGTTGTCTATGCCGACAACACGCTCTATGCTGGCATGCTCACCGCTGCTAATATCTGCGGCTTGATCGCTACCTTCGCAGGCGAGGCTTGCGCCAAGACCATCGGCAACCGCTGGACCTATCTGTTGGGTACCGCTATCGCTGCGGTGGCCATGGGTGCGGGCTTCTTCGTAGCAGCAAGCTACTGGCCCTTCATCATCTGCGTTTGCGCCAGCTTCTTCGGCACCAACATGATGATGGCTGTTGAGTTCTCTTGCATGTCTAACGCTATTGCCTATCAAGAGTGGAAGAAGGGCAAGACCTCCAAGGCATTCATCATGGGCACGATTCAGTGGTGCCCCAACATTGGCAAGATCATCCAGGGCGCTTTGGTAGGCTTTGGTCTGGCTGCTATTGGCTACAGCAAAGAGATTACCGTTGCTCCGCCTGAGATGGTTACGGGCATCGCCTTCCTGACCTTCATGGTTCCGGCTATTGCTCTGATCGTTGCCTTCGTGCTGTTCTTCTTCATGCATCGCTTGGATGCCAAGCAGATGGCAGTTATCAATGCTGACCTTGACAAGCGTCACAAGGCTGACGAGGCCAAGATCAACGCTGCTGTGAAGAACGAGGAAGAGATTGACAAGACCATGGAAGAAACCATGGAGGACAACTAATTCTGTGTTAGCAGATTAGACAATCTCAAGACGTCGTAATCTTGAAGGAGGGGGAAGGGCAGACGTACTGTTCTTCCCCCTTTGTTTAGGGGACTTAAGGGAGTGGGTTTGATGGCGAAGAAGCAAGCGTCCTCTCACACCAACAAAAAAGTACGGGAACTGAAATCAGAAATGGAGTTCCATTATCAGCGCTCCCGTCGGAGCTTGCGTTTTGGGCTTCTGACACTTGCCGTATTCATCGTCCTTATCCTGGGAGAGCAGACCCTCGCACGGCTCGGGGTGTTTGGGGCTGATCCCACCATGGCCGATAACGTGACCTTGGGATTTTTAATGCTCACAGCCTTTGTGAGCGTGCATTTTTGGGTTGACTATCTGCGCAACCATCGGAAAGCAAAAGATTGCAGTCAAGCTATTACCTATTATCAAAGCTAGTAAGCCGCGTGGATGCGAAGGCTCGCTTGCTACAGAATTGCCGACGGAGCGGGTGTTGTGACAAGAGGCTTCACCCCTCTTTTGCGACAATAGGGGAGTGTGCAAGCG
>CAJUNI010000058.1 GCA_910587945.1 uncultured Parvibacter sp.
ACTCAATACAGGAGGTGAATAATCCCCAAAAGCACACTTTTTGAGCCTTAACCCGAATAATCCCCAAAAGCACACTTTTTGAGCCTTAACCCCACGAGTGCGATAAAAACGCTACGGCAAGCGCCCCGGGAGGCGCTCAGGGCAGAAAAAAATCGAACCCCCGAAGGGGTTCGACTAATTCTTTTATGGTGGAGCATAGGGGGATCGAACCCCTGACCTCATGGCTGCCAGCCATGCGCTCTCCCAGCTGAGCTAATGCCCCAAAAAAGTGCGAGGACTATATTAACAGATGGCGCCCTCGGTGCAAGAACTTTTTTGTAGACGGAGGAAGCGGTTCAAGCAGACTCCACAAACAGCGTCTGCGCCGCTCCCCCGCTCCCACAAAACCGAACGGCTATTCGTCGTCCTTTGAGGTAGCTACGATCTGATCGATGATGGCATCCAAAGCGCCTTCGACTTCGTACTCCTCAACCTTGCCAGCGTCTACCAAGCGAGCAAAGCCCGGGTCCATCGGCAACGTTGCCACAGCCGGGATCTCATACTTCTCAGCAACAGCTTGGCCTTGAGGCTCACCAAAGATGTGATGCTCTTTACCGCACTCGTCGCACTTAAAGTAGGCCATGTTCTCCACCAGGCCAATAACCGGCACATCTAAATTATGAGCCAAGTTAACCGCCTTGCCCACAATCATGGCCACCAGTTCCTGCGGAGCAGAAACGGTCACGATGCCATCAACGGGCAGCGATTGGAAGACGGTCAAGAACACGTCGGAGGTTCCCGGAGGCATGTCTACAAACATGTAGTCAATGTCGCCCCAGTTTACTTCCTGCCAGAACTGCTTGATAGCGCCAGACACCACCGGGCCACGCCAGGCCACCGGCAGGTCGTCTTGAGGAAGCATGAGGTTAACGGACATCACCTCAATACCGCTCTCAGAAACGGCGGGGTTGATGCCGTCAGCATCAGCGGTCAGGGTCTTGTTAACCCCGAAGGATTTCGGGATAGACGGACCGGTAACGTCCGCATCCAAAATAGCTACTTTATAGCCGCGCTTGTTCATCTCGGAAGCCAGCAGCGACGTGACCAAAGACTTGCCAACACCACCCTTACCAGAGACAACGCCAATAACGTTTTTGATGTTCGTGCGCTTGTTGGTCTCTAACGTGCTTGGACCAGCTGCCTCGCGGTCGCCGCAGCCAGCAACGCCGCAGCTACCACACTCGTGGCTGCACTCTTCTTCTGCCATAGTTCCCTCTTTTCCTGTCGTGCATAGCTGGGTTTCTCGTCCGAACCCAGAACTCTCAGATACAAGGCTGAATCATAGCAGAACATAAAGAAAGGCGACCCTGAGGCCGCCCTTCGGTACTAATTTCAGAAAGATTTCAGACCCTTGCATCAGGTCAGCCGATCAGAAGCCCTCGTAGCCGTGGACTTGCAAATTTCTCTGAAATGGCTGGTTACTCAGGCTTTACCGATGCGTAAAATTCGGCCGTCTCAAATAAGTCATGGATCGACTTGCCATGGACAAACGGCAGATCCAAGAATTCGCTAACAGTGGGAACGAGATCACTGCAATCTACGTAATGACCCTTCTCATTAAGCTGAGCGGTGTCCTGCACGCGCCAATAACGGTCATTAACGTCCGTCAAATAATAGGTTGCCCCGTCGACGACCATGTACACCGAATGATTGGCATGCAGATACGTCGGCAGTTCATCGTAGGATACTTCCAGCACTTCGTCGGCTTTCACTCCCATGATGGTCCCTTTCCCTTTGAGTAACACGATGCATCCATGATACCAATAAGGCAGCATGCCAACCTCATGAAGTTGAATAAACCTTAAGCGATTTTCTCAGCCTCGCACACGTCTGCGCTGCGAAGCGTTAGGCCTGTTCAGCGCCGTGGCGTGCCGTCCGCTTCCGCGTGCGACTCCGCAAGAACGAGCCCGGCGTAATAGCGTCTCCGTCGGCCCCGTCCCATTGAAAGCGATACAAACACGAAGACCGATTCGCCACCTCTACCGCGACATAGTCATCTTCGGTGGCCTGATCCAGCGCCTCGCGGGCCGTAGTTGGCCCATCGGGCAGAGAAATATCCGGACCAAAGGTTGGCAACCATTCCAGAGTTTTCACTTCGCCCGAAAGTGAGCCATGGTGCGGCACTACCGCCTCTAAGGACTCCCCTTCCCCAAAGCGATTCCGGCAACGCACCGTCAAGAGCGCGCCGCCCTCCTGGGGTGTTGACTCCAGCACATCGGCCACGTGAATGGTCTCTTGCTCGTAGCCGTCATAATCGGGAGTCTGCTGAGCTTCCTCAAAGTAGAACCCGGTGCCATAGGGTCGATGGGAAATCGCATAGAGCTCATCGCGAACTTCAGCCGGATCGGCGCCGTCCAGTACTTGGCGATAAGCGCCTACCACCGTGGCCACATAGAAGGCCTTCTTGTTGCGTCCCTCGATCTTGATAGAATCCACGCCCGCCGCGGCCAGCTCCCCTAAATACTCAAGCATGTTCAGGTCTTTCGCATTCATGATGAACGTCCCGCGGTCGTCTTCCTCAATGGGGAAATGCTCACCCGGACGCTTCTCCTCTTCTAAGGTGTAACTCCATCGGCAGGGCTGGGTGCAATGACCCCGGTTCCCCGATCGCCCCGTCAGATAGGAGCTAATGAGGCAACGCCCCGACACGGCCATGCACATGGCCCCGTGAACAAAGGCTTCAATCTCTAAATCGGGAGGGGTGTCTTGGCGCAGCCGACGAATATCCTCTAGGGACATCTCCCGCGCGCAAACCACCCGTTTTGCTCCCAACGAGTGCCACACCCGCGCAGCAGCGGCATTGGCAACGGAGGCCTGAGTACTCACATGGCGAGCTACTGACGGAGCCGCCTCCCCCGCCACCGCAAACGCTCCCAAGTCTCCAATAATGAACGCATCAACTCCGGCTGCCTCGAGGGCCTTAAAGTACCCAGGCAATTCATCGATATCCTGAGGATTCATCAAGATATTGCAGGTCACAAATACCTGGGCCCCAGCAGCGTGAGCCAACGCTACCGCCTCGGGAATTTCTTCCATGGCGAAATTTGCCGCTCGCGCACGCATCCCAAAGCGCTCCGCCGCCAAATACACGGCATCAGCCCCAAAACGAAGGGCGGCCTCCAGGGACTCCATGCTCCCTGCAGGCGCCAATAACTCCATGGGCAACGCCCGCGCGTCAGCCGTCTGTGATTGCATCTTCTGAATGGTCATGGCCTGGAACAGTTAGCCTTCGTAGGTAACCCGTGCCCCTTGCGGGGTATCTTCAATAATGAAGCCGAGCTCAATGAGCCCATCGCGAACCGAGTCAGCTACTGCCCATTGCTTTTCCGCTCGAGCCTGGGCACGTGCTTCAAGCAACGCCTCAACAGCCTCCATGGGGTCTTCTCCCCCATAACCCGCTACCTCGGCCGCCAAAGCTACGACCTCCAACGGGTAGGTGGTTTCTTCGCCCGTATCCAACAGGTCAACACCCAGCACAGCCATCAACTCAATCATGAGATCGCGCGCCTGCACTACCGCCTCGGCGTCAACAACGGAAAGGGTTTTCTCCGCCACTTCGCCATTCACATTGGCCACCAGGGTAAAGATCGCTCCCAAAGCTGCGGGTGCATTGAAGTCATCATCCATGGCCTGGGTGAATGCTTCGCGCGCTTCGGTCACCCATTGGGCAATGCGTGTGCTATCCAGCTGGTCGGGTGCACCATCTTGAGCATTAGCCATCAGCCAATCGAGATTCTTGACCGTGTTCTCAATACGCGTGAGCGCAGCATCGGCCTCGGCCAAACGCTCCGGCGAGAAATCCAAGGGGCTGCGGTAGTGGGTCTGCATCATGAGCATGCGCAGAGACTCCGGACGGGTGTCTTCAAGCACTTCGTGAAGCAGCATGAAGTTGCCCAGAGACTTCGACATTTTCTCCGAGTTAATTTGCAGCATTCCCGAATGCATCCAATGACGGGCAAACGTAGTGCCGTAGGCGGCCTCCGATTGGGCGCGCTCGTTTTCGTGATGGGGGAAGCAGAGGTCGGCGCCACCACCGTGGATATCAAAGGGCAGCCCTAAGTACTTGTGAGACATGGCCGAGCACTCAATGTGCCAGCCGGGACGCCCTTGGCCCCAGGGGGATTCCCAGGACGGCTCTCCGGGCTTTGCCGCTTTCCAGAGCGCGAAGTCCAGCGGATCGCGCTTACGATCCTCAAGGCCTTGGCCGTCGGAACGAAGCTCGCGATGGCCCGCTTCCATCTCGTCCACATCACGGCCCGAAAGCTGCCCGTAGCCGTCGTAGGAGCGCACCGCAAAGTACACATCCCCTTCAACCTCATAGGCATGGCCGCGTTCGATGAGCGTTTCCACCAGCTCAATCATGGCAGGAATTTCTTCGGTAGCCCGCGGACGCACATCAGGGTCCGCAACACCAGCGGCGTGCATATCATTGATGAATGCTTCGGTATATTGGGCGGCTACTTCGGCAGCGCTGCGGCCTTCTTCGTTCGCACGATTGATGATCTTGTCGTCAATGTCGGTGACGTTTTGCACGAAGGTCACGTCAAACCCGCGCCAGGTGAGATAGCGGCGAATCATATCGAAGGAAATGAACGTACGCGCGTTACCAATATGGATGCGGTTATAGACCGTAGGGCCGCAGACATACATAGAGACTTTCCCCTCATGAAGGGGTACAAAATCTACCTTGCGACGCTGTTGAGTATCGTAGAGCTTGATGGTCATGAAGAGCTCCTTTTCGTGAATGCAGAATGAGTGCGATTGTAACGCATCCCCACCCAACTCCGGCACTCAGAGCCCCACGACTCAGGCGAAGACACCAAGGAGTTACAGTTTTATGAGCTGATACGGCAACACAAACAGGTGGCCGTAGCGGAAATGCCTTCTTCGCGGCCCTCGAAACCCAGCCACTCGGTAGTGGTCGCTTTCACACCCACGTTATCTACCGGCACTCCCATGGAATCCGCCAGATTCTGACGCATGGCTTCACGATGGGGAGAAAGTTTCGGGGCCTGAGCCGCAATGACCGAATCCACATCAAGAATCTCATAGCCCTGCTCTCGGACAAACTGAGCCACCGCCTCAAGCAATTTGAGCGAATTTGCGCCTTCATAGGTGGGATCCGTGTCGGGGAAAAGCTTGCCAATGTCGCCCCCGCGAATAGCTCCCAATAAGGCATCGGCAATGGCGTGGGCTAAGACGTCGGCATCAGAATGCCCCGCAAGGCCCTGATGATGAGGAATAGTGACGCCGCCAAGAATGAGCGGACGATCTGGCGCAAAGGCATGAACGTCATAGCCAAGCCCGATACGCAAACCCGACAAGCCTTCCATAGCACGCCTTCCCTATTCCGATCGAAGACCGGCTCGAATAGCCCGCACGGCTGAGGTGAGCATGATGTAGTCCTCAGGAACGGTGAGTTTAATGTTGTCCCGTTTTCCTTCTACCACCAGCACTTTTCCACCCAAGCGCTCAATGAGCGATGAGTCGTCCGTGCCCACAAACCCATCGGAGAGTGCTGAGGCATGAGCACGGCGATAAATACCGGTGCGGAATACCTGAGGCGTCTGAGCATTCCAAAATACGCTGCGATCCGGCGTGCCTACAATGACGCCATCCTCTACTACCTTCAAGGTATCAACCGCCGGATGAGCCACCACGGCACCGTCGCAATCGATATTGCCCTTCACGGTGTTGATGGTGTGCTCAATAAGACCGGGGGAAATCAGCGGGCGCGCCCCATCATGGAGCACCACAAACTCGAAATCATCACTGACATACTCCAGGCCCGAGAAGGCAGACTCTTGGCGAATAGAACCCGCCGGCGCTAACACCACAGGTGTCACAAAGGGGAAGGGATCCACGGCGCGCTTCAAATACTCATCGAAGCGATCTTCAGGGCAGACAATAACAATGAGGCCAATATCGCCCACGGCATCAAAGGCCTCGGCAGACCAGGTGAGAATGGGCTTGCCAGCAATTTCCACCAGCTGCTTTCCGCCATCCCGGCCAAACCGCTCGCCCGTGCCTCCCGCTAAGATAATGGCCGCAGTTTGAGGATGGGCATCCACCACACCCTGCAGGCCCATCGATTGGGTTAAGGCATCGAAATCCAAGTCGTCGTCAAATAACTCTGGCGCCGCCGCCAACACTTCAGGCTGAAATACCGGATCCGTTATCTTGCCCATATCACTCCCCTTTTCAATCGGTGATGGGATTAAGTATAGCGCCAAACCAAAACGCCCCGACTCCTTAAGAAGCCGGGGCGCGAAAGCCACAATGGACGGTTACTTTTCTGGCGACATCCTTGCTGCGGGGAACACGGGAGCGCACAGCTGCGTTCCGATGCTGCCCGCCGCTCAGCCAGCAGGGACCGCAGTGTCGGCCACCTTGTAGCCTTTAGTCGGAGGCGCCGCCCGTGAGCGAGCCCGCCGGCGTGGGAGCACCAGCGTGAGACAAATCGAAGTTCGTCAGCAGAAGTTCGGCGTCTCGCGCAATGGAGTCGCGCTTGCGGGGCGCGGGGATCGACCCTTCGCCTTCCGTAAACACCAATTCGCCATCGGCCACCGACACATCCACCACCGAGCCGCTGGTCCAGCGACCCTCAAGGATCTGCTCGGACAGCGGGTCCTCCAACAAGCGCTGAATAGCGCGACGCAGCGGACGAGCACCAAAGGTAATATCGGTGCCCTCTTTCGCAATAAGGCGCGCCGCTTCTTCGTCCAAGTTGATGGTCATGGACTGGGCAATCATGCGATCGCGCAGTTCGGCCACCATAAGCTCCACGATCTGAACGATCTGCTCTTGGGTGAGCGACTTGAACACGATGATCTCATCAAGACGGTTGAGGAATTCGGGACGGAAGAGTTTCTTGAGCTCCGACATAACCCGGCTCTTGATTTCCCCGTCGGACAAACCAGCGCTTTCTGAGGCCGAGAAGCCCAGCGGCGTGGATTGGGCAATGTCGCGGGCGCCCACGTTAGAGGTCATGATGATGATGGTGTTGCGGAAGTCCACGGTGCGACCCTGGGCATCCGTCAAGCGGCCCTCCTCCAGGATTTGGAGCAAGATGTTGAATACGTCCGGATGCGCTTTTTCGATCTCGTCGAACAGCACCACCGAATAGGGACGCTGGCGAACCGCCTTGGTGAGCTGGCCGCCCTCATCAAAACCCACATAACCCGGAGGCGAACCGATCAAACGGGAAACCGTGTGCTTCTCCATATACTCCGACATATCGAAGGAGATAAGCGCTTCCTCGGAATTGAAGAGGAACTCGGCCAGAGCCTTGGAGAGTTCGGTTTTACCGACACCGGAAGGACCAAGGAAGATGAAGGAACCGGCCGGGCGCTTGGGATCTTTGAGGCCCGCGCGCGAACGACGAATAGCTTTCGACAACGCCGTCACGGCTTCGTCTTGGCCAATGACGCGCTCGTGGAGTACGCCCTCCATACGCAGCAGCTTTTCTGTTTCGGCTTCAGTCAAGTTAGACACGGGAACGCCAGTGGTCATGGAGACCACATCCGCAATGTCCTCCACCGTTACCTGCTGCACCGTCTTAGAGGTGTCCTCTTCCCACTGCTTTTCTGCCTCTTCGCGCTTGGTCTTAAGCGTAGCTTCTTCATCCCGCAGTTGGGCTGCGCGCTCGAAGTTCTGATCGGCAATGGCAGCGTCTTTCTCTTGGCGCACCTGGCGAAGCTGATCGTCCAACTCGCGGAGTTCATCGGGAAGCGTCATATTGCGAATACGCATACGCGCACCGGCTTCGTCCAACACATCAATGGCCTTGTCCGGCAAGTAGCGATCCTGGATGTAGCGATCCGCCAACTGAACCGCAGCTTGCAAAGCATCATCGGTGAAGTGCACCTGATGATGGGCCTCGTAACGATCTCGCAAGCCCTCCATAATGCGGACAGCCTGCTCTTCGTTGGGCTCGTTTATAGTAAGGGGCTGGAAGCGACGCTCGAGAGCAGAGTCCTTCTCAAGGTGTTTGCGATACTCATCAAGCGTAGTGGCACCAATAACCTGGATCTCACCGCGGGACAGGGGCGGCTTCAGGATAGCTGCCGCGTCAATGGAGCCTTCGGCAGAACCCGCACCAATAATGGTGTGAATCTCGTCGATGAACAGCAGCACGTCGCCAGCATCCATGACTTCCTTGATGACCTTCTTCAGGCGGTCCTCAAATTCGCCACGATACTTCGATCCTGCTACCAGGGCCGAAACATCCAGCGTGATGAGGCGCTTGTTGCGCAGAAGATCGGGCACTTGGTTGGCCACAATGAGCTGAGCCAAGCCCTCGGCAATGGCGGTTTTGCCCACGCCAGGTTCGCCCAGAATGAGCGGGTTGTTTTTCTGGCGGCGGGAAAGGATTTGCATGATGCGCTCAATTTCTGCAGCGCGCCCGATGACGGGATCGAGCTTACCTTCCTTCGCCTTTTCCGTAAGGTCGGTGCCAAATTCCTTCAGCATGGAGTCCGATGCTCCCGTGCCCATGGGGTCAAAGCCGCCGCGTCCCGCATAGACCGCGCTTTGGCCTACCAGATCGTTTAAGGCGCCTCGAACGTCATCGCCAGACACTCCCATGCGGCCGAGTACTTCAAGGGCTGTGCCCTCTCCTTCTCGGACAATGCCCAGAAGTAGGTGCTCGGTGGAAATATAGGATTGCCCCATTTGCATGGCTTCGCGCAATGAATTCTCCAAAACGCGCTTCACGCGGGGGGTAAAGGACAAGTGACCCGAAACGTCGGCCTCTTCGTCCACCGATACCACCTGACGGATGGATTGCACCACGCCGTCATAGGTGACGTTAAGTCGATCCAAGGCTTGGGCGGCCAGGCCGTCCTTCTCTTGGATGAGCCCTAGCAAAATGTGCTCGGTACCCACGTAGGGTTGATGAAGCCCCCGGGCCTCATCCTGAGCAAGCACCAGCACTTTGCGGGCCTTGTCAGTGAATTTCTCGAATGACATGTGCGCGCTCCTTCTCTTAGCGTGCGGGTATAATCGTGACTATGTTAGCACTCTCTGTTATGAAGTGCTAAACGTTGCCGTAACAGGACAAGTCGGGTTCACAACATGCCTACATTGCAAACAAAGCCGGCGATGCTCTGACGTGAGATCGCCGGCTTCAAATTCATGGGATAGCCGCTTTGTTGTCAAAATGGATTGGTTCCTCTGCTGCTGAGCTGAGGGTCCCGCTGCTCTGCGGAACGGGCCGTCCTGCTGCTGGCTGAGGGCATGCGCCTGCCCTAATGTGCAGCACCAACTGCCCCAATGCCTCGCAGAGACTTGACGCCCCACCGCTTCGCAGACTTAATACAGCTTCGCTCCTGCGGGAATGCGGTCGTCCACCATTAACAAGTTAAGACGTTCTTCCGGCTCGCCGTTCTCGCCCTCCACTTCGTGAACAGCGCTAATGAGCATGCCGCAAGAATTAATGCCCATCATCTTACGCGGTGGCAAGTTGGTGATCGCAATGCAGGTCTTGCCTACCAGCTCCTCCGGCTCGTAATAGCTATGGATGCCCGAGAGAATCACGCGGTCGGTACCCGAGCCATCATCAAGCACAAACTGCAGCAACTTCTTGCTCTTCGGCACGGCCGAGCACTCCTTGACCTTTACAGCCCGGAAGTCTGACTTGCTAAAGGTATCGAAGTCCACTTCGTCCTCAAACAGCGGCTCGATAACTACTGACGAGAAATCCACGGGAGCCACAGTCGGCGCTGCAGTGGTCGAGGTCGACGTTACCGCTGCTGCAGTGGCCGCCGCAGGGGCTGAACCGCCGGCTGGCGCTTCATCCTTCATGTGGGGGAAGAGCAGCACGTCGCGAATCGAGGGTGCGTCCGTAAGCAGCATGACCAGACGGTCGATGCCAACACCGACGCCACCGGCAGGCGGCATGCCATACTCAAGAGCGCGAATGTAGTCGGCGTCAAAACCCATGGCCTCATCGTCGCCCATATCCTTCGCTTCCACCTGGGCGCGGAATCGCTCGGCCTGATCCACCGGGTCATTCAACTCCGTAAAGGCGTTCGCGTATTCGTGACCCAAGATGAAGAGCTCAAAGCGCTGGGTCAGCTCCGGGTTATCCGGGTGCTTCTTGGCCAGAGGAGAAACCTCTAAGGGGTGATCAATAACAAAGGTGGGCTGCACCAGTTTTTCCTCGGCGCAGGCCTCGAAGATTTCAGCGATGAGCTTTCCCTTGCCCCAGGCTGCCTCCGCATGGCCACCGTTGGCTTCAAGGATGGCAACGAGCTCTTCGCGCGTCCGCTCGAAGGACACCTCTTCGCCGGCCCCTTCGCTGGCCAGCTCCATCATGGATGCGCGGCGCCAGGTGCCAGACAAATCAATGGGCGTTCCTTGGTAGGTAATCTGCAAGGTGCCACAGGCTGCTTCCGCTGCCGCTTTGATGTAGCCCTCGGTCAAATCCATCATACCCTCAAGATCACTAAAGGCGGCATAGGCCTCCATGGTAGTGAACTCGGGGTTGTGATAGGGATCCATGCCCTCGTTGCGGAACTGACGACCAATCTCAAAGACCTTCTCAAAGCCACCCACCAGCAAGCGCTTCAAAGGAAGCTCGGTGGCAATGCGCAGGTAATAATCGCGGTCCAGGGCATTGAAGTGGGTAATGAAGGGCTTGGCGTTCGCGCCGCCGATAATGCCATGCAAGAAGGGAGTTTCCACCTCGTAGAACCCTTGGTCTTCCATGTAACGACGAATGGCAGACACAATCTTGAAGCGCTTCTCGAAGGTAGAGCGCACTTCAGGGTTCATCACCAGGTCCACGTAGCGCTGACGATAGCGCGTTTCCTTGTCCGTCAGGCCATGGAACTTCTCAGGCAAGGGACGCAGCGACTTAGACAGCAGCTCAAAAGAGTCCACCGCAATGGACAGCTGGCCACGCTTTGTGCGCATCATGGTGCCATGAACGCCAATCCAGTCTCCCACGTCCACATCGCAAAGCGCGGCGAACAGATCCTCGCCAAG
The DNA here is from genome assembly GCA_910587945.1 of uncultured Parvibacter sp. Classification (GTDB taxonomy): domain Bacteria; phylum Actinomycetota; class Coriobacteriia; order Coriobacteriales; family Eggerthellaceae; genus CAJUNI01. Next base: position 11,029 of record CAJUNI010000058.1, read on the forward strand.
CGCATTAATACGACAGAACAGCTGAATGTCATGGCCCGACTCGCGCAGCTCGAGGAAGGCGATTTTGCCTTGGACGCGACGAGCCATAACGCGACCTGCCACCGTCACCTCATCCTCAGTAGAGGCGCCCTCCTCCAAATGGTCATAGGTAGCGTTGAGTTGCTCAATAGAGTGGCTCCGCTCGAATGCATGACCATAGGGATCAACCCCAGCATCCAGAAGGGCCTGACGCTTAGCGCGGCGCACCTCGATGGGATCGTCTTCAATGACGGCAACAGCTTGCGTGGTTTCTTCAGCCATGAAAAGCTCCTAGTGGTTTACGAAGGAATGAGTCAAAAAGGGCTACGGTCCCTGACTCATTTAGTGTTCGATTTTCTGGATTTCCATTTCGATGTCGCGGCCGGTGGGACCGGTGGTCTTGATAACGTCACCCTTTTTGTGGCCCAACAGAGCGGCACCTACGGGAGACTCGTTGGAAATTTTGCCCGCAGCCACGTCGCTCTCGGCGCCACCCACAATGGTGAACACGCGCTCACGGCCGCCCATAGAAACAGTAACGGTCGAGCCAATGTTGACCTTGGAAGAACGCTTCGGCGTATTGACCACCGTAGCCTCAGAGAGAATGCGGCTGATTTCGGCAATGCGAGCCTCCATCATACCCTGCTCGTTTTTAGCGTCGTCATATTCCGAGTTCTCAGAGATGTCGCCAAACTCGCGGGCCACCTTAATGCGCTCGCCAATTTCGGCGCGCTTTTCGGTCTCCAGGTAATGCAACTCTTCTTCGAGCTGCTTTTTGCCCTCTTGAGTAAGAATGTAGTTGTTATCTGCCATGATGGTGGTTCCTTATCTTCTCTAAATTACTGCCTACGCATAGGCGCGGAGCGCATCGCCTCGGCAACACGCTCCGCGTTGGTTTCACTGCACTGCCAATACCTCTGCCGAGGAATGGCAATCCCTTTAGTCGTTGCTCTTCTTAACAACTACCTTTTTCTTGGTGGTTTTAGGGGCAGCATCGCTGGCCTCGGTGGTCTGAGTGGTTTCCACCTTCTCAACTACGGGCTCTTCGACTTCTTCTGCTTCCTCTTTCGTACCAATGCCCTCACGCAAGTTCTTTACGGTCTTGCCCAGAGCACTGCCCAATTTGGGGAGATTCTTCGGCCCGAAAATAAGCAAGATAATTACCAAGATGACCAGGAGTTCCGGAACTCCCATACCAAGAATCTTCATGCAATCCTCCATTGGACAACGGATTAATGGAAGCGCTTTTGCGTCGCTCCCCTCTTAACGTGGATGGAAGAGTACCACAATATGCCCCAATTCGCATGGGTCTTACGAAAAGCACACTGTCCGAGGAGGGGAATTACACCGAAGCTTTGAGGCACACCCCTAGCCGATGCCGCCAAAGAAGATGCCGAGCACGATGACCAAGGCCGTCACACCCACAAACCCGTAGCGCGTCAGCACGTCGAACCACGGCCCGATCGGCCGCCCGTGCCCGAGCTCGGCCTGACGCTTGGCGAACCCGCGCGGGCACACCCAGAAGAACATGATGGCCGCCAGCAGCGCGCCCACAGGGATGACGTAGATGGAGATGACGTCCATCCACAGAGACACCGCGTCGCCGCCCTCAAGGGGCAGGCCCACGGCCACCGCGATGACGGCGATGATGGCCACAGCCACCCAACGCGGTAGCCGGAACTGGTCCTGGAGCGCCTCAACCGGAGACTCGAACAAGTTCATAAGGCTCGTCACAGCCGCGAACACCACGGCCACGAAGAACACGATCATGAACAGGTTACCAAGGGGCATCTCCTGGAACACACCGGGCAGCGTGATGAACAGCAGCGGCGGTCCGCTCGACACGTCGAGCCCGAACGCGAACAGCGCGGGTACCACCGTGAAGGCGGCCACGAGGGCGGCCAGCGTGTCGAACACAGCCACGTCGCGCGCCGAGCGCACCACGTCAACGTCATCTTTGAGGTAACTGCCGTACACGAGCGTGCCACCGCCGGCGATTGACAGACTGAAGAAGGCCTGCCCTAAGGCATACACCCAGGTCGTGGGGTTGGCGAGCGCCTCCCAGCGAGGCACAAGCAGGTACTCGTAGCCCGCAAGCGCCCCGGGCATCATCACCACCCGGATGCCCACGATGACGAACAGCACGAAAAACGCCGGCATGAGCACCTTGTTGATGCGCTCGATACCCCGCGATACGCCCAAGATCATGATGGCGAAGGTGACGACGAGCCCCAGCAGGTGAAACGGCACATTACCCAGATCGGACGCCACGGCACCGAAGAAGGCGCCCACGTTCTGCTCGGCGATGAGTTGCCCGTCGAGTGACGCCACTAGGTAGTTGCACGCCCAGCCGAGTACGACGGCGTAGCCCACGGCCAGTGCGAGCTGACCGATGGTGGGAATAAGGCCGATGAGCCGGCCGACCGTGCGCCCGTGGGGCACCCCGCGCAGCTCCATGGCTTTACCGAACGCACCGAGCGGCCCGGCGCCCATAGCCCGGCCGAACGCCATCTCACCAATGACACCCGAAAACCCGAGCAGAGCCACGAACAGCAAATACGGGATGAGGAATGCCGCGCCACCCAGCTCCGCCGCGCGATAGGGGAACAGCCAGATGTTGGCCATGCCCACGGCGCTGCCCACACAGGCCAGGATGAAGCCGGTACGCGATGCCCACGTGTCTCGCCCTCCCCCGCTGGCCCCGACCGTCCCCACAGTCTCGGCGTCGGCGGCCGCGTTGACGACGCGCGCCTCCTCTTCAACCAGATTATCGCGATTGTCCTGCACCGCGGACTCCTCTCTCTTTTGGGCCTACCATGATAGCCCACGACAGCGAGTCCAAACGGATTAATGGAAGCGTTTGTGCGTCGCTCCCCTCTTAACGTGGATGGAAGAGTACCACAATATGCCCCAATTCGCATGGGTCTTACGAAAAGCACACTGTCCGAGGTGAGAAACTAAAAACGCAAACAGGGCCCGCCACATTAGCGAGCCCCGCAGAATTAATGGTCGGGATGACAGGATTTGAACCTGCGGCCTCTGCGTCCCGAACGCAGCGCTC
>CAJUNI010000059.1 GCA_910587945.1 uncultured Parvibacter sp.
GCCAATGTGATACTAATTAGGCCGATGATATTTCCTACGGAGTCAAAGACTGAGTGAATACCATCGGCCTGCATAGAAGCTGATCCCGATGCCAGGCCATAGAAGAACTTTGCGGCCGCCACCGCAAGATTGAGGACAAATACGCCCCATAAAACGCGTTCTACGCTATGTATGCGGCTTCGCTTCGCAGCTTCCATAGTTACACCCGATGCTTTAGGGTCTTAACCCTCTAAGTCAGAGCGAACGAAGTTAGTCATAATCTTCGGCTCCATGGAGGGCTCAATACCCGCATCCTTTCCTGCCGCAATGCACTTCAAAAGCCAGGCCATGTTGTCGCCCAGAACGCGCATGGTATGAAGGCCTTCCCCATCAAAAGCAGCTTCTCCTTTTTCGCGACCATGGACGAGCGTCCAATAGCTTGAGGACACCACGGGCATGCAGTTAATCTGGAAATACTTGTTAATTTGATCAACCGTTAAGGTAGTTCCCGCTCGACGAGCGACAGCAACGCCCGCAGCTGGCTTGTAGCGGAACACACTCCCGCCCGCATAGAACGCACGATCCAATAACGAGATAAGGGAGCCATTGGCGCCGGCATAATAGACGGGCGAACCCACTACAAAGCCATCACAGGTAGCCGCCTTTGCAATGAACTCATTACACAGATCGTCATTAAAGACGCACTGATTCTTCCCTTCGCGGGAACACCATCCGCAGGCAGTACATCCACGAACAGCTTGCGGACCAAGCTCCATAAGTTCAGTTTCTATCCCTTGAGCCTCAAGAGCCGTTGCAACCTCCTGCAAGGCACGAGTGGTGTTACCCCCCTTGCGAGGACTTCCCGACAGCAGCAATACCTTCATAGTCATTCTCCTCACCTTGCCAAGTTTCCTTATTTGCTAACTATATAAAACAAACCCGCAGGTAGTCTGCGGGTTTGCGATAGTTTCTGGTGTCGGAGGCGGGATTTGAACCCGCACGCCCGTTCAAAGGGGCACTAGCACCTCAAGCTAGCGTGTCTGCCGTTCCACCACTCCGACGTGCTTAAAAGCAGCGACGACCAGTTTACCAGAACGTCGATACTTCGCAATGCCTAATTTATCAACTGGGTAAGCGGAAGCTTTCCTCGGATAAATGAAGCCAGAACTTAGGCTGCGCTAATGGTGCCATGAGGATAAATGATCATGAGCACAATAAGCGACAACAGGAAGATGATTGCCAAAACGATGGTAATACGATCAAGGTTTTTCTCAACGATACCGGTTCCCGTTTGAGAAGAGTACATAGAACTTGCAATCATGTCAGAGATACCCGTTCCCTTACCGGAATGGAGAAGAATGAAAATCACGAGACCCGTGCCTGACAGAACAAGCAAGATGAGCATGATAATAAGAAGCGGTGTCAAGAGATAGCCTTTCAACGGTATTTGCACTAGTACGCAAGCTGATAATTATAGGCGTGGTCATCCCATCTTTCAAGGAGTTCATGAACCTTCCAAGGTGAAATACCCGCAGAAGGACCCTGATGCAAAGCCTGAGGGATTAAATCCTTTACGCCTGCCGAGGAACCAACAGGCTCTTCCCCGTCATTTCTTGAGGCGTCTCAAGTCCGATAGCATCCAACAACGTAGGTGCTATATCGGCCAGCTTTCCTGACTCCCCCGTAAAGATGCGGTTCTCTACCTCATCAATAACAATAAAGGGTACCGGTGCTGTGGTATGGGCGGTATGAGGGGTGCCGTCTTCAGCCAACATCTGATCGGCATTGCCATGGTCCGCCGTTACAAACGCCACACCACCTTTGGCTTTGATGGCGTCAATAACCTTACCCACACCCCCATCAACCGCTTCTACTGCGGCAATGGCCGCCGGGATATCGCCGGTGTGACCAACCATATCACAATTGGCAAAGTTGACCAGATAGACATCGGCCTCATCGTTATTAATGGCATCCACTAAGGTCGAAGCCACCGCTGGCTCGCTCATCTCAGGCTGAAGGTCATAGGTGGCCACTTTCGGAGAAGGAATCAACGAACGCTTCTCCCCACTCTTGGGCTCTTCGCGTCCGCCATTCAAGAAGAAAGTGACATGGGCATACTTCTCCGTTTCCGCAATGTGATACTGCGTAAGGCCTGCATCTGCCAACACATCAGCAAGCACATGATCAGGGAAACTTTTCGGGAACGCCACAGGAGCGTCAATCTCAGGGTCGTACTCCGTCAAGCATACGAAGAATACGGAAGGTACGCGCTTTCGCTCAAAACCACTGAAGTCCGCATCCACAAACGAACGGGTCAACTCGCGAGCGCGGTCGGGGCGGAAGTTGAAGAAAATAACTGCGTCACCATCTTGGACACCACGGCTATCGAAGGCCATGGGAACCACAAACTCGTCAGTGACTCCCGCTTCATAGGAGGCCTCCATAGCTGATACCGCACTCGCCTCTTGGTAAGGGGCGCCTTCCACAATGGCCTTATAGGCTTGCGAGACACGCTCCCAGCGGTTATCGCGGTCCATAGCGTAATAGCGCCCCTCCACAGAGCCGATAGCTACATCTACGGGAGTGTCAGCGTTGTTTACCATAGCACCCACGGCATCAAGAAGCTGCTGGATATAATCCGCGCCACTGGCAGGAGGCACATCGCGACCATCCATGAAGCAATGGATACGAATGCTATGCACTCCGGAATTAATGGCAGCCTGGATCAGTGCATAGAGATGCTCGTTGGAAGAATGCACTCCCCCGTCGGACAAAAGACCCATCAGGTGCAAAACAGCACCCGGAGCTTTCGCCTGGTCAAAGGCTTGCTTGATTACTTCATTGGAAGCTAAGGAGCCATCGACACACGCATGATTGATACGGGTTAATTCTTGGCGCACCACGCGACCCGCGCCGATATTGAGATGCCCTACCTCGGAATTTCCCATTTGGCCTTCTGGCAAGCCTACAGCCTCACCCGATGCCTCAAGGGAAACCCAGGGTCGTTCTTCAAAAAGCGCATCTAACACAGGCGTGGAAGCTTGAGCAATGACATTACCCGCTCCTGCAGGCGCTAGGCCATAGCCATCCATAATGATGAGGCACGCGGGGGTATGAAGCTGTTTTGTGTTGACTGTCATAGCTATTCCTGTTTCCACCTATCAGTACTACGAAAAGAAAGGTGGCCTTTAAAGCCACCTTTCTTCGAATCTCTAAATCTTAAAGAGCGGCTTGCACAATGGCGACAAAGGACTGGGCTTTGAGGCTTGCACCACCAATCAAACCGCCATCAATGTTGGCCATAGCCAAAAGCATTTCTGCGTTTCCTTCGTTCATCGAGCCACCATAGAGCACGCGAATGGTATCAGCAACGCTCTGATCGTAGAGCTCGGTCAACGTTTCGCGAATGGCAGCACATACTTCTTCAGCCTGTTCAGGAGTTGCTGTACGACCGGTACCAATAGCCCAAATAGGTTCATAAGCTACCACCGTGTCTTTAGCTTCAGCCTCGGCAATGCCTGCATAAGCGGCTCGTACTTGGGCGCAGACATAATCCAGATAGGCGCCCCCTTCACGAACCTCCAGTGACTCCCCTACGCAGATGATAGGAGAAAGCCCGTCCGCCAGAAGCGCTTTTGCCTTGAGATTTACATCCTCGTTGGTTTCTCCGAACAGCGTACGGCGCTCTGAATGGCCAACGATGCAATAGGTGCAGCCCACTTCCTTAATCATAGGAACCGAAATTTCGCCGGTATAAGCACCCTTCGGCTCATAGAACACGTTTTGAGCACCGACCGCAATACCTAAATGATCAAAGTCCAAAACAGTTTTGGCGGGCTTGAGATCAATGTAAGGCGGGCAAATGCACACATCTACGGTTTCCAGCCAATCCTTCTCAAAAATGTTTGAGATTTCTTGGGTAAGCACAACGGCCTCGGGAAGGGTTTCATTCATCTTCCAGTTGCCTGCAATAAGCTTCTTTCGTGCCATGGTTCCTCTTTTCCGCTTCTGAATCAATCCGTTCAGTGGTTTGCGCACTACCTGCTAAGGGCAATACCCAGAGATGTACCACCCCAAGAATCGCGCGCCATCAGTCCTTAGTTACTCAGAACGCAATGCCTCAACACCCGGCAGCGCTTTGCCTTCCACAAGCTCCATGGAGGCGCCACCGCCCGTTGAGACAAAGGCCATCTGGTCGGCAAGGTCATACTTGTTGACCGCTGCCACAGAGTCGCCGCCGCCAATGATAGTGTCAGCGTCTTTGTTGGCAGCCACCGCATAGGCCACAGCTTTGGTGCCAGCTTCAAACGGAGCCATTTCGAACACACCCATAGGGCCATTCCAGAAAACGGATCCGGCGCCACCAATGACACGACCATAGAGTTCTGCCGTTTCAGGACCGATGTCCAAGCCCATCATATCAGCCGGGATTTGATCCACGGAAACCGTTTGAATCTCGGCATCTTCAGCAAAGCGATCAGCCACTACCACATCCACCGGCAAGAGGAACTCAACACCGCGTTGAGCTGCTTTTTGCATCATAGCGGCAGATTGTTCAACCCAGTCAGCTTCCATCAACGAGGTGCCTACCGATTCGCCCTGAGAAGCAATAAAGGTAAAGCACATGCCGCCGCCAATGAGAATGGCATCAGCCTTCTCGATCAACGCATCAATAACTTGAATCTTGTCGGACACCTTAGAGCCACCCAAGATGGCTACAAAAGGACGCTTCGGCGTATCGAGCATTGAGCTCAAGGTATCCACTTCGCGCTCCATAAGATACCCAGCATAGGCAGGCAGATAAGCTGCCACCCCAGCCGTGGAGGCATGGGCGCGATGAGCGGTACCAAAAGCGTCGTTCACGTAGACCTCAGCCAAGGCAGCCAACGCTTGGGCAAACTCCGGATCGTTCTTCTTTTCCCGGGCGTCAAAGCGAAGGTTCTCCAACAACACCACATCGCCATCGCCCATAGCCGCAATAGCCGCTTGGGCACTGGGTCCCACAATGTCTTCCGCCAGCACAATGTCGCGATCTAAGAGCTCGCCTAGTCGGGCAGCGATGGGTGCCAAGCTATAAGACTCCTCAAAACCGGTGCCGGACGGACGCCCACGATGACTCATAAGAATAACTTGGGCACCTTGGTCAAGAAGTGCATTGATAGTGGGAAGAGCCGCTCGCAAGCGAGTATCGTCAGACACCGCGCCACTGTCATCAACGGGTGCATTGAAGTCCACGCGGACCAGTACCTTTTTACCTGAGAAATCACCGTCTGATATGGTCTGAACTCGAGCCATGATGATCCTTTCCTAAAGAGAAAACCCGGCGCCAAAAAGCAAACCGGGTTTTCGTTATACCACTGCTACAACAATACCTTAGGGAAGCAGAATCTTTACCAGATCCTTGACGCGGTTGGAATAACCCCACTCGTTGTCATACCAGGAAACGCACTTCACGAAGTTACCTTCGCCGCCCATAACCATGGTGAGCTTCGAGTCGAAGATGGAAGAAGCCGGATCGTCCACAATGTCGATAGAAACAATGGGATCCTCGGTGTACTCCAGAATGCCCTTCAGCGGACCTTCGGCAGCAGCCTTCATAGCCTCATTGATTTGCTCGACCGTAACATCCTGCTCAAGCTCAACAGTGAGATCAACCATAGAGCCGTCGGGCGTAGGAACGCGAGTAGCAAAACCGTCCAGCTTGCCCTTCAATTCCGGAAGTACCAAAGACACCGCGCGAGCAGCACCGGTGGTGGTAGGAATCATGGACATGGCGGCAGCACGAGCACGACGGAGGTCCTTGTGCGGCAGGTCCAAAATCTTCTGGTCATTGGTGTAGGCATGAATGGTGTTCATGTAGCCACGCTTGATGCCGAAGTTGTCCAGCAAGACCTTAGCAAAGGGGGCCAGGCAGTTGGTGGTGCAAGAAGCATTGGAAATGATGTTGTGCTTCTCGGGATCATACTGGTCATCATTAACACCCATAACAATGGTTATGTCTTCGTTCTTTGCCGGAGCAGAAATAATAACCTTCTTGGCACCCGCATCAATGTGCGCACGAGCCTTGTTAGCATCGGTGAAGAAGCCCGTGGACTCAACCACCACGTCTACGCCGAGCTCGCCCCAAGGCAAGTTAGCGGGATCCTTCTCAGAGAGGACCTTTACATGGTGGCCATCAGCCACAAAGCCGTCCTCTACTACCTCTACCGTATCAAAAGCACGACCATGAACAGAGTCGTACTTCAGCAAATGAGCCATAGTGGGAATATCGCCAAGATCGTTTACGGCTACCACTTCAATTTCAGGATCGTTAACCATGGCACGATAGGCCAAACGTCCAATGCGGCCGAATCCATTAATACCGACCTTAGTAGTCATGAATACCCCTTTCGTTGGAGATTCTTAAACGGTGCAACATACAGGTTCCATTATCACCTAGCAGAACAATTTTTGCAGCGAAATCTGGAAGGTACACAAAGTGAGCGTTAACTAATCATCACCCCGAGAAGATAGCCCGCTTCCGCCCCCTTTAGCCCGGATTTCTTCAGCCATTTTTTCAATGCGCCGCATCCGATGATTCACCGCCGACTTTGACAAAGGCGGGTCTGCGTGCTCCCCCAACTCCTTTAAGGACGCCTCCTTAAAATGGGCCCGAAGCAGGATATATTCTTGAAGTGCTTCCGGAAGGTTTTCCAGTTCTACTTCTTCAAGCACGGTACGAATATCGATGATTTGGCGAATGGCAGCATCCGTTGTTTTCTGCTGGTTGGCCAACTCAGCGTTGATTTGGCGATTCACGTCATTGCGCACGCTTTTAACCACCCGCTCCTCTTCCATTCGAAGAGCCGCTCGGTGGGCGCCGGTATAAGCCAGAAACTCCAAAATGGCAGCGCCGCTTTTGAGGTACACCATGTAAGAGTTACGCCGCTGCATAATTTTCCCTTGGATGCCCTTATCGGCCATCAGTGCCACAATGCCTTCAGCTAAGGCTTTGTTTTCCACGATGATCTCAAAATGAAAGTCGCTCTTGGGATTTGACACGAAGCCCCCACCCAGAAACACCCCGCGCAAGTAAGCGGCAGCGCAGCAGCTTTTTGCCACAAGATCAGGGTGTATCCCGAGTTCCAATCCCCCTTGATCAGAGAGCACTCCCATATCTTGCAAGGCTTGAGCAAGCCCTCGCTGGGCGGGTACTTCAATTAAGAAATTAGGTGTCTTATGAAGCACGCTGCGACGAATCGTAAGCTCGGTTTTCAAGTTGTACAACGCATGAAGTAGGCGAATCACAAGCCGCGCTACCGACGACGAATCGGTAGCTATCTCCATCCGATAATGGCCTTGCCCGCGAATAAACAGCGTGCCTTCCAGCCGCACTAAGGCTGCAAGGGTGGCTTTTTCGCAATGGGAACACTCGGGGGGAACGTGTGCAAGCTCCTCTTTAACCTCTGCCGTAAAAGACATAGTGCAAGCTCCCTAGTTGATGCGATTACGGAACCGACACATGCGAATCACATCTCCAAAAGCCTCGCGCAATGCCTGGGGTGAATGCCAGGTTGGGTTATTCCCATCGGCCAAATTACGCGCGATCACCACAGGGCCCGCCGATTGAATGGCCAGCATGTCGCGATAATCAATGGCCACCGAGCGCACCGGCTCAGGGGTTTGTTTGGAGGCGGCTTCTTCCACCATGACGTGATAGTGGTCATCCACAACGGTCTCGGCCTTGATGGGTTCGGGGCTGTGCACCAACATGTAATCAATGAGGCCATCCATGCCATGATCCACCAATGCCTGGAAGTGCTCCAACGCTGTAAGACCCCAGGTCTCCCCTTGAACATCCGCTAAGGAACATACGAACAAAACCCGACCGCGGGATCGACGGATTGCTTCTGTGATACCCGGCACCAAAAGGTTCGGAATGATTGAAGTAAAGAGCGACCCAGGGCCAAGGACGATCAAGTCGGCATCTTCGATTGCATCAATAGCGGGTTGGTAGGGACGAATTTGCCCCTCTTCCCCTTTAAGTGCCACCCAATCGAGGGCTGTTTTCGAATGGCAGGCTACCGCTTGGCCATCCAACAGACGGCCATCGCGCGTTTGTGCCACTAACGTGACATGATCCAAAGTTGAGGGATAGACATGGCCCTGGGCATCCAGCAAGCGCTCACAAATGGCAATGGCTTCCGGGAATGAGCCACAGGCATCTTCTAGGCCTGCAAGGAGTAAATTGCCCAAAGCATGATCGCGCGCCACTGCAAACCGATACTTAAAAACTTTCACTAAAGGATCGTTAGGGTTGCGCGCAAAGGCAGCAATGCATTTGCGGATATCGCCAGGAGGCGTGACATCAGCCTCTTCGCGCAGAATGCCGGTGGAGCCACCGTCATCAGCCATAGCCACCACCGCACTGGTGGTAGCCCCCAACGACAGCAACGTACGAATGGACATGGGAGCCCCCGTGCCTCCCCCAATCACTACTGCTTTAATGGCGCCGGCAGCATCCCGAGAAAACCCTCGAGGGATTGCATCACGAAGAGCGGAAAACGCTGCTGTAGCGGAAGGATCTATGCGAAAGGGCTGGCGCTTACTCGGACGCGGGCTCACTGCTTGCTCCCTGCCGCAAGCGCCAAATCACGATGGGCCACCGAAACGCGATAGCCTTTCGACTTCAAGTAATCCCCCGTGGCCTCAGCCAACGCAACCGAGCGGTGCTGACCTCCGGTGCAGCCAACGGCAATGGCCAGCTGTTGCTTTCCTTCGGCCACATAGCCAGGCATCACTACATCTAGCAAGTCTTTCCAGCGGGCCAGAAACTCCGTGGTCTCCTCGCGAAACATCACGTAGTCGCGCACCGGCGCATCTAGGCCCGTTAAGGGACGCAGCTCAGGGTCGTAATAGGGATTGGGCAAAAACCGCACATCCATGACCAGATCCGCATCAAGAGGCGCCCCATGCTTAAACCCAAAGGAATAGACCGACACCGAAAGCCCACGCCGCTTACTACCACTCCCAAAGGATTGGCGCAGCGTAGAGCGCAGGTTTTGGGGCAGCATACTGGTGGTATCAATGACCACATCCGCAGAATCACGTAGATCCATAAGCAATTGCCGCTCCCGCTGAATACCCTGGGAAATAGTAGTGCCATCAAGACACATGGGATGACGGCGTCGCGATGACTTGTAGCGGGCAATGAGCTTTTCGTCAGCAGCATCTAAAAACACCGTCGAGCAGTTAATCCCGTTGGCCTTCATGAATGCCAGTTTTTCCGCCAGCTCAGAGAAATACTCACGATTGCGCACATCACAAACTACCGCAACGCGTTCGAGCTTCTTCGCGGACTGATCCACCGGTTCATTCTCTAATGCCGGGTAATCCGCACGCATCAGGCTCATCATGTTAGGGATAAGACTTGCCGGCAGATTATCTACGCAGTAATACCCCAAATCCTCAAACACGTGCATGGCTTCCGTACGACCAGCGCCGCTCATGCCCGTAATAATTACTAAATCCGGAAGTGTCGAGGTTTCATCTACTTCTACCGTAAGGGATGAGTCCATCGTGCACCTTCTTTCTTGATCTATCTCAAAAGCAACGCATTCTGAGGCCTAATGACCTCCCATGCCTGTCTATTCCGTAGTTGAAGTCGATTCGTTTACCGCGTCTTCAACCTGTTCCGTAAGTTCTGTTTCACCATTGTACTGCGTCAGCACCCGATACAGTTCTTCAGCCACATCTCCTGGAATTACCTTGGCATCTTTTAGCTCATCAAGAGTGGCCGCCTTCAAATTCTTAAACGACTTGAAATGCTTCATGAGCGCTTTTTTGCGCACCGGTCCGAGCCCTGCCACTTCATCAAGAATAGAAGCGGTCATTCCTTTTCCACGAAGCTGACGATGATAGGTAATGGCAAACCGATGGGCCTCGTCACGCACTTGCTTCACCAAATAAAGGGACGCGGATCCTCCCGGCAATACCACCGGACCCGTATCCTGCCAAGGCACAAAGAGTTCTTCATCTCGCTTGGCCAAGCCCGCTATGGCAATATCGTCGATACCCATTTCTTCAAACATTTCCAGCGCAGCACTGAGCTGCGGCTTGCCACCGTCCAGAATAATGAGATCCGGCTTGGAGCCAAATCGTTCATCAGCCATACGCTCCGGATCATAGCGACGCCGCATGACTTCTTGCATCGACAGAAAGTCATTGGCCTCATCTAAGGGCGTTTTAATACGGAAGCGGCGATACTGATTTTTATCAGGCTTTCCTCCCGTAAACACCACCATTGACGCTACGGTATAGGAACCGTGGATGGTGGAAATATCGAGCATTCAATGCGCATAGGAGGCTCTTCAAGGGCGAGCGCACTTTCCAGCTGCAAAAGGGCATCGTTTACCCGCTTATCATCGTAGTTCGTACGCACCTTATAACGCATAAGAGCATGGCGAGCATTCTTTTCAGCCATGGCTAGAAGCTCGGCCTTTTCACCCCGCTGAGGCTCGACAAAACGCACTTTTGCACCGTGGGATGAATCCAGGCGCTCGGTAAGCCAATCTTCAATTACCTCGGCATCCTCGGGAGCTTGAGCCACAATAACGTCCCGCGGTATAGACTCGGTCACATCGTAGTAGCGAAGCATGAAATTGCGCAGCAGATCAAGATCAGGAACATCTCGGCCCTTGTTCAAAATGAACTCATTGGAGTTAATGATGCGGCCTTCGCGAATGATAAGAACATGGACGCCCGCAATGGTTTCCTCACGAAAGATGCCAATGACATCGGCATTCAAGTCGCGTTCCGAAACCGCATGCTGCTTATCGTTCAGGGATTGAATGGTGTCAATGCGCCCTTTGATGCGCGCTGCCCGCTCAAAATCAAGATCCGCCGCCGCTTCTTCCATTTCCGCCCGCAGCGACTGAATGAACTCCTCTCGGTGGCCGGCCAAAAACCGCTCTACCAAACGCACATTGTGCTGATACTGCTCAGGGTCGATCCATCCGCAACAAGCTCCGGGTCCCAATCCCACATGAGCGTCAAAACAAGGGCGCTCAGTTCCGCCCTCTTGGGGAAGCGTTCCCCCGCGCTCCAAATCGCGCGTAAGCTTGCGCCATTCCGCACAGGAAGCCGAACAAAGCGGGACTACGCGACGGACAATATCGGCCATCTCTCGGGCCGCCCGGGAATCGGTGTAGGGTCCGAAGTAACGCGTATCGGGGCGATGACGCTCTCGGGTGTATTTGATAGCGGGAAAGACGTCTCCCTTAGTCAATGCCAAAAACGGATAGCTCTTATCGTCTTTGAAGTCGGCATTAAAGAAGGGGGCGTATTGATTGATGAGGTTCTTTTCGAGCACCAGCGATTCGTGCTCATTGGACACAACGAGATAGTCGAAAGAGTCAATCTGGTCCACGAGCAATGGGATCTTCGCGCGCTCATCTTGAAATGTAAGGTATTGGCGCATGCGAGCTCGTAATTGCTTAGCTTTGCCCACATAGATGACTTCGCCTTCAGCGTTTTTCCAAAGGTAGACACCGGGTTCAGTGGGCACGCTGGAGAGCTCCCGCTTCAGCCGCTCAAGTTTTTGCTCTTGGGTCTCTGATACGCGAGTGGAGGAGTCCTTTTCGCCCAGAACTTCCCCGTCAGATTGAAAATGTGTTTCGTTTTTATTCATAGTTTCATTGTAGCCCAGGGGTGGTGGAGCTTCTTTCTGTCACGGTTGGCTCCCACGCATTCCCCATGACTACTAAAACGTCGAAAGGTATAAGCGCATCCCGTTAGTGCTCAGCACAAACCCTACCGATTTCAAAAGGTCAACAACAGGGGCGGCCAAAACGTCCTGGCCGTTCCAATACTTCACAAGTAGCTTTTCCCGAAGGGCTTGAGCGCCGCGGCGTTGGGCCATCTGTTGCAATGCGCTCACCAGGCCATGAAGCGCCTGAGTCACCCGTTCCTTGTCAGCACTAAAACAGATTAGTGAGGACAGATGAGGAGCCGCCCAGAGCGCGAGCTGCCCATCTATAAGCACACCATAGGCACCTTGGCAGCGCCGTGGCTTAGCCGCCGTACCTCGCTCTTGTTCGCCATCTAGTGAAGGAAGCTGATCCCCGTCATCGTTGCTGGCGGAGAATTCCCTGGGTTCGGCTAGTGGCGGCCAGGGAAGAGCAGCCCCGTAGAGGAAGAGCGGGTCTTCGCAGGGTAAAACGACTATTCCCTGATGATAGGTTTCATGGGCTTCAAAATCCCGTAGCCGCTCTACCGCCTCCCGGCGGGCAAACTGCAACGGACCCAGCCCCTCCACAAAGGAGCCTGACACCACTTCCCCACGCTCTTCCATGGAACGAAGAACGGGCAGCAGCATCTCAAAACCACCAGGAACTTCCGCCGTACGCGCAATAGCGGGAGTTATGACCCCATAGCGATCAAGCAATGACTCTACCAGGTTGAGCGCGCGTAGCGTTGAGGAGACCAGAGGCGTTGCCACCACGGCCCACTGACCAGCCAAGGCTTCGTCTTGAGCCCGGTTGGCCTGCAGCCGCTCTGCCACCGCACTTCGGGCTGCCGCCTTCGCTTCCCGATACATACTGCGAGTTCGCCGGCTGGAAACTCGGCGTCGGGTAGGAAGCTCTTCCCTTGTGCGGCCTCTTCCTGCCGCAGTGCGCGCAGCCCCCACTCGTCCGTGAGCGCGTACAAAGCCCAGGCGATCCGATATCAATGCGCCGGTGCGGGCAAGATGCTCAAAGAGCGTTGGGAGCCGATCCTCTTCGGCGGCACTCCCCTGCACCTCTTGTTGGCGCAACCAATGCTCTTCCAAGGCGTCATAGCTGAGTGGCCCCTGGCTGCGTAGCAGCCTCAAAAGACGCTGGATAGCCGTAGGTAGATCGGGCTCGCGCGCTGGGTCTTGTTCGGTCGTTAGTTCCTCTTCGGGGGCTCCGGTCAGCTCCTGGGGTGCGAAGGGAGAATCGGTGGGATATAACGCCACCCTGAATTCGCCCTCTTTATCTTCCTGTCCCCACCAACAAAGTTCGCCCGTTTCCATCAGCTGATCGAGATAGCTCGGTTTATAGTCGGACACCCGCACCGGAAGGATAACCTCTTCGAGCAGTTTCGGGTCCAGTGCCACTCCCTCAAACAGAGCAAGAACGGCCGCAACCTCGTCAAGGGCGCGCTCTTCCTCCGCCGATATTAGGCGGCCTCGGACGGCACTCCCCTTGGCTTCGTTCCGGCGGGGATCCTGGGGCGCAACCAGCTGAAGGGCTTCTAGGAATCGCAGGTAGGTTGAAGTTGAAACAGCCTGAGCCTCTTGGCGGGCTTTCTTCAACGAACGCTGGCGCCACCGCCGCAAGATGGATGCTTCAGCCCAGCGATCGTGCCCATCCAGAGCTACAAAAGTTCCTTCTCCTTGAGCGTTTTGAAGAAACTCAGACACCAGGGCAGGCCCAAAGCCACAATGCTCTGCCACCTCATCCACCGTAAAGGAACTATGGGTACGACCATAGCGTCCAATTAGGCCTTGAAGCAGCATCGCTGAATCAACATTCGCACCCGCGGCGCGCTCGCTCAGCCAGGACGGAAGAGACACGCCTAACAGCCTATGCAAACGCAGCCCGTCATCGGCATCAGCCCAGAGCAGCGCTCCTCCTCGCTCAAAGGAAAAGATGCGATGATCCTGAGCTAATGATGCAAGCCAGGAGTTGACTTGTTCCGGCAAAAGCTGATCCGAGGTTGGTTCTGGGCCTGACTCTGGGGACGTCATGGTCATTCGCGCGCACAGCGCCTGGGTATCCATTGGCCCCAGGTTCCGCAACAGCAACGCCGCCGCTTCCATGGACGCTGGCTTCTGATACGACCCCAAACTTTGCAACTGCTCCTCTAAAAGCCGCCCTTCTTCTGCGTCGAGCACCTCATCCCAAGGTACATCCCCCAACAACTCCCCCAGCAACAGCGGATCCACGCTCAAGAGAGCCGTTTTTGTTTCCGCATGAGGTAGATCTCCTTCATAGAGATGTTCCCCCACATAGCCAAACAGCAAGGGAGCCGCAAAGGGGGACGGTATGGTCGTTCGCGCTTCCTTAAGGGCGATCTC
>CAJUNI010000060.1 GCA_910587945.1 uncultured Parvibacter sp.
TGGATCAGGTAAAACGCGGGTATTGACCTACCGAATTGCCCATATCATTGATGATTTGGGGGTTGCTCCCTGGGAAGTGCTGGCCATTACCTTTACGAACAAAGCGGCTGCTGAAATGCGAGAGCGCTTAGGTACGCTCATCGGGGGCCGTTCTCGTGGTATGTGGGTCTCCACCTTCCACAGCATGTGCGTGCGGATTCTTCGCGCCGATGCCGACAAGCTGGGCTATTCGCGTAACTTCACCATCTACGATACCGACGATATGAAGCGGCTCTACAAAGAAATCATGACGGAACTCGATATTGATTCTCGCCGCTACCCGCTCAATGCGCTCATGAATCGTATTTCCCAAGCGAAAAACGAACTGAAAGTTCCGGGCGTGTTTGAGGAATCCGTCACCGATCCGGTGGGCAAAGTGGCAGCTTCGGTTTATACCGAACTCCAAAAGCGGCTCAAAGCGGCCAATGCTTTCGATTTCGACGACTTGCTGCTCTACGCCTGGCTATTGCTCAAGCACCATGAAGATGTGCGACAGGCCTATCAAGAACGCTTTCGCTATATCCTGGTGGACGAGTATCAGGACACCAACCACGCTCAGTACGAAATCACGCGGTTCTTAGCGGCGGGCTCGCGAAATCTTATGGTGGTGGGCGACGACGACCAGTCCATTTATTCCTGGCGCGGCGCTGATATTCGCAACATCTTGGAATTCGAAAACGACTATCCCGATGCAACGGTTGTTAAGTTGGAGCAGAATTATCGCTCGGCCGGCAATATTTTGGCCGCGGCCAACGCGGTCATTGCCAACAACCAGCATCGCAAAGCAAAGAAGCTCTTCACCGATGCAGGGGATGGCGAAAAGCTGGAAGTCTATATGGCCGCCGATGAGCGCGATGAAGGTCGTTGGATTGCGGGCGAGATTGAGCGGAAGCGATCAGCCGGGCTTTCCTATGACGACGTGGCCGTGTTTTATCGCACCAATGCCCAGTCCCGTACTCTTGAAGATATGCTCTTGCGGGCGGGCGTTCCCTATCGCATTGTGGGAGGCACGCGGTTCTTTGACCGTCAGGAAATTCGCGATGTGATGGCCTATCTCACGTTGGCGGTTAATTCTGCTGACGATTTGGCAGCCAAGCGCATCATTAATGTGCCCAAGCGCGGTATCGGTAAGGGAACGGTGGAGCGCATTGAATCCCAAGCGCGCCAATCGGGACTCACGTTTATGCAAGCGGCCGAATTGGCTGTGGCTGACCCCGAGATTCGCCTGGCCACCCGCACTGCTCTGGGGGAGTTTACCTCTCTCATCAAAGAAGCCTCTACTTACGAAGGCAATCTGCGCTTTATTGTGGAAACCATCGTCGATAAAGCGGGATTAATCGAAGCTTATGAAGCTCAAGGTACCGATGAAGCGCGGGGCCGCATCGAAAACATCCAAGAATTCATGGGCGTTGTGGATGAGTTTACGGAAACTCACGATGACGAAGAGGCGCTCTTTGCTGCTCCTACTGCTCCTGAGGCTGAAGGGCTCGTGGTCGATGCTGTGGTTGCGCAAGCGGGTGTGGAAACGCTCTTCACCTTAGAGGAAACCGAAGAGCCGCCGCGGGTGTTGCGGGGTGATTCGCTAGCCGACTTTATTGAGTGGGTGCGGCTTCGTACGGACTTAGACACCATGAGTGATGACGGCCATGCCGTTACCTTGATGACGGTGCACTCCGCCAAGGGCCTTGAATTTGATTGCGTCTTTGTGGCTGGTATGGAAGAGACCCTGTTCCCCCATATGAATTCAGTACGGGATCCTGCTTCTATCGAAGAGGAGCGCCGCTTGGCCTATGTGGCTATTACCCGGGCACGGAAGTATCTCTATTTGACCGCTGCCCAGCAGCGCCAGATCTTTGGTTCGACCTCGGCTAATCCCGTTTCGCGTTTCATTCACGAAATTCCTTCCGAGCTGCGCCGCACCTCAGGGGTGGGGTCTGCCGGTTTTGCTGGTACAGGTTGGGAGAAGCGGGGAAGCCGTCGTGGCATTGCTGGCTCGGGCACCGAGGCGGGCGAAGGCCGCGTCTTTGGGCGCTCGAGTGCCTCTGGATCCGCTGGCCGCTCTGACCGAGAACGCCGAATGGGAGGCGTCAACCCCAACGCGGGTAAAAAGGCTGCGGCCAAAATGGTGTTTGCTACCGGCGATGTGGTGGATCACAAAACCTTCGGTCGGGGCACGGTTACGAAAATCGATGGCGATACCCTCTACGTGAAATTCGCGAAGACCGGTCAGACGAAGAAGCTGTTGAAAGATTACGCCCCCATCGTGAAGCTGGGTTCCTAGAAGCGGGAGTTATGACTGGGAACACCTCGGCTTTGCACCGCTGGCAGGGGATAGGGCTTCCCGGTTTCTTATCAGACGCAGACAAACAGACTACGAGGCTCTGCGTGAAGCGCTGACCCCGGCCTCCGAGGCTTTGCGCGAGGCGCTGGCCCGGGGGCTAGCAGGCTTTGTACCCGCGCAAACGCTCGGGACTAACAGGCTTTGCACCAGGCACAAGCGCTGGGGGCGGCTGCAATGCCGCCGAGGGCACTTTCGCGCAGCTCAAAGGGTAGACCGCGGCCAACTTCATCCATGACAGCCACCGCTTCGTCAAAACTAATGAGGTTTTCCATGCCCGCTAAAGCCATCTGCGCGCAGACGAGCGCCACAGAAGCGGCGGTGGCATTACGCTTTTGGCAGGGTACTTCCACAAGGCCTCCCACAGGGTCGCAGACTAAGCCCAGTAGCGACATCATGACGGAAGCGCTTGCGGCTAAGCACTGCTTGGGGCTACCTCCGGCAATAGCGCAGGCGGCCGCGGCAGCCATGGCGGCAGCGGATCCAACTTCGGCCTGGCACCCTCCTTCGGCGCCCGATACGCTCGCGTTGCGTGCCACGATGGAGCCGACCGCCGCGGCGGTGAGCAATCCCTCATGGAGCTGTTCTTCACTTACAGGGCGCTGATGGCGCAAGGAAAGTAAAACGGCCGGAAGAACTCCCGCAGAGCCGGCAGTGGGAGTGGCTACAATCTTGCCCATGGCGGCGTTGGTTTCAAGTACGGCTAAAGCGCGCGTGGCCGCTTCGGCCGCTAAGGGGTCGAGCACAGCACCGCCTTGGGCGCCACAAGCCTGAGCCATTTGCGATGCTTCGCCCCCAATAAGGCCGCCGGTGGAAGGTACCGGATGGGTGATGGGGCCGGTTGAGGAGGACTCCATGACCTCAAGAATCTGATGTAGGTATCCCGTGATATCTGCATCAAAGCCCCTAGTAAGGGCTAGGGCTTCTTCCCGCTGACGGAAGATGTCGGCAATGGTAGTTTGCTGGGCATCACAGAGCGCGAGCAACTCCGCTCCGTTTTCATAATTAATAGCTTCAAAGCGCAAATCGGCATCGGGGGGAATGACCACGGGCTCACCACCGGCTGCAAAGGTGGGGGCAATGACCCGTACTTCATAGACAGCCGGATGCGCGGCAATAGCTTCTTGAGCCAGCTGATCTACGGGGTCATCGGTCTCCAAGATGGTGTAGGCGTCCACATGTTTTGCAGTGCGATATAAGCTGGCAGTGGCAATGTTTACGCCAAAGCGCGCAAGGCACGAAGAGATGTGTGCAAGCACGCCGCGCACGTCTTTTTGGCGTACCACCACCGAGGTGTGTTCGCCGGTAATAGATACCGCAATGCCGTCAATGGCAGTAAGCAAGCATGCGCCACCTCCGACAGAAATACCGCGAATGGTAAGGGTGGTACCGCTAGCTCCGCCGAGCGTAATATCGACGGTGTTGGGGTGATCCATCTCGGTGTCTTCGTCGAAGGTAAACTCAAAGGTCAAGCCTGCCTGTTCAGCCAATTCAAAGGCACCGCGAATACGTTCGTCGTCGACCGCGAGACCCAGTACACCAGCTACCAAGGCTTTGTCGGTGCCGTGCCCGCGCCCGGTATGGGCCAAAGAGCCATAGAGGGTGAAGTGGGCCTGGGTGGGGGTTTCAGGCATCAACTCCCGTGCCATGGCGGCAATGGCTAAGACGCCGGCAGTGTGAGAGCTTGACGGTCCAATCATGATTGGGCCTAAGACGTCTCGCAAACTGTAGTTTTTAAGCGAAGCCATGGCGCACACTCCTGACAAATTCTTAGACAACGATAGGATGAACAACTCAAACCCTAGCACAGGCCTCGCGTCCTCCTGCCGTTCGATGGCTGCCCGTCACCAAGGCTTTAACCGGCTTGGTTGGAATGGCTGGTGGTGAGCAGGCTATACTCAACGGCTGCTGGGGCTTGAATGGAGACACGTTCGCTCCGTAATCACTGGTAGTTATTTCCGTGTTTTTAGGAGATTAGTTATGCCAACGCCAATCTTGGTGGTGGGTCATCGCAACCCTGATAACGACTCAATTTGCGCCGCTGTGGGCTATGCCTATTTCAAGAATGCCCTGGCCAAGCGTGAAGGTCGCAGTGATGAAGTGGTTTATATTCCCGCTCGCTTGGGTCCGCTTCCTCCCGAGAGTCGCAAAATTCTGGAGGAAAACGGCATCGAGTTTCCGCGATTAATTCCCCATGTTCACGCCCGCGTGTGTGATGTTATGACGCCGGATCCGGAATCTATTGGGCGCACGGAGTCCATGCTTGAGGCCGGGCGTCGCCTGCGTCAGTTGAATGTGCGTTCGTTGGTGGTGGAAAACGAAGATGGCACCTTTCATGGCCTGATTTCTACTCGCGCTATTGCCGAGCGCTATATTTCGGCCACTGATGCCCTTGAGGGGGATGCGGCGAACTCTATGGCGGTCGCGGCGTCGCTTATTGAATCCTTAGGTCAGCGGGTTGAAGAGCTTACCTATACCAATGTCTTGAAACTCGATCGTGAAGCTCTGGTTAAAGAAGCTGCCATTGACCTTATGGCGAGCGAGTTGCGCGAAGGGGTAGTGGTCGATGATGACGGTCGAGCTGTGGGTATTCTTACGCGCTCCGATATTGCTGCCTACCCTAAGCGCAAAGTGATCTTGGTCGATCACAATGAAACGCGCCAAGCAGTTAACGGGGTGGAAGAGGCTGATGTGGTGGAGATTGTTGACCATCACCGCATTGCTGATGTTATGACGGCGAATCCCATTCAGTTTTTGAATCTGCCCGTGGGCTCCACGGCCACCATTGTGACCATGGAATTCCGCCGCCACGACATTGAGATACCGCGTTCCATTGCTGCGGTTTTGCTGTCGGCCATCATGACCGATACCGTCATTTTGAAATCACCTACGGCGACCGCAGTGGATCGGGAACAGGTGGCCTATCTCTCGGCCATTCTCGAAGAAGATCCTACGGAATTTGGTCTGCGCGTATTCAAGACGCGGGGCGGCGATGACACGATGCCGGTGGAAAAACTGGTGGAAGCTGACTCCAAAGAATTCCAACTGGGTGACTACACCGTATTAATTGCTCAGCATGAAACCGTGGATCTACCGGCCGTTATGGCGCGCGAAGAAGAGATGATGGCTCACATGCAAAGCCTGCGGGAGCTTCATGGTTATGAGTTCGTCTTGCTGATGGTGACTGACATCATGGCTGAAGGCAGCCAGTTTGTGGTGGAAGGCAACCGACGGATTGTTGAGCGCGTTTTTAATATCGAGCTTCCCGAAGAAGGTGGCGTGTGGATGCCCGGCGTGCTTTCCCGTAAAAAGCAGGTAGCGGCTCGCATTCTGGGATCCTAGGTCTTGAGAAGCGGGAGCGGTGATTGCCACGGCTCCCTTCAAGAGTTCGTAGGGGAAGTGAAAGAAGGATCAGGGTGGAATCCGAACGTCTTTGTCGGTTGTTTGAGGAATTGGTGGCTATCGAGAGCCCCTCGCGGGTAGAGCAGGCTATGGGACTGCGTTGTGCCCAGGAGCTCGAAGCGTTAGGGGCCACTGTTGTCTTTGATACTACCCAAAGCCTTACGGGATCCAACTGCGGCAACTTGATTGCCACGCTTCCGGGCACACGTCCCGGACATCTCGTTCTTGCTGCCCATCTTGATACCGTAGAGCCCTGTCACGCCATCGAAGTGGTGCGCGAGCGGGTACCGTTCGAGGCGCTTCCCGTAGAAGACCCGAGCCCCTGGATGACTGAGAATGCTCAGGCTATTGAGATCTATCGTTCCCAAGGAGAGACCATTCTCTCAGCCGATGACAAGGCCGGGGTTGCCGCCATCCTTGAAGCGGTGCGCCGGGTGGTGGAGTCTGGGGTCGATCGACCTCAACTCACTATTCTCTTTACCGTAGGGGAGGAGATTAGCCTACAAGGGGCCTCGGCCTTAGCGGCGGATTTTCTGACCGCCACAGATGCGGACGCGGCTGCGGAACCCGATAGTCCTCCTTGTTATGTTTTTGATGCCGATGGACGACCGGGTTCGCTCATTGTGGGCGCTCCCTGTCATTGGACCTTTGAAGCGCGCTTTACGGGGAAGGCAGCCCATGCCGGAGTTGAGCCAGAGGTCGGCCGGTCAGCTATTTCGATGGCAGCTCAAGCTATTGCTGCCATGAACCTGGGGCGCCTCGACGAAGAAACTACGACCAATGTGGGCCAAATCCAGGGTGGGGTAGAGGTTAATGTGGTCGCCCAAGAATGTCTGCTTCGCGGAGAATGTCGCTCTCGCAACCCGGAAAAGGCTGACGTCTGTCGCCAGGCCATGGAGTCCGCGTGCTATCAAGCGGCCAAAGAGGGAGAAGGTACCGTGGACATCCAGTGGGTAAAAGATTATCCGGCGGTAGCGTTTTCGCTCGACGATCCTCTGGTGCGTCACTTTGCTCAGGCAGCAAAGCAGGCGGGGCTTTCCTTTTCTCCTACCACCACAGGGGGCGGGTCGGACGCCAATGTCTTGGGCGAAAAAGGACTCCGTGCCATCTGTTGCGGTATTGGCATGACCAATTTCCATAGTTCTGAAGAATTTATTGCAGTAGAAGATCTTGAGGCCACTACCTGCTTGATTGAGGCTCTTATTACCACCGAGAGTAAATAGGCTGCTGAACGGCGGCTTTGCGGGTTCTTAGGACTTGTTTCTCGTGCTCATCACCGCTGACCGCTGGGGATGGATACGCCCGGGTGCGTGGCGTTTGACAATCTGCGGTTAGCTCCGTAATATGCCACTTCGCGCCTTTTCGAAGGCGTTTCTTTTCGTGGTCGAACTTCCTTTTATTAGTCCAGAAGAAGAAAGTTTCGCCCCTAAAAGAATCCGGTCAGATGGAGGCAACGGTTACCGAGACAACTCGAACCGCACCCATAGAGGAAAGGAAGACTCTTGCCTACAATCAACCAACTGGTCCGCAAGGGCCGCCACAAGACGGCAGTCAAGAAGAAGACGCCGGCGCTCAAGGGCAACCCGCAGAAGCGTGGCGTGTGCACCCGTGTGTACACCTCCACCCCGAAAAAGCCGAACTCGGCTCTGCGTAAGGTTTGCCGTGTGCGTCTGGTAAACGGTATGGAGGTTACGGCCTACATTCCGGGCATTGGCCACAATCTGCAGGAGCACTCCATGGTGCTGGTGCGCGGTGGTCGTGTTAAGGACCTTCCTGGTGTCCGTTACAAGGTTATCCGCGCTGCGCTCGACTGCGCTCCGGTAGATAACCGCAAGCAGGCTCGTAGCCGCTACGGGGCAAAGCGCCCGAAATAAGTAACCGCTAAGTCGCGCGGGTTGCACTGAAGGGGAATAAGGAATCCCGCAACCTAATGAGGAGCAATACCTTCGAAGCGCGCAGGAACAAAAGGAGTATTACATGCCGCGTCGTGCAGCAGCAGTCCGTCGTGAAACTCAGCCGGACGCAAAGTACAACAATCGCCTTGTCACGCAGCTGATCAACAAGGTCCTGCTTGACGGCAAGAAGTCGCTTGCCGAGTCTATCGTCTATGGCGCCTTCGACATCATTCAAGAGAAGACGGGCCAGGATCCGCTGTCTGTCTTCAAAAAGGCCATGGACAACGTTCGCCCCACGCTGGAGTGCAAGCCCAAGCGTGTTGGTGGCGCTACCTATCAGGTGCCGATGGAGGTGAACTCCCGTCGCGCTACCACGCTGGCCATCCGCTGGATCGTGGACTTCTCTCGCAAGCGCAAGGAGCACACCATGCAGCAGCGTCTTGCCGCTGAAATCATCGATGCTTCTGAGAACACCGGTGCATCCATCAAAAAGCGCGAGGATATGTACAAGATGGCTGAAGCCAACCGTGCCTTCTCGCACTACCGCTTCTAGGAGAGGTGGGAAACTTACATGGCACAGAATGATTTACGGGATACTCGCAATATTGGCATCATGGCCCACATTGACGCGGGCAAGACCACTACTACCGAGCGTATCCTTTACTACACGGGTAAGACCCACAAAATTGGTGAGGTTCATGACGGTGCAGCCACCATGGACTGGATGGTTCAAGAGCAGGAGCGCGGCGTAACCATTACCGCTGCTGCTACCACCTGCTTCTGGAAGTATCCCGGTGGCAAAGAAGATGGCAAGACCTATCGCTTCCAAATTATCGACACTCCCGGCCACGTGGACTTTACCTCTGAGGTAGAGCGTTCCCTGCGTGTTCTGGACGGTTCTGTGGCAGTATTTGACGCAGTCGCAGGCGTACAGCCCCAGTCTGAAACCGTATGGCGTCAGGCTGAGCGCTACGGGGTTCCCCGCATCGCCTTCATCAATAAGTATGACCGCGTTGGTGCTGACTTCCTCCACGCCATCCAGACCATGCGTGACCGCCTGGGTGCTAACGCCGTAGCCGCTCAGCTTCCCATGGGTGCTGAGGATAACTTCTGGGGCGTTATTGACCTTGTGACCATGACGGCTTGGGACTTCAAGGCTGATGACAAGGGTATGACCTACCCGGAGCCTATGGATGCCATTCCCGATGAGTTCAAAGACGACGCAGAGATGTATCGCCAGGAGCTCTTAGAGGCCGCTGCTGACTGTGACGAGGATCTGATGGAGAAAGTCCTCATGGAAGTAGAAGTGTGCGTTGAGGAATTCAAGGCCGCTATCCGCAAGGGCGTTATCGATTGTAAGATCAACCCCGTATTTGTGGGTTCCGCTTACAAGAACAAGGGTGTACAGGAATTGCTGGACGCCGTTGTAGATTACATGCCTTCTCCGCTGGATATTCCTGCTATCAAGGGTGTTAATCCTGACACCGATGAAGAGACCGAGCGTCCGGCCGATCCGAAGGCTCCCTTTGCTGCATTGGCCTTCAAGATCATGACCGACCCGTTCGTAGGCAAATTGACCTACCTGCGTGTGTACTCTGGCTCCCTGGAGTCTGGCAGCTATGTCTACAACTCGGTTAAGGGCAAGAAAGAGCGCATCGGCCGTTTGCTGCAAATGCACTCTAACCAGCGTGTTGACATTGACTCTTGCCAAGCTGGCGACATCGTGGCTGTTGTAGGCCTGAAGGACACCTCCACGGGTGACACGCTCTGCGCTGAAGATGCTCCGGTTATTCTTGAGTCCATGGAATTTGCTGAGCCCGTTATCGACATTGCTATCGAGCCGAAGACCAAGGCTGAGCAGGACAAGATGGCTGTGGCATTGCAGAAGCTGGCTGAAGAAGACCCCACCTTCCGCGTGTCTACTAACCATGAGACCGGCCAAACCATTATTGCCGGCATGGGCGAGTTGCACTTGGAGATCATCGTTGACCGCTTGCTGCGTGAGTTCAAGGTTGAGGCTAACGTTGGTAAGCCCCAAGTTGCCTACCGTGAGCGTCCGGGCCATGAGGTTATGGGCGCTGTGGGCAAGTTCGTCCGCCAGACTGGTGGTCGTGGTCAGTACGGTCATGCGGTTATCAACATGTACCCGCAAGAGGCTGGCAAGGGCTATGTGTTCGAGAACAAGATCGTCGGTGGCGTCGTTCCCAAGGAATACATTCCTTCTATCGACAAGGGCATCCAAGAGGCACTGAACTCTGGTGTTCTGGCTGGCTATCCGGTGGAAGATGTCCGCGTTGAGCTCATCGACGGTTCGTACCACGAGGTTGACTCCTCTGAAGCTGCCTTCAAGGTGGCCGGCTCTATGGCTATCAAGGACGCTTTGAAGAAGTCCGATCCGGTTATTCTCGAGCCGGTTATGGCTGTGGAAGTGGAAACTCCCGAGGAGTACACCGGTTTTGTTATGGGCGACATTCCTTCTCGCCGTGGCCTCATCCAGGGCCAGGAGCAGCGAGGCAATGCCGTTTCTATTAAGGCGAAGGTGCCGCTGAGCAACATGTTCGGCTACGCTACGGACCTTCGTTCTGGTACCCAGGGTCGTGCGGTATACACCATGCAGTTCGATTCCTATGAGCCGGTACCGAAGAGTGTTTCGGACGAAATCGTAAGCAAGGCTGGCGGAAACGCCTAAGGCGCAACGTCGATAGCTTCATTGGAGGTAAGCTAAGTGGCTAATCAAAAGATTCGCATTCGCCTCAAGGGGTATGATCATGAGATCGTGGACCAGTCCACGAAACTCATTGTCGACACCGCCCAGAAGACGGGTGCCAAAGTATCTGGTCCTATTCCGCTGCCGACGGAGCGCAATATGTACTGCGTAATCCGCTCGCCCCACGTGAACAAGGACTCTCGTGAGCAATTTGAGATGCGTACTCACAAGCGTCTCATCGATATCCTTGAGCCTACGCCGAACACGGTTGACTCGCTGATGCGTCTCGACCTTCCCGCCGGCGTCGACATCGAGATTAAGCTGTAAGGAGGTCTGGAGATGATCAACGCTATCTATGGCAAGAAGATCGGTATGACCCAGATCTTCGTCGAAGATGACACGGTTATCCCGGTTACTGTCATCCAGGCTGAGCCGAACAAGGTGTGCCAGGTGAAAACCACGGCAACCGATGGCTACGAAGCGGTGCAAATGGGCTTTGGTGCTATCAAGCCCCAGCGCGTGAACAAGCCGATGGCTGGCCATTTTGCAAAGCAGGGCACCGAGCCCACCCGCTATCTGCGCGAGGTGCGTGTGGAAGATGCCTCTGAATACAAGGTAGGGGACACCCAAACCGTTGCCGCTTTTGCTGATGTGGCAAAAGTTGACGTAACGGGTACTTCCAAGGGTAAAGGCTTTGCCGGCGTTATCAAGCGCTACGGCTTTGCTGGCGGCCCTGGTGGTCATGGTGCTCACTTCCATCGTGCCCCTGGTTCGGTGGGTCAGTGCGCCACCCCTTCCCGCGTATTCAAGGGCCTGCGCCTTCCTGGCCACATGGGCTGCGACACTGTTACGGTTCGCAACCTTGATGTGGTGCGCATTGATGAGGATCAAAACCTCATTCTTGTGAAGGGCGCTGTCCCCGGTGGTAAGAATGGCATCGTGCGTGTACGCATGGCCTAACCCGGCATCAACGACAAGGAGCTGCATCCATTATGGCAACCATTGAGATTAAGAACGTGGAGGGTAAAGCAGTCGGCAAAGCCGAACTGGCTCCCACCGTGTTTGGCATCGAGCCGAACGTCCACGTCATGCACCGTACGGTCAAGGCGCAGCGCGCGTCTTGGCGTCAGGGCACCCATGACACTCGTACCCGTGGCGAAGTCCGTGGCGGCGGCAAGAAGCCGTGGCGCCAGAAGGGCACCGGACGTGCTCGTCAGGGCACCATCCGCGCACCCCAATGGGCAGGCGGCGGTACCGTGTTTGGTCCCCATCCTCGTTCCTACGACCAGAAGGTCAATCGCAAGGAAGTAAAGCTTGCTCTGCGTTCTGCTCTGTCTGCGAAACTCGCCGATGAGCAACTGATCGTGGTTAACGAGTTCCCCTTTGAGACTCCTTCTACCAAGGCCGCCGTGGCTGCACTGAAGGCTCTGGGTCTTGAGGGCAAGCGTGTGACGCTGGTAATTGGCAACGAAGACGTGGAGACCTTCCTGTCTTTCCGTAACCTGCAGAACATCAACATTGTTCCGGTTAACGACATCAACACCTATGAACTTCTCGACAACAAGGTATTGGTCGTGACTGAGCAGGCACTGAAGCATATTGAGGAGGTGCTTGCATAATGAACAAGGATCCCCGCGAGGTTATCATTCGCCCCATCATCACCGAGCATAGCTACGACATGATGGAGAACAACGTGTTCACCTTTGAGGTAGCTAAGACCGCCAACAAGGTGGAAATTGCTCAGGCAGTGGAGGCTATCTTTGGCGTGAAGGTGGTTAACGTTAACACCCTGAACGTAAAGCCGAAGCCCAAGCGTATGCGCTACAAGGCGGGTACGACTCGTACCTGGAAGAAGGCCATGGTTACCCTCCAAGAGGGCGACACCATCGAGATCTTCGGTGCCTAAGCATTTCTAAAACATTCCGCTCCCATTCAATAGAGCGGCAACAGGGAGGAGCCCTTTCTTCGGAGAGGGTTCCTCCTTTGTTATGATGAGGAACTATGTAAGGTATAAGGCAAAGAAGGTTTTCTATGGCGTTCGTGGAATTTCGTGATGTCTCTAAAATCTATCAGATGGGCGAAGTGGCAGTTCCTGCCGTGGAGTCCATGTCTTTTACCATTGAGCAGGGCGAATTTGTGGTCATCGTGGGTCCTTCGGGGGCAGGGAAAACAACGCTGCTCAACCTTTTGGGAGGCATGGATCAGGCAACCTCTGGGGTGATCGAACTCGATGGGGCGCGAATTAGCGAATTCGGTGAATCTCAACTTACGTTGTATCGCCGCTATGATATTGGCTTTGTATTTCAGTTCTACAATCTCGTACAAAACCTGACCGCTCTCGAAAACGTTGAACTAGCCAGCCAAATTTGCAAAGACCCGCTAGATGCCGCAGAAGTGCTGGCTGAAGTGGGACTCGCCCATCGGGCTGCAAATTTTCCGAGTCAACTCTCGGGTGGTGAGCAGCAGCGAGTAGCTATTGCGCGCGCCTTAGCTAAAAACCCAAAGCTACTCCTTTGTGATGAGCCGACCGGTGCTCTCGACTATGAAACGGGTAAGGCCATTCTTGGGCTTTTGCAACGAACCTGCCAAGAACGCAAGCGCACGGTAGTGGTGGTAACTCATAATTCTGCATTTACAGCCATCGCTGATCGCGTGATTCATGTACGCAGTGGGGCGGTGGCTTCCGTGGAGCTCAATGAGCATCCGCTCTCTGCTGAGGTAGTGGAGTGGTAGGCCATGGCGAGCGCCTTTACCAAGGACATTTTCCGCTCCATTAAAGGGTCTCTTGGCCGCTTTGTGGCCATTGCTGCCATTGTGGCCCTCGGTACGGGATTCTATGCTGGCTTGCGCATGACCGGTCCTGATATGAAAACGGCAGCCGATACCTATTTTGATGGCACGGCATTGATGGATTTGCGGGTGGTTTCGACCTTGGGCCTTGAAGAGGAAGACCTTGAGGCGTTGGCTGCGCTGCCCACCATTGATGAGGTAATGGGGGCTCGCGAGGTTGATGTCTTGGGCATCATTCAGGATGATAGCTATGCCATTCGGGTGCATTCGCTACCAGAAGCTGCCTCTTCCTCCACAACCGATAACGGCATTGAGGTGAAGAGCACCCAGGATGGGTACCTTAATCGGCTGGTGCTGGCTGAAGGACGCTGGCCAGAAGCGGCCGATGAGTGTGTCTTGTCAGCGGACCGGGTTATGAATGAACCTCTGGAATTGGGGGAAGTTGTCACTATAAAGG
>CAJUNI010000061.1 GCA_910587945.1 uncultured Parvibacter sp.
GTGGTGCCCTTTGGCGATTATCAGCGCGAGATCTCGCTCTTAGCACCGCCCCCGCTTCGCATCATTCTCTATCGTCGCCTTATGATGAGGGTGGCTCAAGCTCTTGCCTATAAAGAGCAGGCAGGGGCGTTGGTAACAGGGGAGAGCCTCGGTCAGGTAGCCTCGCAAACTCTTGAGAACATTCAAGTAACCGATGCCATTGCCACGCTCCCGGTATTCCGTCCTCTTATAGGAGCCGATAAGATTGAGATCATAGCTCAAGCACAACAACTAGGCACCTTTGAGATATCTTCCAGCGATGCCCCGGACTGTTGTACCTTATTTATGCCGCGGAGCCCGGAAACTCACGCTCGTCTCTCGAAAGTAGAAGAAGCAGAAGCGCAGTTTCCTATCGATGAGTGGGTGCAAGAGCTTGTGGAGCACGCAGAAATTCACGACTATTCGTGTCCTGCCTATAAACCAAAACGCTCTCAGTCCAAATAAGCCGCACGAATCTTCCTTCAGAGTTCCCTGTAGAGCGACTAATTTCGGAACAATGGGTTACCTACAACCGATGGACTATTTCCTCGCGTTAGCAGAAGAGGGGGTAGTCCATTCCTTTTAGCTCGCCTTATTGCAATCGCCGGCTTCCAAAACTCACCTCCATTGTTCGACGGAACTTTACCCAGACACTTCTACCCTCAAAGATCTCGTGGCTTTGAGAAAGGAGATGCTCGATGGAGAAGGTTCTAGCTCGTGTGCGTAGCAAGGTAGTCGAGCAATTATCTAAACCAAAAGCGTTATTTTCCGGCGGTATCGCGTTGCTTGCGGCCATTATTTTGGTTGTTTGGGGATCTACCGCCCTCGCTTCTCCGTCTGAATTTTCCCTGACAAAACAGAGTGAAAGCGAAGCTTCAAAGCAAACCGTTGAAGAAACAGCGACCGAGGAATCGCTCAGTAGCCAAGAGGAGCCCAGCTCCTCGGGTGCTACTCCAATTGGACGTGCTGCGGACTCAGAACCGGAGCCTAAAGAAATCTTTGTTCATGTGGGCGGATCGGTACAAGCTCCCGGTTTATATGGGATTCCTGAAGGAAGTAGGGTAGAAGCAGCTATTGCCGCTGCTGGAGGTCTCAGTGATGATGCTAATGGAGATGGCATTAATCGAGCCCGAATCCTCGCCGACGGAGAACAAATCATCGTCCCTTCTCTCAGTGATCCAATAGCCTATGAACAACCAGGAAGTCAAGAGGGGGGAGCTGTGGGAGCCCCCTCATCATCAGCACTCGTCAACATCAATAGCGCCTCGGCAGCAGAACTCGAAGTCTTACCGGGAATTGGTCCTGCTACCGCCCAAAAAATCGTAGACGAACGCTCTGCCCATGGTCCCTTTTCTTCTATAGATGATTTAAGCCGAGTCTCTGGTATAGGCGAAAAGAAAATTGAAGCCCTTCGAGACCAAGCATCACTATGATTTTTCAAGCACTCTTTCAAGCCGAAGCAACGGTCAATCTCTCACAAAACTCAGAGTGCAAAGATATTGAAACTCCCTACGTTCGTCGCCCACACCCATCACCTCTGCTGGCCCTGGGACTTACACTCTGGGCAGGATTAGCCTTCTTTCTCTATTACGGAAGGGAGCTGCCCCATGAACTTCTCCTTGGGGTCGGCTTAACTGGGCTAGGATTGGTGTTCTTTAGCCTCTTTCTATTCCGACGTAAAGGCTTCCTATTGCTCACGGCTCTTCTATTAGGAACAGGCCTTGCTGTTCTCGGGGCTAGCTATGAACTCCAAAAAATTCAGACGAGATCCATTACAGATCCTCAAGAGGTTGTGGCTCTTTCTGCAATTCTCACCACTGATACCAAAGAGGGAGTATTCGGTCTAAGTGCTAACGCTACGATATCTCTTGCAGGTAAAAATCAGCAGGTACGCATCCTGTTTCCCAACGATACACCGCACTATCTCAAAGGGGAGCGCCTCGAAGTTAGCGGCATGCTCAAAGGTCCTTCAGAACCCCAGCAAGACTACTATGAAATGAACGGCCTGAGCGGAAACTTATCCGCCCAATCAGTCACGCCGCCAAAAGATTCATCGGGGTTTCAGTGGCTCCTTGCTCCTCGGCGAGTAGCAGTAGATTTCTTTTTAGATCAGAAATCTTCCGTAGCTGATCTTATGGCTGCGTTGGCCTGTGGTTATCGATCAGGCCTGGACAACACAGAACTCTATCAACAGTTCCAAACATGTGGTCTTGCGCATCTAGTGGCTGTTTCTGGCGCCCACCTCTCCTTAGTCATGACCATTTTAGAGACCCTACTGATTCACTGTTTCATCCCAAGATCCGGGCGACTGGCTATCCTTGGCCTCGTTCTTGGACTTTATCTCCTCTTTTCAGGATGGGCTATCTCAACGCTGAGAGCAGCCCTTATGACTGTGACCGCACTCTCATCCTTCTTCGCAGGGCGTCGATCTTCATCACTCCAAGCGCTCTCATTGTGCATTATTGCGTTTCTTGTTTTGGATCCCCTTTGTGCCTGCTCCGTGAGCTTTGCGCTCTCTGCTGGCGCTACCTTAGGCATCATTTTGTTTTCGAGACTCATTGCCTCCTGGTTGCCAAGCAAACAATCCTTTCTGCGTAGCTATATTAGTGAGCCTCTCGCTATGACCTTGGCTGCGAACCTGACAACGCTGCCGCTATCCGCTGCTTTATTCGCTCAAATTCCAATCCTTGGACCACTCACAAATCTCGTCTGCGCTCTTCCCTTTGTCATTGCCCTGGGAGGTTCACTTTTCGTTGCCCTCACCGCCCTAGTAAGTTCAACACTGGCCAGGATTGTGTTCTCCTTGATGGAATTTCCATTAGAGCTGCTTCAATTTCTCGTTCAAAACTTGAGCAGCGTATCGTTTTGCTGTGTGCCCGTTGACCTTTCAGTGCCCTTGGCCTTACTTCTCTCATTTGCTCTTGCCTGGGCTCTTTGGCGATGGTGGCCCCAGTGTTTATCCGTCAAATCCATCATTAGTTGTGGTCTTGCCGGCCTTCTCGGCGTAGCACTATGGGCAGTGGTGCTCGAAACCAAGGAAGAGGTCATCATGCTTGATGTGGGGCAGGGTGACGCTATTCTTATACGTTCCCAAGGTGCCACACTCTTAATTGATACAGGAAACCAGGATACCCTCCTTAAACGCGCTCTTGGTCGTAGGGGTATTAGCTCCCTTGACGCCGTACTGATAACCCATAGTGATGATGATCATTGCGGGAGCCTGAGGGCTCTGGCCTCAGTTGTAACTATTGATAGAATCGTGGTAGCTGAAGATGCCCTCGATTGCCCATGTAATTCGTGCACCAATCTCCTGAGTACCGCCCAAAGCCTTGGGTCTCCTATTGTTGAGGGTGTTCACGTGGGGGACCAAATACAAGTAGGACATTTTCAATTTGAAGTGGTATGGCCCGAACGCTACACCGACGAAGGTGGTAACGCCGATAGCCTCTGCCTATACGGCACCTATGACGGCAACAATAACGGGCTCTCGGAGTGCGAACTTCTCTTTACGGGAGATGCCGAAGCTGAAGAACTCGAAGCCATGAGCATTTGGGTGCCCTTAGAAACCGTAGACGTACTGAAAGTAGGCCATCATGGATCCGCTTCAGCTCTTAGTGATTCCCTTATGGAGTCTCTTCACCCGTCCCACGCGCTTATTGGGGTAGGGGCCCATAATCGCTATGGACATCCGACAAGTAAGACGCTGGGGTATTTGCAATCTCAAGGTACCTCTGTATTTCGTACCGATCTTCAGGGAGATATCGTTTTGAGCTTTACACCTGCTACTATTACTACTTCAGTTCAAAAGGAAGGTAGTGACACTGCCTCTATAGCTTAGGATGAATTTTTGCTATGGCTGACTCTCAACCCAAACCACTGCTTCCCGCCTATCTCATTGTGGGAGACGATGAACATAAACGACGCGCTCTGGTAGAGCGTTTACGAAATCGGGTCGCCGAGTGTGGCGACATCGCTTTTAATGAAGATGTGTTCGATGGCGCCAATCCTGAGTGTAGCGATATTGTTATAGCGTGTAACACGATGCCGTTTGCGAGTCCCTATCGCTATGTATTGGTACGCAATGCCGATAAGCTGCCTAAGGTCGAAAGCGAAGCGTTGGTGGAATATCTCTCCAACCCTAATCCCACCACAGTGCTCTGCCTTGAAGCCGGGGCTCTCGCTGCCAATACCCGTTTATATAAAGCCGTGGGAAAGGTTGATCCCACGGCTATCGTCTCCTGCGCTCTTCCAAAGTCGGGAAGAGAGAAAGAAAAGGCGCTCCGCACAAAAGTGAGAGAGCTGGCGCCAGCCTATGGCGTGACATTTTCCGACCAGGCCGCTGATCGCCTGGTTGAACTCATAGGCGAAGATACCGTTTTCCTCGACCGCGAAATCCAAAAGATTGCCCTTGCCCACAAAACAACCCAGCCGGTCAGTCCCCAAGAGGTCGATAGCCTTGTAGTGCGCATGACCGAAAAGAAACCCTGGGATCTGCAAGATGCGCTCACCGAACGCAAACTCAATCAATGCCTTACACTTTGCGCGCTAATGCCTTCAACTACACCAACGTCCCTGTTGGCGTTTTGTGTGATCCGTATTCGCGAGCTCCTCAAAATTCAAGCGTTGCAACGTCGAGGGATTCAAGGGGGAGCTCTAGCCAGCGCTCTGAATAAGAAGGATTGGCAAGTCTCAAAACTCATGCCCGGCGTTCAACGCTATAGCCCAGAAGAATTACAACAAGCGTTAATTGCGGCACGGGACGCAGAACAAGCAATGAAGTCTGGTTCCGACCAGGAGGCGATTCTCCTGCAGTGGCTTACCGATACCGTCATACCCCAACGTCGTCTCTAAACGAATACGACCCCGCCAAAGCGGGGTCGTATCAACTTGACATGCGGACGGATCCTTATATCTCCGTTGCGGTGTCTAGTGTACACCAAGTTATTCGGCTGCAGCCTCAGAATCCTCAGCGTCTTCAGCTGCCTCGGCAGCAGCAGCTTCAGCCTCAGCCTTTGCGGCCTCTTCAGCTTCTTTTGCCTTGCGCTTAGCAGCCTTTTCTTCTTCCTTCAGCTGCTTCTCGCGACGCTTGGCCTTCTCTTCGGAAGCTTGAGCCATAGCGGCTTTGCGAGCAGCCTTAGCCTCAGCCTTCTTAGAGCCCGTCTTTTGCGGCTTCGGAGTCATCTTCTCATAGGCCTTGATGTCGGCTTCGGTTACTACCGTGTTGGCAAGATGCATGATGCCGCTCTTGCGCTTTGCGGCTTGGTTCTTGTGAATAACGCCCTTAGAAGCAGCCTTGTCTAACAAACGGCAGGCAGCGCAAGCGAATGCATAGGCAGCTTGGCCATCGCCTGCAGCAACAGCGTCTTTTACGTGACGAGTAGCCGTCTTGAGTTCAGACTTGACAGCACGATTGCGCTGACGATGCTTCTCGTTGGTGATGATGCGCTTCTTTTGAGATTTGATGTTTGCCATGTTCGTTCCTTTGGTTCATCGGGTTGGTAGCCCTTGGATGTACGGAGTTAACCCAGTAAAATACAGACTGCTCACGATGACCAAGTCGGAACGCAAGGGCATAGAACGACTTCACAAGGTGAAGCTTGCTCCTACGTTGAAACGGGCGGGATTTTTCCGTTTCTTTGACCTTGACCGGTCACCAGCGAGACGATCCTTTTACGCAGCCACGTCTGCAGATTCGGCGGGTTACCCCGCATCCGTGTTTCGCTGGATACACAATGCGATAGAATACCAAATATCGAAGCGTTGTGGTGGTAATTTCCATCAAGCTGGCATAATCAAGGGTACTTGGCCCAAAAGTTTCGCCCAAAGGCACGTAGTTATTGGCCTCCATTCGGAAAGAAGTAGATCTTAGGCTATGACCGACCAGTCTCATATCAGAAATTTTTCTATCATTGCTCACATCGATCATGGCAAATCCACCATCTCTGATCGAATTTTGGAATCCACCGGCACCGTTGCGAAGCGAGATATGCAGGAGCAACTTCTTGATTCCATGGATATCGAACGGGAACGTGGCATCACCATTAAAAGTCAGGCAGTACGGGTAGAGTATCAAGCTGATGATGGGGAAGTCTATCAACTCAACTTGATCGATACTCCGGGTCATGTGGACTTTACCTATGAAGTAAGCCGTTCCCTTGCTGCCTGCGACGGGGCAGTTTTGGTAGTGGACGCTACCCAAGGCGTAGAAGCCCAGACCGTAGCCAATGCCATGCTCGCCATGAACGCAGATTTAGAGATCATTCCCCTTATCAACAAAATTGACTTACCGGCTGCAGAGCCAGAACGTGTCAAAGAAGAAATTGAAGACGGCTTAGCTATTCCGGCCGACGATGCCGTTTTAGCCTCTGGCAAAACCGGCCAGGGTATTCACGACCTTCTTGAAGCCGTGGTATACAACATTCCCGCTCCTTCCGGCGATACCGATGCTCCCTTGCGGGCGCTCATTTTTGATAGTTACTTCGATCCCTACCGTGGTGTGGTAGCACTGGTGCGCGTCGTGGATGGCTCATTAGTAAAAGGAGCCCGCATTCGCATGATGGCTACCGGCACCGAAGCCTTAGTGGAAGAAGTGGGCGCTCGTCGTCCTGCGGAGATTCCCACTGGAGCTCTCGAAACCGGCGAAGTAGGCTACTTAGTAACTGGTCTTAAGGATGTGTCCCAGGTAAAGGTGGGCGATACCATTACGCTTGCCAGTGGGGGAGTAGACGACGCACTGCCAGGCTATCGCGAAGCAAAGCCCATGGTCTTTACCGGCCTTTTCCCCATTGATGGCGATCAATATGAACCTCTCAAAGAGGCTCTTGAGAAGCTTTCACTCAATGACCCCGCCTTAGTGTGGGAGCCAGAAACGTCCCATGCCCTTGGGTTTGGTTTTCGTGTCGGCTTCTTAGGGCTTCTTCATATGGAAGTTATCAAAGAACGCCTTGAGCGTGAGTTTGGCTTAGATTTGTTAGCCACCGCTCCTTCGGTGGAGTATCACGTCTACCTCAAAGGCGGAGAAATGATCTCTCTTCATTCGCCTCAAGAAATGCCCGATCCTGGCTCTATTGAGCGTATTGAAGAGCCCTATCTGAAGGCCAAAGTCTTGATCCCGCCCGATTATGTGGGAGCCGTTATGGATCTCACGGTGGCTCGACGGGGTACCTTCATTACGATGAATTACCTCTCTCAGACCACGGTCGAAATGCTCTGGGAGATACCGCTATCTGAGCTCATTATGGACTTCTTTGATAAGTTGAAATCCAATACTAAGGGCTACGCTTCCCTCGACTATGACTTCTTGGGCTACAAGCCCTCAGAGCTTGTTAAGCTCGATATTCTGCTTTCAGGAAAGCCCATTGACGCCCTCTCTTTCATTGTTCACAAAGATAAAGCCTATGATCGTGGCCGAGTTCTGTGCGACAAACTGAAAGAAATCATTCCACGACAAATGTTTGAAGTTCCAATCCAGGCCGCCATCGGTGGACGAGTGCTGGCTCGACAAACCGTTAAAGCCCGGCGAAAAGACGTTCTCGCAAAGTGCTACGGCGGCGATATTTCCCGTAAGCGCAAGCTTCTCGAGAAGCAAAAAGCGGGCAAAAAGCGGATGAAAGCCATTGGTAATGTGGAAGTCCCCCAGGAAGCCTTTATGGCTATTCTGAAGGTGGACGAATAACGCTCTCGGTCCTGGGAGTCACAAATGGTCCACACCTGTAATACTGCTTTGTCATGTTTACGTTGCTGCATTTCGCTCGAAGGAGACGGGATTCCTTTGCTCTTTACTATGACTCTCATCAACCCCTTCTGCTTCCGAGGCTAGGTGCGTTATGGATGGTTTGTTCGGGAACTATAAGCTTATATTGGCCCCCATGGCGGGAGTTTCGGATATCGCCTTGCGTAGTCTTTGTCTTGAGCAGGGTGCTGATCTTGCCTTTACGGAAATGGTTTCCGCCAAGGGCTTATCCTTCGCCAACGAAAAGACGCGTCATCTGCTGGATCTTGCACCGAACGAATCTCACGTAGGAGTGCAGATCTTTGGCCACGAGCCTAAGGTTATGGCCCAAGAAGCAGCGTGGATTGAGAACACCCTTGGCGACCATCTTGCCTACTTAGATATAAATATGGGCTGTCCAGCACGCAAGATTGTGAGCAAAGGGGACGGCAGCGCACTCATGAAGCATCCTGCTCTTGCAGCCCAGATTGTCTCTGCGGTTAAAGAAGCGGTCCAGTGTCCCGTTACCGTAAAATTCCGGCGGGGCTGGGGGCTAGAGGAGGAGACAGCCCCCGCCTTTGCCCAGGTGTTGGAGTCGGCGGGTGCTGATGCCCTCACGGTCCATGGCCGCTTCAGCCTGCAGCTCTATCAGGGCGTTGCAGATTGGGGCTGTATTCGACGCGTGAAAGAAGTCGTTTCTATTCCTGTGGTTGGTAATGGAGACATCTGCTCTGCCCAAGATGCCCTCCGTATGGCTGAAGAAACCTCCTGCGATGGACTCATGATTGCCCGCGCAGCCCAAGGTAATCCCTGGATTTTTGCGGAGGTACAAGCTGCTCTCGAAGACAAAACGCCACCGACGCCACCCACTATCGCAGAGCGACTGGCTATGGCTCGTCGCCATGGCAGGCTCTTAGCTGAGCGTGAGGGAAAAAATATTGTGCGTATGCGCAAGCACGCCATGAGCTATGTAGCAGGCTTACCCGGAGCCGCTCAGGCCCGAGGACGGTTCAATTACTGCTCTACCCCTGAAGACTTTGAAGCGGTCTATGACGCCCTGGAAGCCGAAGCCGCTCGTCATGAATACTAAGAGTTCGAAGCCAGGCCCGACACTCGCAGACCTGGCACCACGCGAGGTTCGAACTGATCGTTATACCAAGGAATTGCCATGATCCACGACCCCTTTAAAGCCCTCTACATTCATATCCCGTTCTGTGTGCGACGCTGCAACTATTGCGACTTCACTACCCAGGCAATCGCTCAAGACGCACCCGCCATCGATAGCTATGTAGAATCGCTGATCACTGCTCTCCGGAGGGCATCAAAGGAAGAAGAACTGGGCGCCATTGAAACGGTATATTTTGGCGGTGGTACTCCGAGCTATCTCGGCTCTCGGCGGCTCTCAAGTCTTCTGTATGCGCTCTCGGTATCGATGCATCTCACCCCAGAAGTGGAGTGCACCCTCGAGGCCAATCCTGAAAGCGTAAACGATCGCCTCGTGAAAGATCTTTGGGCCTTGGGGGTGAATCGCATTTCGCTCGGTGTACAGTCCTTCGATAACGAGGTACTCGAGCTACTGGGTCGAGCCCATAACGCTGACCAGGCACGTCGGGCCATAGCTATCATTCAGGAGCGCTTTAAGAATATCTCCATTGATCTTATGGCGGGCATTCCTGGACAAACCATGGAAAGCTTTGAGGCCAGTGTTGCTACCGCAATCGAAGCTCAGGTTACCCATGTGAGCATTTATCCTCTTTCTATTGAGCCCGACACCCCCTTTGCCCGAGCCGTGAGTGCCCACGAAATGGCTGATATTGATGAAGACATTCAAGCATCCATGATGGAGCGCGCCGCAACACTGCTTGAGGACGCAGGGTTCCATCGCTACGAAGTGGCAAGTTATGCAAAGCCTGGATTCGAATGTCGCCACAACAAGGCCTACTGGTCTGGTGTTCCTTACCTCGGTATAGGGACCGCTGCGGCTACTATGATGCAAAACAGTGAACGCCGTTTACGCTTAACCAATGGGGTGGTGACCGACGATCTTAACCCAGCACAAATGCTTGCAGAGGATTTAATGCTTGCCATGCGCATGACCGAGGGCCTGAGCCAAGAGCGTGCTATCCAAGCAGCAGAGTTATTACCAGAAACTCCTGATGTGTTCAAAGAACTACTCGCTTTGGGCCTTGTAACGGAGCAGGAAGGTCGCTTGAAACCTACCGAACTCGGTTGGCTCTATGGTAATGAACTCTATGGGCGCCTTCTGGATTTAGCACCCTAAACGCCAAGGAGTGGCCGTTAACCCGTAGAATTAGCACTCTTAGGTCATGGCTGCTAGAATACCTTTCGTTCAGTCGATGGAAAGGGAAGGGGGGCTTCGTTGTTATCAGATAGGCGTCGCAGAATTCTTCGTGCCCTCGTAGAAGAATACGTAGCCTGTGCTCTTCCTGTTGGATCTCGTACCTTAACGGAACGCTATGCGTTAGGAGTCAGTCCAGCGACAGTTCGCAGTGACCTTTCTGCGCTTGAAGAGGCCGGCTATATCAGCCAACCCCATACCTCCGCTGGCCGCATTCCTACTGATGCCGGCTATCGAGCGTTTGTGGATGATTTGCTCGCCGACAACCAAACCGCGGATTCTGCCCTCGATAGTGATGCGCTTTCTGAACTAAAGGCCTGCGCCGCTGAATTGGACGAGCTTGCGATGCGCACCTCAAGTGCCCTTTCGCGCATGACCGATTGCCTGTCCGTGGTGCTTGCTCCCACACTGCTTTCCAGCCGTCTTCGCCAGATCTCCTTGGTTTCACTTTCAGACCATACCGCCCTGATTGTGCTGGTATCCGAAGACGGCCAAGTAGCTAATCGCCCGGTGACCCTTCCTCGTGAAACCTCTGCAGTGCAATTGGCTGCATTGCAACAGAAACTCAACGAGCTCTTCAATGGGTTGAGCTGCGCCGATATCCCTCACAAGACGCCCTTCGTAGAAGCAGATTCCACCGATGAGCTTCTGCGATTCTTCATTGAAGAGATTCTCATTTGCGCTAAAGAGAATGCCCCCATTCATCCGCAAAAAGACGGCATTAATGCGCTCCTTCGCAAGCCTGAATTTTCAACAGCCGATTCCCTCTTAGGGGTCATGACACTGCTCGAAGATGACGCTGTCCTCTTCCGTGTGTTAGATCCTGATCTTTGCCAAGCCAACGAGTGTATGGTGCGCATCGGGCACGAGAACCCCCTTGATGAGCTCTCGCGCGTCTCGGTAGTGGCTGGTTGTTACGGTCAAGGGGAAGGGGCAGGAATTGTAGCCGTCATTGGGCCCACGCGGATGGATTACCGGCGTGTTATGGGAGCGGTCGCAGCAGCGCGCGCCATCCTCAACGATAGCTAATACCCTTCATTATTAACGTAGCTTTCCCTGTTTGTTTTACCCGCTAGAAAGGTCGATAGAGTTCTATGGCTTCAAAAGATTTATACGAAATTCTCGGCGTTGAGCGAAATGCCTCGGAAGCAGAAATTAAAAAAGCATTTCGCCATAAAGCCCGCGAACTTCATCCGGACGTTAATAAAGAGCCGGATGCTGAGGATAAATTCAAAGAACTCAATGAGGCCTATGACGTACTATCCGACCCACAAAAACGGGCTCAGTATGATCGTTTTGGCACCATTCCTGGAGCAGCTGCAGGCGGCGGTAACCCCTTTGGAGGCGGCGGTTATGTAGACTTCGAAGACCTCTTCGGTGGTGGCTTTGGTGGTATGGGGGATATCTTCTCTACCTTCTTTGGTGGTGGCGGAGCCAATCGTCCGGCACGCAAAAATGGCCGCGACATGGGCATCGGTCTTCGCATCACGCTACGTGAAGCAGCCTCCGGTGTGAAAAAGGAGATCGTCTATGATCGCCTCGCCCCCTGTCCTGACTGCGATGGAACTGGCTTAGGCGAAGATGGCGAAGTTATTACCTGTCCTGAATGCAATGGCTCCGGCCGGGTTGTGACGGTCCAGCATACCTTCCTCGGAGACATGCAGTCTGCCACCACCTGCCCCGAGTGCAAGGGGGTAGGTACCACCATTAAGAACCCCTGTCCCGAGTGTGAAGGCCAAGGCCGCGTACCGGACCGCCAGCGGGTGACTGTCGACATTCCTGCCGGCATTCGCGACGGCCAACAACTTCGGGTGGCCGAATTTGGCGAAGCCGGCATTCAGGGTGCGCCTGCAGGCGACCTCATTGTCACCTGTCGCATTTTGGAGGATGAGTATTTCGAGCGCGATGGCGATGATCTCCATGTGCGCGCCAGCATCCCTATGGTTCAAGCTGCCTTGGGCGCGGAAATTCAAATTGATGGCATTCTTGAGGACGAAAAAGTCGATATCCGCATTCCCGAAGGAAGCCAACCTGGAACCGTTATAAAAGCCAAGGGTTTCGGCATGCCGCGGTTGCGGGCCAATGGGCGA
Source organism: uncultured Parvibacter sp. (assembly GCA_910587945.1). Classification (GTDB taxonomy): domain Bacteria; phylum Actinomycetota; class Coriobacteriia; order Coriobacteriales; family Eggerthellaceae; genus CAJUNI01. Next base: position 12,179 of record CAJUNI010000061.1, read on the forward strand.
GGTGACCTCTACGCTCATCTGGATGTGGAGATCCCCAAGAAGCTTTCAAAGAAGCAGCGTGAATTGCTCGAGAGCCTTGCGGAAGAAATGGGAGAGGAATTCTCCGAGAATAGAAGCCCCCTTCAAAAACTTAGAGACCTGTTCTAATGGCACTCCATCAATTCTTTTTGGACACCCAAGTTCTAGCTCAAGAGACGGAAGCGGTTTTCGCCCTCGATCTTAGTGCCGAAGACGCCCACCACGCCAAAGTGCTCCGGCTTTCACCGGGTGAACATATTGCGGTGGTTGACGGATCCCAAGACTATTTTGAGTGCGAAATTGTAGCCCTCCAGCCTGAGCTTTTGGTGAAAATCTGCGGCCATGACACCAGGCCTTCATCACTGGTTAAACTGACGCTGGTGCAGGGCCTTGCCAAGGGTGACAAAATGGAGACCGTCGTACGTCAAGGGACTGAACTCGGCGTTCATCGTTTCATTCCCTTTGCTGCCCAGCGTTCCGTGCTTCGCCTTGATGCACGAAAGGCGCCGGATCGGATTCGGCGCTGGCAAGCCGTAGCCAAAAGCGCTGCCATGCAATCCGGATGTCATGAGATTCCCGAAGTTACCCTCCCACATTCGCTTTCCGCCCTTGAAACAGAGCTTTCGAGCTTTGACAGGGTAGTAGTGTTTTGGGAAGAAGCCCAAGCTGAGGACACTATCAAGCGGGCTCTTACACCCCTAAAAGGAATGCTAGATCAAGGTGAGCCGTGCTCTGTGGCCGTAATCGTGGGTCCTGAAGGTGGTTTAAGCAACGAAGAAGTCACGCGACTATTGAATATTGGACCCCAATGCACTCAAGCCAGCCTTGGTTCTAATATTTTGCGTACTGAAACCGCAGGAGTTATTGCACCCAGCTTAGTCTTATATGAATTGGGTGAATTAGGGGGCACACTGTGACGCGTCATTGCGCCATTATTAATCTAGGATGTAAGGTCAATCGGGTAGAAGCAGATAGTTTCGCCTGGTCGCTCACTCGACAAGGTTGGGTTATTGACTCAAATCCTCAAGCTGAACTTGCCCTCGTTAACACCTGTCTCGTCACAGCGGAAGCGGAGAAAAAATCTCGCAAGACCATTCGTCGTACACTGCAGGATTATCCGCAGGCTACCGTTGTTATTACTGGCTGTGTAGCCGCTCTTCGCAAAGACGAATTGGAAGCGCTCAGCCCACGCATTCGCGTTATAGACAAAGCTTCACTGGAGGCTTTAGTTAGTAATCCAGACCAGTTTGCTGCCCTGATCAGCAATGATCTGCAGCTTGAGGACCGCACCCATAAGGACCAAGCCGAAACTGATTCATCC
>CAJUNI010000062.1 GCA_910587945.1 uncultured Parvibacter sp.
TGTGGTGGCCGTCATTCTGGTCATTATCGGTACGGTGTTCTGCTATGCCGTGATTCTGCCTGCGGCCTTTGAGTGGTTGACCGACCAAGCTTCGGGTATGGGCTATGTTGAGCCCCGTATGTCCTCCTATGTGGACATCATTATCAAGTTTGAGCTCATCTTTGGTCTGGCCTTTGAATTGCCGTTGGTTATTTTCTACCTGGTAATCTTCAACATTGTTCCCTATAAGAAGCTCCGCGGAAGCTGGCGTACCGTTTACGTAGTCTTGCTCGTGGTATGCGCCATGGTTACTCCTGATGCGTCACCGGTTACCATGCTTTTGATGTTTGCGGCGTTAGTGGTGCTCTACGAGATCAGCTTGTTGCTGGCCCGCGTAGTACTGGCCCGACGCATTAAGCGGCAGAACGAGGAAGCGGACGAAGATGAGTGAGGGTGATCCCATGCATGAACTGGGAATCATCACCAGTGTGCTTGATGTGGCCACCCAGTCCGCGCGACAGTCGGGGGCTACCAAGCTTTTAGGGGTGACCCTGTCTATTGGGGAAATGACGGAAGCCATTGAGGATGCGCTGCAGTTCTCCTTTGAGGCTATGACGGAGACAGATCCCTTTACCGAGGGTGCGAAGCTTACGGTGAATATGATCAAACCCAAGAGCCGCTGTCTGGAATGTGGCGCAGAGTTTGAGCATGATCGTTTCCATCTTTTTTGTCCGGAATGCGATAGCTTTGCCACCGAACTTATCGCGGGTCGCGAACTTCAAATTGATTCCATTGAAGTGGACCTTCCCGATGATGCGAATGAAGAGTGAGTTTCTCTATGAAAATTGATGTGAAGCAGCCCATTCTGGATAAAAACGATAGCTTAGCTGCTGAGTTGCGCCAGCGCTTTGCCGATAATCATGTCTTTGTCTTAGACCTGTTAGCAAGTCCAGGTTCGGGTAAAACGTCCACGATTTTGGCCACCATTGATGCCCTGCGCGATGAATTCAATATCGCGGTCATTGAGGGCGACATTGCCTCGAGCGTGGATGCCGAGAAAATCAAAGGGCAGGGTATTGCTGCGGTGCAAATTAACACCGGAGGCGCCTGTCATCTGGAAAGCGCCATGATCAAGCGCGCTATTGATGTCCTTGACCTTGAGCGGCTGGATCTCATCATCATTGAAAACGTGGGCAATTTGGTATGCCCCACTGATTTTGATCTGGGTGAAAACGCGAAAGTCATGATTCTGTCGGTACCCGAAGGTGATGATAAGCCCCTGAAGTATCCCGGCGTGTTCCAAGTATCCGATGCCATCATCTTGAACAAGGTGGATACCATGCCGGTGTTTAACTTTGACCGCGAGGCCTTTGAGGCTTCCATTGCGCGGCTCAATCCTCAAGCTCCCTTGTTCCCAATTTCTGCAACCTCCGGAGATGGAGTAGAGGCCTGGGCTGAGTGGCTCGCTGAGCGGATTCGCAACGCCTAAGGGGCACACAAAACCTAGTCGACTTTCAGTGGTAGAGCGTGGCTTTAAGCCCTGTGGGGCTTAAAGCAGAGTGCGCGCAGGAAAGGGTCACCATGGGCAAGCGGGTATCTCGTGCGGGCGGTAGAAGAACGAGCGGTTTTCTTGGGCGTCCACGGGGTAGTGGCCCTCGTCAGCGAGGGGTCTTAGGTGTACTAGCTCTTCTCCTGGTGCTTGTCATTGGTGGTGGGGTGGCCGGAGGGGAGTCCTTTGAGCCAGTCGCCGATGGACAGGCGGGGACAGCTGCGGTGTCGGCGGATGTGGCAGTGCCAGCTGCGCCAGCAGAAGAGGGGCCCTTAGACGAGAGTCAAGAAGTGTCTCCCTCGGCTCCGTTAGCCCGCACCGAAGGCACAACGACAGCCGCTGAGGGTACTGGCGCTGCGGCCGATGAGCTCACGGGCCCCTTGCGGGTTCGGTTTTTAGATGTGGGCCAAGGAGATGCGGCTCTCATTAGCTGCAATGGTAAGCATATGCTCATTGATGGTGGTCCCGCTAAGGCATCTTCGAAGCTCTATAGCATCCTGCGCGATCTTGGGATCACCCATCTTGACTACATTGTGGCTTCGCACCCCGACGCCGATCACTGCGGCGGTCTTGCCGGCGCTCTGAACTATGCCACCTGCGATTGGTTTTTCTGCTCGGTAACCCAGCACGATACGAAAACCTTCAATAACGTTGTGAGCTACTTGGGCGACGTGCCCATCACAGTTCCGTCCCAAGGGGCCACCTATGATTTGGGCGGCGCCACGCTGCAATTCATTAGCGCTCCCGGGGTAGCGGGGGATACCAATAACGGCTCGCTCGTTTGTACCTTGCGCTTTGGAGAGGTGACCTTCTTGTTTACCGGTGATGCCGAGCGCGAAGCTGAAGATCGACTGATAGGGGCGCCTTATCTTTTGGATGTCGATATCCTCAAGGTGGGTCATCATGGCTCCAGTTCGTCTTCTTCGGCACTGTTTCTGGAAAAAGTTTCCCCAGATTATGCGGTAATTTCTGTGGGAGAAAATAGCTACGGGCATCCCACGGACGCTACGCTTGATCGGCTGGAGGCTGTAGGGGCTCAGGTGCTGCGTACCGATGATCTCGGAACCATCACCATCGAGACCGACGGGCAGGCTATCCAGGTAAGTTCAAGCACCGATGCGGTGGTGCGCTGACAGCCGCTCGGTAACACTCTGTCTCAAGAGCCCAAGGAATTGCGTCTGACGCCTTTATTATGGGTAGCTACTAGAGCCTACGTCCGATGCAGAAAATCGGAAAAGCTTCATTCAGGAGCTACGCAGCCTTCGCTTTTTCTGTCAGGACAGGGAGACACCCAACAGATCAGAGCGAAGGGGATGCCCCGAGCTTGGATCAGGTAGTTGAATGAAGCAGTAATGGGCTCGAAGAAGAAACGCTGCGTTGTTAAGGAGGAGTTCGGTGGAACCAGAAGCCATGTACAACCGCTGTGTTGAGGGATTGCAAGCATTTATGGCCACCGCGGGATTTAGTGACGTAGTGATTGGCCTTTCGGGCGGCATTGACTCCAGCGTGGTGGCTACGATGGCGGTGGATGCCTTGGGTTCATCTTCGGTTCATGGGGTTTTACTGCCGGGGCCCTACTCCAGCGCCCATTCTGTGGAAGACGCGCAGCTTCTGGCTCAGAACCTCGCTATCGAAACCAGCACCGTATCAATCTGTGAGCCCTTTGCAGCTTTTGAGGCAGCTTTGGGCGATGCTTGTGGCGGAGCGCTCACAGGGCTTGCAGCGGAAAACACCCAAGCTCGCTGTCGGATGATTTGTCTGATGGCGCTTTCAAATACCTACGGGTGGATCCTCTTGAACACAGGCAACAAGAGCGAGGCCTTTATGGGCTACTCCACGCTCTACGGCGATACGGCGGGCGCGTTTGCTCCCATTGGTGGACTCTACAAAACGGACGTTTATGCCGTGGCGCGCTGGCGCAATGAGCAGGCACAGCGCCAGGGGAAGCCGGCGCCTATCCCGTCATCGGTGTTGACTAAGGCACCGAGTGCAGAACTCTCTGCGGGCCAGGAAGACGAGGCTTCCTTAGGGGTCGACTACGGACGCTTGGATTGTCTCCTCAAACAGGCCTATGAGCAGGGAATCCCTGCGGCGGATATCGTGGTTGAGGGACTTGATGCCGCTGCGATTCGATCCCTTCTTGACCGTGCCGCTTCCTATGAGTATAAGCGCGCTCTTGAGCCATCCTATACGGTTATCGATTACGCCTAACGCGAGTTCGAGGGCTGCGCGCTCCTGGGGCGAGGTCCTGGTAATGAGTGGGCATTCTGGCTTGGCTTTCGCCCGTACTGCGACGGGGAAGTGGAAGCGGCAGGGCTGCTGTACCCCACCCTTTTGCTGCTACGAATCGGGTGCGTGAACTTAGGGTAGTTGTTAATTATGACGACTCTTTGAAATCTAAGCCCCTAAGACTAAGATTTCCTCTCTTTTACTTGCAATTGCCGCCGTCATTGTTATGATAAGGCCTTGTTTAGCACTCGTTGCTGAAGAGTGCCAAAGATCACCACACCACGGTGGTTTAATCAGTAAGTGCAAAAACTCCCAGCAACATGAAAGGAAGGCAACGTCATGAATTTGAAGCCTTTGGGCGATCGCGTCATCATTAAGCAGGACGAAGCAGAAGTAACCACTGCCTCTGGTTTGTATCTTGCTCACGACGCCAAGGAAAAGCCTCAAACAGGCACCGTGCTTGCCGTAGGCGCAGGCAAAATGGACAAGGATGGCAATTTGCTCCCTATGCCTGTGGCTGTGGGAGACAAGGTTATTTACGGCAAATATGGTGGAACGGAAATCACCTTGGATGGCGAAGAAGTGCTGATTCTTCGCGCCGATGATCTCTATGCTGTCATTGCTTAACCACCTGATTTGATAGTACATCCATCCGGAAGGAAGAAGTCATAATGGCAAAGGAAATCAAGTTTGATTCTGATGCACGCAGCGCATTAGCTGCGGGTGTTAATAAGCTCTCCGATGCGGTCAAGGTTACCCTTGGCCCCAAGGGTCGCTATGTAGCCCTGGAGAAGTCCTATGGCGCTCCGCTTATCACCAATGACGGTGTAACGGTGGCCAAAGAGGTAGAACTCGAAGATCCCATCGAGAACATGGGTGCTCAGCTCGTTCGTGAAGCAGCCGTCAAGACCAACGATGTAGCTGGTGACGGTACCACCACGGCCACGTTGCTGGCTGACGTCATCGTTCGCGAAGGGCTGAAGAATGTGACGGCTGGCGCTGACGCGTTGGGTATTCGTCGTGGCATTGAAGCTGCTACGGCAACGGTAGTAGAGGCCATCAAAGAGGCTGCCACCCCGGTTTCTACGAAAGAGCAAATCGCCAACGTTGGTACCATCTCTGCCGGCGACGCCACCATCGGTGCCAAGATTGCTGAGGCCATGGATGCTGTGGGCAAAGACGGCGCTATTTCCGTTGAAGAGTCCCAGACCTTCGGTCTTGAGATGGACATCGTGGAGGGCATGCAGTACGACCGCGGCTACATTTCTCCTTACATGGCTACTGACATGGAGAAGATGGAAGCGGTCTTGAAGGATCCCTTCATCATGCTGACCGACCAGAAGATCTCCAACATTCAGGACATGGTGCCGCTGTTGGAAGAGGTTATGAAGTCTGGCCGTCCGCTCTTCTTAGTGGCAGAAGACGTTGAGGGCGAAGCTTTGGCCACCATTCTTTTGAACAAGCTCCGTGGCACCTTCAATTGTGTTGCGGTGAAGGCTCCGGGCTTCGGCGACCGTCGCAAGCGCATCCTCGAGGACATCGCTGCTGTGACCGGTGCTCAGGTCATCGATAAGGACTTCGGCATGACCATGGCTGATGCCACCATCTCTATGATGGGTACGGCAAAGACCGTGAAGGTTACCAAGGACACCATGCTTATTGTGGATGGCGCTGGCGAGAAGTCTGCTATTGACGAGCGCGTGGCTCAAATCAAGGCCGAGCTGGATCGCACCGATTCCGAGTTTGATCGCGAGAAGCTGCAAGAGCGCCTGGCTAAGCTCTCCGGTGGCGTTGCCGTACTGAAGGTAGGCGCTGCTACGGAGTCTGAGCTCAAGGAGAAGAAGTCCCGCATCGAAGACGCACTCCAGGCAACCCGTGCTGCTGTGGAAGAGGGCATCATCGCCGGCGGTGGCGTTGCGCTGATCAATGCTATCCCCGCGCTGGACAAGGTCGAGGGCGACGCTGAGGAGCAGGTTGGTGTGGATATCATCCGCCGCGCTCTGGAGGCTCCGCTTCGCTGCATCGCTCAGAATGCTGGCTATGAGGGCTCCGTTGAGGTCTCTGAAGTTAAGAAGGCACAACCTGGTTGGGGCCGTAACTATAAGACTGGCGAGCAGGGCAACATGATTGAGATGGGTGTTAATGACCCGGTCAAGGTTACCCGTACCGCTCTGCAGTCTGCCGCTTCCGTGGCTGGCTTGATTCTCATCACAGAAGCCACCATCAACGAGATCCCGAAAGAGGGCCCCGATCTGTCTGCCTTAGCTGGCGCTATGGGTGGCGGCGGCATGTACTAAGCCGCAGGCGCGGAAAAGTTCCGCACCGTCGCGTTGAGGCATTCGCCAAAACAAGGCTAACTCGAAATGGCACCCCTTCGGGGGTGTCATTTTTTATGCAGTGAATAGCCGATTAGGCAAAGCACAGGGTCTTGCCCGTGTCTACACAGTCCTGCAAATAGAGATTGATGAGGTTTTGATAGGGGATACCCGTGCGATCAGCTTCGGCTTTGAAATAGTCGATGACATCGACATCGAGCCGTATGGTAACGGGTTTTTTCTCTTTTTTCTGGGAATGGGCTGACCGGCTTCGCGCATCTTCGCCGGTGGGTTCGACGGAAATGCGCGCGCCAGCCCTGCTGCCTTGCGGCACTCCTGCTTTCATAAGCGTCCTCGTAAGTTTTAGGTGTGTTGATGTCGCTTGAAAACGTATTGCTATTATACATATCTCATACATATATAAGCCATATAAATATAAAAAGAGGCGAAAAAAATCCCTGCCGTGAGGCAGGGATTCGAATGAAGTTGTTTGGGTGAGTGAACTGCTGGGGAATCGAGCGAGGGTTGTGCCCTTAATCATGCATCTGACCAGGGGTTTTGCGACAGGAGCGCTGAGAGGTTTCTCTGCGCTAGTTGAGATCAACCTTGTGCTTGATGACGAAAACGGTGCCAAGGAAAGCCCCCGCTGCCACGGCTCCGTTAACCAGAAGCTGAATGACACTCGAAACTAACGCCGCCGTAGTGCCTGCGGATGCTGCACTTAAGATAAGCACCGATATTACGGAGAAGACCAAAGACAGTGCCCAGGTAATGCCTAAGAAGAGGGCAACAGCCACAGCCAGTTTGTGGCGGCGCGCCCACCATGCACCGAGGGCGAGGGTGAAAAAGGCCAAGGCCAGCTGATAGGCAATGGTGAACACCATCGAAAGCATGCCGAAAAAGATTGAGCCTGCATGGACTGACGTCATCAATCCATAGGTGCCTCCCATGAGGGCGAATAGGGAGTTCACGATGTAATCCCAAGAGCCTAAATCCTCAATGGGAAGCAGCATGGTGCCATAGAGGATGGTGGCTATCACCACAGCGGCCACCATGAGGATGCAAGCCACCAGATACTTTGCCCCTACCAGTGCGGCGGTGGAGACGGGAAGGGTGAGGGTGAGATAGCCTTCGTCGGTAAACATCGTGCGATAAAAGCGAACGATGAGATAAATGAAAAGAGCTACTACCGACGCCCAGACCAGAAAGCCCAAAAATAAAGAGAGTAGGGTGAGGGCGGTCATCGTGCCACTGGTTACTAGGGAAGAGCGATAGGATGTCGCGGACATATCCATGAATCCCCAGAGCAGTGAGAAGCTTAAGATGCCTGCAATGCCGGCAATGAGCATGATGCCCAAAATAATCAGGGTTGGTTTGGCGAGGGTCTTAAATTCGTGAGCAATGAGTTTTCCTAGCATTGGAACTCCTTCCGGAAAAAGGAGTCGAGACTGGTGCCCAGGGTCTCGGTGACATAGCCTACCGGGGCGTGAAGGGTCATAGACCCATAGCGCAGGAGGATGAAGTCGTCGAGGATCGACTCAATATCTTGGACAAGATGGGTGGAGAGCAAGATAGAGGAGTGGGGACGATAGGTCTTGATGATGGTTTGCAGGATGAAGTCCCGCGCAGCCGGATCAACGCCACCAATGGGCTCATCGAGGAGATACAACGCAGCATGGCGCGCCATCACGAGCACCAACTGTACTTTCTCGAGAGTGCCTTTTGAGAGGCTTGAGGCAAAGGCCTGGGGGCTCACGCCTAAATGGGCAAGCATCTCGTAGGCCATAGGAGCGTCGAAATCCTGATAGAAGTCGGAGAACAGAGAGACCATTTCTGACACTCGGCGAGAGCGGGGGAAATAGGGTCGTTCGGGAAGATAGGACACGAGGGATTTGCTTGCAGCCCCTACCTCTAAACCAGCTACTCGGAGGGTACCGGAGCTGGGATGAGCAACGCCTGCAATAAGCTTAAGCAGCGTAGTTTTACCGGAACCATTGGGTCCTAACAGGCCCACGATGCGACCCTGGGGAATGGTGCAGGTGAAACGATCGAGGGCCCGCGTTGACCCATAGGTTTTTGTGAGATCCTGACAACTTAGAAGGGGTGCCAGCGGGACGGATGCTCCGGGCATTGCGCCAGGTATAACTCCCGGTGCGGGAATGGCTGTGGCCCCAGGCACCCCGCTTGGTATCGGCGTAGCCCCAGCCATAGGGATTGGTGCGCTTGCTGACTCTGGAGTGGCCGCTATTGCCGGCATCGTCGGCGCCGGCGTCGTGCCGGGTGTGAGGGAAGAAGGCGGTGCTTCAAAAGGAGCAGAGTCCATAGAAGATTCCTTTCGTTGGCTATGAAGGTACCTTAGCGCTCTCGGGCTTGCCAGGGGAGATGCGAAGTGGCTTCTCTTAGGGCTGAGGTGGTGTTTGCTCTTTTGTCGGCGCGGCGGCAATCCCAGAGGACGGCCCTTCCTCACCCGTAAGAAGGGGCTCCAGATAGGCCAAGGGCTCTACAAAGAGATTGCCTACAAAGGGCAGGGCTTCTTCTGTCAGTAACCCAGGTTTTGCCACCAGCATGGTGGCAGTGGCGGTAGCGCAGATGGTGGTTGCGGCAGCACTGCCCGTTTGGGCGGAAAGTCCGCTCGGTACATCAATAGCAAGCACAAAGGAGCCGCGGGCGTGTTGGCGATTGACTGCCTCAATCCACTCATCGAGGGGGTTGCGCACCTCAGTTCCCGTAAAGCCAGTACCCAGCAGGCCGTCAATGACGCCATCACTTTTTGCTAAGAGCTCTTTTAGGCGATCGAGGGACGGATTGATCTCGACCGTAACCCCGGCTTCCTCTAAAACGGGCGCCAGGCCTAGAGCGGTTTCACGCGCTGGTTCTGCATGTAAATCCTCAGGAGCTTTGAGACTAACAAGGATGACGTGGTGACCGAGGGCAGCCAGATCGCGGGCAGCCACCCAGCCATCTCCGCCGTTGTTGCCGCTTCCACAAAGAATGGTCAGGGTGCCTCGTCGAGCGCAATCATCCAGATCTAGGGCTTCTCGCGTGGCTTCTTCCCAGCATACCTGGGTGCTGCCGGCGTGCTCCACGCGCTGACGCCAAAGCTCATGGGCTCGATGGGCCACGCTGCACCCTGCGCGCTCCATAAGCTCTGCTAAGGGGGTGCCCGCCGCCGCAATGCGCTGTTCGAGTGCTACCACCTCATCAACATTCAGGACGGGCAGGGTCGGGGGAGTGAGGTAGGGCAGTATCGCTCGATAGGCGCTCACCAATGCGGGAAGACGACAAGCGGCGTTAGCGGCACTGGTGGAGGGAAGCTTGATGGCAGGGATTCCGGTTTCTTCGGCGCAGAACTTGTTGTAAAGCTCGGTGGCTTTAGCGCCGGTGCAAAAGACGGCTCTAATAGGGGCCGTAGCTAAGATCGAAGAAAAGTCGTTGGGTACCGCATCGCTAATACTTGCATCACTAGCTCCATGGATAGTGCACGAAGCCAATACGTCCCAAAGGGCAATGTGGTGGCGCAGAAGCTGATCGGTGCGCTGCTCGTTGGTTTGGGCCACAGGCTCGTCAAAGAGCGCGGCTAAGACCCGCCAAAAGCGATTCTGGGGGTGACCGTAGTAGAAGCCGACTTCTCGTGAGACCGGGGAAGGCATGGTGCCCAAAATAAGGATCTCTGAGTGCTGGTCATAAATGGGATCCAGGGGATGTTGCACGGTTTCGAGGGCGCCTTGAGCTTTGGCCTCTTCGGCCAAGCGCTCCCGTTGGGCCTGCTCATCGGCCGCCACCAATGCTTCTAGGGATTTCTCCACTTCTGAAGGGATGCCAAAGAGGGTCCGTTGGCTGGTAAACGGCTTTGGTTCTCGCCCGTTGGACTCGGCGGTGAGGATGTCCATCATTTGCTTCCAGCGACGCTCATCTTCGCGATAATTCATAGGGCTCCTTTAAGTCGGTAGGCCTTCTATTATGGGGCTCTTGGCTGCGGTGTACCGTTTATGGCCGTCGAGTTTCATGAGGTCAACATCTACGGGTGAACCCCGCTAAGGCGCAGTAGAATCCTGGTATGGACGAATTCTTACATATCGCAGAACACGTGTTGGAGCACTCGGTTGCAGACACGCTCTATTTGATCCCCTTCCTTTTGGTGACCTATCTGGCCATGGAATGGCTCGAGCATAAGACGGGCAACAAAACCCAAGAGGCCATCCGTCGAGCAGGGGCAGCTGGACCTTTGGTGGGCTCGTTGTTAGGAGCCGTGCCTCAATGTGGCTTCTCAGCTATGGCGGCTACCTTGTATGCGGGCCGCGTTATCACGCTAGGTACGCTCTTTGCGGTGTTGTTATCCACCTCTGATGAAATGCTCCCCATCTTTTTGGCGGAAGCGGTTCCCCTGCAGACCATCGCCTCTATTTTGGGTGCGAAGATCATCATTGGCATGATCATGGGTTTTGTGGTGGATGCGCTGCTGCGGGTTGCTCGTCGGGAGCACACCGAACTCAAGATTCATGAGCTCTGCGAACACGACCACTGCGGCTGTCACGAAGATTGCGAAACCTGCGAGCAGCATCCGTCTTTGGTCTACGAGCATCATGATGCGGTACGTCAATGTCAAAGCGAAGCCTGCATTCACGGCCATCATCACCATGGAGCTCCGGTCGCTGGTCCTACTGACCCGTCGCTTACTACCGCTGAGGTAAAGGCTGCCGTGCAGCAAGAGGTTGCCGCCACCGATGCGGCGGACTTAGCGGAAGCCACTGAGGAGCATGCTCACGGATGCTGCGGTCATGATCACGGCCACGAGGTGGGTTGGAAGGGCATCTGGAAGAGCGCCCTTATTCATACGGTCCAAGTAACGCTGTTCGTCTTCCTCATTACTATAGTCTTGAACGGAATCCTTGAGGTGGTTGGCGAAGACACCCTGGGCGATTTCTTGGGCGCGAATCCCACGCTGTCGGTCTTAGCCAGTGCGCTCGTGGGCTTGATTCCTAATTGCGCTGCCAGCGTCGTTATTGCTCAGCTCTATGTGGAGGGCGTGCTTGGTGCGGGAGCCATGCTTGCTGGTTTGTTGGTGTCTGCTGGTGTGGGGCTGCTGGTCTTGGCTCGCGCCAATCGCCATTGGAAGCAAAATGTAGCCATCATTGTGGCCTTGTATGCTATCGGTGTTTTCTGGGGCTTAGCCACCAATCTGGTAGGCATCACGTTCTAAGGTGCGCCTTGAGAGTTTGGAGCCGTTGGTCTCCTGAGTCCTGCCATTACGTCTACGCTTAGGCCTTTGCTGAGTGCGAAAGACAGCGACTCGTCTCTTTTGCGCAGATATCGAGCGGCTTCATGCGTAGTTCTTTTCGAAATGACCTCTGACTTCCTTGTTGGAATAGGCTCCGGGAGTCCCTATAGGGTATAGTGACCCCAGAATTATTGAGGAACTGGGTGCAGCGCTAGCGTGGGGTAAAAATGCCTCTCGGATGGGGAAAGCTGCAGGTGGGGTAGTGATAACGTCCGCAGAGCGGGCAGCGAACAAACCCTCTATCCCGTGGACGAAGCCGCCGCACGGGGGCATATCATTCGCACTCACGGCTCGCGCACCCAAGAGGGAAAGGGGAGTCTATGGCGACACTTTCTGCAGGCATAAGTCGCGACGACGCATTCGCGCTGTTGCAAGAACACAACAAGGAAGAATTCCATATTGAGCATGGGGAAACCGTGGAGCAAACCATGCGTTATTTCGCCCGAGAGTTTGATCCGGAAAATGAAGAGTTCTGGGGCATTGTGGGGCTCCTTCATGATCTTGATTGGGAAGAGCATGACGATGAGCCTGAGTTGCACACCATCTACGCAGCTCCGCTGATTGAGGCGGCGGGAGGCACCCCGGAATTGATTCGGGCTATCCAGTCTCACACCTCCGACTTTAACCCTGAGCTACCCAAGCCTGAGTTGCAGATGGAGAAGGTTCTCTTTGCGACCGAAGAGCTCACGGGTCTTATTGGGGCAGCCATTGTGATGCGTCCCTCAAAGTCGGTTATGGACTTTGAAGTGAAGTCGCTCAAGAAAAAGTTCAAGGATAAGCGGTTTGCTGCCGGGGTGGATCGCGAGGTTATTCGCAGCGGTGCCGAAATGCTTGGTTGGGAGCTGGACGACCTCTTTGCGCGCACCATTGAGGCCATGCAGTCGTTCGCGCCGGACAGGGATACGTTCCAACCTGCCGATTAGGCCGCGCGAGAGTGCTTTTTGCGAGCACTTACTCCAAGGAAGAGAAGGAATGCGCCGAGGCCCAAGAGTGCCATGGCGCCATAAAGGAGCCGATAGCCCATCAGGGGCAGAAGCGCTCCCAATACAACCGGGCCCACGCCAACGCCGGCGTCAAGCAATATATAAAACGTCGCGTTGGCTAGGCTCAGGCGCTCATCAGGGGTGGCTTTGACGGCCATAGAAAGGCCGCAGGACTGAATGGTGCCCACCCCAAATCCCAACAAAAATGCAGCGCCTAAAATCATCCAATCGTTGGAAGCCAATGCCAGAACCACCATGCCAAGGGCGAAGGCGAAAAAGGCCGGCGTCATAACCGGGCGTGGGCCAATGCGGTCAAAGGCGCGCCCTGTAAAGGGCCGTGTGATAAACATGCTCAAGGCATAGACCACAAAGAACACGCTTGCGGCACGACTTAAATCGAGCTCTTGGGCGTAGGGGGTCAAAAAGGTTAAGAGGCTTGAATAGCCAAAGAAAATGAGTCCGCAAACCACGGAAATCGGAATGACACAGGGCTCGATAAACTTTCGCAGGCCTGACGGGGTAGGGGCTGTTGCCTGCGCGGTTGCCCGAGAGGTTGCTCGGGCCGAGGCGGACATGGGAGCCGGGCGCGAGGAATCGGCTGCTTTCAGCTCCCGGGTTGCTTCGGCTGGAGCATCACTTTCCCAGGCGGCTGCCTCATCCATTGCTTCTTCCTCGGCCTGCAGTGCCGAGCGCTGCTGAGTGCGTGGGGAAAGGGTTAAGGCTGCGGTGCAGGGAATGCTTAAGAATGCCGTGGCCAGGGCAATAATGAAGAGTGTTTGGTAACCAAAATTGTTCGCAAGAAAAATCCCCAGGAATGGTCCAATGGCTGCACCCAAGGTGACGGAGAGCATGTAGTAGCCAATGCCTTCGCCCTTGCGAGCGGGCGGAATGATGCTCGTAACCACCGTGGCAATGGTGGTGGAACAAATGCCATAGGCCATGCCGTGAATAAAGCGCAGGCCGATAAGCATGCCAAGGGTCTCGGGTGCTAAATACAGCGCGCTTAAGAGGGTGTCGGCAACCGCTCCCCACAAAAGCAAGCGCTTCAGTTTGCCGCTACTCATGAGAAGGGCGCTTAAAAAGCGCGAGACCAAGGTGCCAATGATGAAGGCACTTGCCAAAAGGGCAGCAAGGGTAGCTACGGTTTGGTAGGTGTCTAAGGC
>CAJUNI010000063.1 GCA_910587945.1 uncultured Parvibacter sp.
ATTCGAACCTGCGACATCTTGCTCCCAAAGCAAGCGCGCTACCAGGCTGCGCCACACCCCGACGTAGCGGATGGCAGTATACCAGAAGAACCACCAGTGCACGGAAAATCTCTTAGAACCATTACCTCAACGGCGAGGAACGAATCTCTTCGCTCTTAGGAATGCCGCTCAATCCAGGCCGCAAGATTGGACCAGACACGCTCTTTGCCGATCTCGTTTAAGATCTCGTGGCGCATGCCACCATAGAGCGTCAGATCAACCTCTTCCACCCCCGCACGACCGTAGGATTCCGCTACCCGCGCAGGACCTGCTCCTCTATCCCCTACCGGATCTTCCGCTCCAGCCACTACCAATAAGGGAAGCGATCGGGGCGTCTGCTCAAAGGTAGCTGGAGCGGCTGCGCGATAGGCAGCATCGGTAAGCGTGGCATAGGCCCCCGCTGAGAACATGAATCCCGTGCGCTCATCAGCAGCAAACCCATCAGCCACTGCTGGATCCCGCGACAACCAGTCAAAGGGCGTACGCGCATCGGGGATGGCACTGGAGTAGGCGCCATCAGCCAACGCATGGAGCAAGTCGCTGCGATACTCGGCACCATTTGCCAATGCTACAGCCCGGGCAAGGACATTCCCCGCCCCCGACATAGCGCGAGGAGGCATCGGAGTTCCGCAGATAATAGCCGCAGCCAACCCCTCTCCATGAAGTGCCAGGTAGCAACGGAGCACCAACGACCCCATCGAGTGACCAAAGATGATATAGGGCAATTCCGGCGAAAACGCTTCTTGCACTTGCAAGCGAAGGGAATAGGCATCCGCTATCAGTACGTCCACACCCCCATGAACCGGCATCTCTCCTAAATCATCCTGAGAAGCAGCGGTCCTGCCGTGACCGACATGATCATGGCCACACACTACATAGCCTCGCTCACAAAGGTACCGAGCGAATGGTTCGTACCGGTCAATATGTTCCGCCATGCCATGGATCAACTGAACAATACCGCGAGGTGATTCCAAAGCCTCTCCCACCGGAAGCCACAGACGACCTGAGACTTTGCTCTTTCCGTCGGCTGAAGGGAACGCCAAAGCCATCGTGGCTTCATCAATCCATTCTACAGAAATCCCTGACAGAGCAGAGGCTTTTTCTGACTCAGTGTTTTCGGGTGCCGTGGCACTCGAGCCATTCGCAGAAACCGCTACCGTAGCCGGTTCATTAACAGCGCCCGCTCCGAGAGCCGCCTTGGTGTCTTCGGTAGCCGCACAGGCCGCTGCCACCTCACGTACATCCTGAGTGTCTGGAGCTTTCTCTTGTAATTTTTGCTTAAGAGCCCTGAGTGCATTCCCCCGATGAGAAATGGCATTCTTAGCTGCTTGATCTACTTCCGCCAGGGTGAGACGCCCCTGAAACTCATCAGGCAAGAACAAAGGATCATAGCCAAAGCCTTCTGACCCTTTTTCTGCGTGGCCAATGCGCCCTTCAATGGTGCCGCGGGCTACCGTCTCGGTGCCATCCTCATCAATAAACACGAGAGTACAGACAAAGCGAGCGCTTCGCTGGTCATCGGGTACGCCCAACAACTGCTCAAGCAAGAGCGCGTTGTTAGCAGCATCAGCTCCCTCCCCTTCCACGCCAGCATAGCGCGCCGAATAGACTCCCGGCGCTCCGTCTAAGGCATCCACTTCAAGACCGGAGTCGTCCGCCAACGCCGCACAACCCGGGCACGCATTCCAAGCCGAAAGCGCTTTGATGCGAGCATTCCCCTCAAAGCTATCGGCATCCTCTTCAGGATCCGAGACGACCCCCATCTCCGCTAGGGTCTTGAATTCCCAGCCCTCAAAATTGAGTGCCGATTTGATCTCGGACACTTTGTGGGCATTGTTCGTAGCGAGCACAACGGTCTTCATAGCCTTACGCTCCTTTTCCTGTTTAGGACTCAAGCTGCAGTTGTTTTACGTGTTCCAATTCCATTGAAAGCACTCGGCCCCCAAACTGAGCAAACTCATCACTGTCTTCAGCCGTGGTCAAAAATTCATAGGTGGGCTTTTGGGTTTCTGGGGCCTGCTCTTGCCGACGGGCCAATATTTCCGCCACATCACGCGCCGTTTCCTCCGCCGAAGAAATCAGGCGCACTTCATGACCCACAACCGAACCAATCAATGCCTTCAGCAGCGGATAGTGGGTGCATCCCAAAACCAGCGTATCGATCTCACAGCGGCGCAACGGCTCCAGGTATTCCCGGGCAATCTCTTCAAACTCAGGACGCACGTAGGCTTTTGACACTTCGGACATGAAGCTCTCGAAAGGTCCTTCATCCATGCGAATCCCCAGCTCCGCTATCTCCACAAACCGAGGGGCGGCCGTTGAAAAAACCGTTATCCCGGCATCAATGGCACGAATGGCTTCAGCATAAGCGCAGGATTCCACGGTAGCTTTGGTGGCAATAACCCCGACCCGCCGGTTGCGAGTGGTCATAGCCGCCGCTCGCGCTCCCGGCTCCACCACACCGATAACGGGCACCGGAAATTCTTGCTGAGCCGCCACAAGACCAGCGGCAGTGGCGGTATTACAGGCAATGACAATCAATTTGACGTTACGCTGGACCAAGTAGCCACAAATTTGTCGCACAAACTCGCGCACCTCATCAAGAGACCGTGGGCCATAGGGACATCGGGCCGAATCCCCCACATAAATAATGTTCTCATGGGGAAGGGACGCCATGATTTCGCGCATGACCGTAAGCCCCCCATAACCCGAATCAAACACGCCAATGGGACGCTGATCGAAAGGGGTTTCGGCAGCTACCACGGCGGTAGCACTATCAAGAGTCATCGTTTCCATGGCCAGAAAGTATAGCCTAGAACCTATCTTTCCTTTTATCGTGAGACCATTCCGCTACCCAATTCCCACGGATGCCTGGGCTCATTACGTTTCACTCTTATATCTCTTTTTCACACCTGAAAATCCATCCTCTACAATAACGTGCATCTCGAGCAACCCAAAGGAACAGGCTATGACCAAGCGACATCACGAAAGCGACACTAAAACCAATGCCATGCGCGTCTTAGAAGCGGCCTCTATTGAGTTTGACCATCATAGTTTTGAATGCGAAGAGGCCCTCTCCGGTGTGGAAGTAGCCACCCTCCTCCACCAAGACCCAGATCGCGTATTTAAAACCCTGGTGACCGTGGGCAAATCCGGCGAACACTATGTATTTATGATTCCCGTTGCCGAAGAACTCGATCTTAAAAAAGCAGCTCGGGCAGCCGGAGAAAAGTCCATTGCCATGATTCGCTCCAAAGAGCTTCTTCCCCTTACTGGCTATATTCATGGCGGTTGTTCTCCCATTGGGCAAAAGAAACTATTCCCGACATTTATCGATGAAACAGCCCAGCTCTTTGATGCCATTCTGTTCTCCGGCGGACGCATTGGCTCTCAAATCGAAATGAATGCCGATGCGCTTCAGCCCGTGGTGCCCTTCACCTATGCCGATCTGACCGTGGGCAGCTAGTGCGCGAGGACCCGCTATCCCAGCTGTCTACAACTCCGACCCAAGGCGCTGCACTACGCCACCAAGCACAACCCGAGGCCGTCTACCCCGCGCTAACGCCGCCTTCTCTTTCCGGACCTCGATCACTTCCTTCCATCGTTGCGGTACCTTTACCCTAATTATTTATCAGCTTTTTGCATTTGGAAAAAGTTCGGAACCAGAGTCCTACAATAACCCCAAGACAAGATTCTACCGCCCCTCGATTCAGGAGGTTTCCTTTTATGACCGTTGATGAATCTGTGGTTCTTGACGCCGCCACCGCCCACGGCTTTACCCTTGTGAACTCTGAAGAGCTTCACGAAATTGAGGGGCAGGCCTACGTGATGCGTCATGACGCCACCGGTGCTCGCCTCTTATTTTTAGACAATGATGACACCAACAAATCGTTCTCCATTAGCTTTAAGACACCCCCCACAGACGACACAGGAGTCTTTCATATTCTTGAGCATTCCGTGCTCTGCGGCTCGGATCGCTACCCCGTAAAAGAACCCTTTGTAAACCTGCTCAAGAGCTCAATGCAGACGTTTTTGAACGCCATGACGTTTCCGGATAAAACCATGTATCCGGTGGCCTCAACCAACGATCAGGATTTAGAAAACTTAGCCAGCGTCTACTTGGATGCGGTGTTTCATCCCGCCATTTATCATCGTCCTGCCATTTTCCAACAAGAGGGTTGGCACATAGAAACTGCCGATAGCCTGCCTGATGTAGGTCTTGACCCTGAGTCCTTTGATGGCGAAGAGGCTATAGCCTCCGATATTGCCGCCGCCACGGAATCCTTTGATAGCCAAAGCAGTGAACTACCTCGACTCACCTACAACGGCGTGGTCTACAACGAAATGAAGGGGGCCTTAGCCGATCCCGATAGCGTCTTATTTGACACGCTTTCGGCCGCCCTCTTCCCTGATACAACCTATCGTTTTGAATCCGGTGGCACACCTCAAGCTATCCCCACCTTAACCTACGAGCAATTCCTCGACATCCATCAGCGCCACTATCGCCCGGACAATAGCTACATCATCCTGTATGGCGCCCTGGACATCGACCGATTCCTCGGGTTTTTAGATACCCAATATCTAAGCCCTCTGGCTCAAGCCCAGGCCAACGAAAAGGCCGGCCAGCCCAACGCGCTCGAGCTACAGGCTCCTTGTATCGCCAGCGGGGTCACCAAAGAGATGGCTACCACCCCGGATAACAGCTGCATGGCTCTTGGGTTTGTGGTGGGCACCGCCGCCGAGCGGGAGCGCGTCATTGCCACCGACATACTCCTGGATGCCCTGCTTGGCTCCAATGAAGCGCCGCTCAAGAAAGCACTGTTGGAGGCCAACATCGCCACTGATGCTTCCGGGTTCTTAGTAGATGCCATCGCCCAGCCCTTCGCCATGATTCAAATCAAGGGTTTGAAGCCCGGGGCCCAAGAGCAGTTCCCCCAGATTGTCGAACAGACAGCACAGGCCTTAGCCCAAGGTCAATTGGATCGCGCTCTGATTGAAGCCTCTCTTTCCCATGCCGAGTTTGTCATGCGTGAGCGCAACTACAGCTACCCCGATGGCGTCGTACTTTCTATGAACGCCATGGCAGGCTGGCTCTATGACGACGATGCACCTTGCACCTATTTGCGCTACGAAGACGCTTTCAAAACCCTGCGCACAAAGATTGAACAGGGCTATTTTGAGGAACTTCTCGCAGAGCTCCTTCTACACAACAATCATCGGGGAAGCGCCGAGGTCATCCCCGTACCAAGTGTCGCCGACCCTACCCTTGAAGCGCTTGCCCAAAAAGCTGCCGCGTTAGGTCCCGATGACATTGAAGCCATCAACCAAACCGTAGCGGACTTACGGGCCGCCCAAGAAGCCCCGGATAGCCCCGAGGCCCTTGCAACCCTCCCCCAACTCTCGGTGGACGATATCGGCGAAGCACCGACCGAAGACACCTACGGACTTCTCGAACAGACTCCCATTCCCTGTCTGCGCCACGACGTTAAAACCCATGGTATTACCTACCTTTATCAGTACTTCCCTATGGACGAACTCTCCTATGAGGATTTGCCCTATGCTCATATTCTCGCCATGCTCCTGGGCAAACTAGACACTGCCTATCACAGTGCTGCCGAAATTGACGTCCTTGCTCAGTCCCGCTTGGGATCTATGGCCTTTTTTGCCGAAGTGGATGAATTCGAAAGCGATCTGTCAGCCTTCGTGCCGGTCATGGTTATGGGCGCCACGGCTCTTGATGAAAAGTTTGAGGATGCCGTTACCCTCCCCCGGGAAGTAGCACGCCATACGCGCTTTGATGACTTTGCCCGTATCGGGGATGTTCTCATGCAAAGCCGTCTTTCCTATGAACAATCCTTTGCCAACATGGGCCACAGTTATGCCATGGCCCGCGTAGCCTCCTATCGTCGTCGGCCCGATGTCGTCCGCGAGCAATTGCGGGGCATGGACTTCTATCGCTTCCTCAAAGACCTCACCGATAACTACACCGAAGACGCCCAAGCAGCCTTGACCGCAAAACTCCAAGAGATCCAAACAAAGCTCTTCGATCGCCCCTGTCGGTTTGTAAGCTTTACCGGTCCCGATCAAAACCTTGCCCGGTTCTGGGAGCTTCTTGACGCCACTCCCGCCACCCAAGAATCCCTCGGTGCCGGATCCATTCTTGCGCCTTCAACCCTGGCCATTCCGGAGCCTGAGATTAAAAACGAGGCCTTTATTGTTCCCACGGATGTCACCTATACAGCCGTAGGTTCAGACCTTAAAGCCCTAGGCGGCACCTATGGTGGGTCCTGGCTTTTGGCTTGCCGGGCTGCCACCTACGACTTCCTTTGGAATGAAGTCCGAGTGAAGGGTGGCGCTTACGGAGTCGGTTTGCAGGCACTGCGAAGCGGTACGCTGCGTGCCTACTCCTACCGCGATCCCCGCATTGACGAAACCCTCGAGCGCTTTGCTGGGGTAGGCCCCTGGATTGCCAACTTCAACCCAACCGACGCCGAGTTGGACGGCTACATTATTTCCACCGTAGCCTCGTTTGACTCACCACTCAAAGCGCGGGAAGTGATCCGCCGCCAGGATGGGTTCTTCATCGCCGGTGTTACCCCAGAGATGCGCCGCCAACTGCGCCAGGAGCTCATTGAAGGTACACCGGAGTCTATCCAAGCGCTGGGTAGCACCATCGCCGAAGCCATGGACCCTGCCTGCCGATGCACCATTGGCAATCGGGAAACCATTGCCCAGGCGCTCACGGACTTCACGGAGGTTGATTTGCTCGCCTAATGCGAACTTTTCACCCTCTCTTTCCCTACTTTTGGCTGGTTTCGCTACAATAGCCACCGACACATTACTGACCTTTCAAAGGGTGGTCCTTTCACCTGCAACAAAGGTCTCCATGAGCTTGAGTGGAGAGCAAGCTCAACCTAACGCAAAGGAGTCTAGATGCTAGAGCTTAAAGACCTCGTATTTGAGGTACCCTCAGGGGAAGATGGTGCGCCAAAGCGCATTATCGATAGCCTGTCACTGACTATTCCTGATGACCGTTTTACGGTCATCACCGGCCCTAATGGTGGCGGCAAGTCTACCCTTGCCAAACTGATTATGGGTATTGAAACCCCTACCTCAGGCACTATTTTGTTTGATGGGGTGGACGTAACCGACTTATCCATCACCGAGCGCGCTCGTTTGGGTATTGGCTACGGCTTCCAACAGCCCGCCCGTTTTAAGGGCATGACTGTTAAAAAACTGCTCGATATTGCAGCCGGCAAGAAGCTTCCCATGCTTGCCTGCAACGAATATTTGGCAAAGGTGGGCCTGTGCTCGGCTAGCTACCTCACCCGTGAAGTAGACAAGTCTTTGTCTGGCGGCGAGGTAAAGCGCATCGAGATTGCCACTATTTTGGCCCGCGATCCCAAACTTGCTATCTATGACGAACCTGAAGCGGGCATTGACCTGTGGAGCTTCGATCGCCTGACCGAAACCTTCCGCGACATCCATGCCGCCCGCGACGGTCGCTCTATTGTCATCATTTCTCACCAGGAGCGCATCATTCAACTGGCTGATGAGATTGTGCTGCTCCGTAATGGCCAAGTAGTGGAAACGGGAACTCCGGCCGAACTGATGCCGAAGTTGGGCTTCGCTTCCCGCTCCTTAGATGACTATGGCTGCCCGCTTTCAACTCCCACGGAGCTGCATCTCACGGAGATCCCAACCACCTGCTAACCCTCGATTTCTTTTCGTTTGTTATTCCTACTTATCAGACGCGCTTAAGCGTCTTAGCTGCAAAGGAGACCCACTCATGGCTGTGGACCTTTCCCCCATTGACGAAACCCTCTTAGCCGAAATCGCGGGCATGCACGGGATGCCCAACGGCGCCTTCAATATTCGCCGCGACGGCGAACTGGTGGAGCGCCACAACTCGGCGTTCATTGAAATTTCCACTAAAGAAGATGTCCCGGGCATTGATATTCGTATCGCTCCGGGCACCAAAGGCGAGACGGTATACATCCCCGTTATCGTGACCAAATCTGGCTTGAAAGACGTGGTCTACAACACCTTCTATATTGGCGAGGATTGCGACGTGAAGATCGTTGCAGGCTGTGGCATTCACAACGAAAGCCACCAAGCCTCCGAGCACGACGGCATCCATAGCTTCTATTGCGGCAAGAACTCCCACGTTTTTTACGTGGAAAAGCATTATGGCGAAGGCGAGGGTACGGGCGAGCGCATCTTAAACCCCACCACCAACGTCTACCTTGAAGAAGGGGCCAGCTGCGAAATGGAAATGGTGCAGCTGCGTGGCGTAACTTCCACTGTTCGCGATACCAATGCTGAGCTTGCCGCGGGGGCCAAACTCGTGCTGATCGAAAAGCTGCTCACCCATGACAAGCAAACGGCTGAGTCCAATATGAAAGTAGAACTCAAAGGCGAAGACTCCTCCGTCCAGGTAATTTCGCGCTCTGTCGCCCAGGACGACTCCATCCAGATCTTTAATCCGTTGGTTATCGGTGAGGCTGCCTGCCGGGGCCATGTTCAATGCGACGCTATCATCATGGGCAACGCAAAGGTCAAGGCCATCCCTGGCATTGAGGCTGCAAGCGAAGACGCTATGCTCGTCCACGAAGCCGCCATTGGCAAAATTGCCGGCGATCAGATCGTGAAGCTTATGACCTTAGGCTTAACCGAAGAAGAAGCCGAGCAGGAGATTCTGGAAGACTTCCTGAATTAGTCGCCTGCATCAAAACTCGCTGGCTAGTACGGTCAAGAGCCCGTTTCTTCTTCTCAAACTAAATCCCCTCTGATTCAGGAACGATTCAGAGGGGATTTTTGTTGCCGTATACGGTTATTGTTCGGAGTTATTCGTCATCATCATCGGAGTTTGAATTGGAATTACTCCGCGTTTGCGAGCCACCCAGCGCATTAGCGCCTGGCTCCGTGGCGGTGCCTTCGTCACCCTCATCGGAGTTTCCAGAAGAGCTATTGGAAGCACTCGCAGCGCCTGCCGCTGCAGCAGCGGCCGAAGTGGCCCCTTGGGTCAGCGGTAATTCGCTTAAGTTCAGGGAGGTACCCAACCACTTGCGCTCAATAACATTCTCAACGCCACCCGTAGTAAGTGCGCTCACTTCAGAGGCGATGAGCTGCTGAAGCTCGGTGTTGTTCTGGGCCACCCCGATAGCGTAGCCGGAAGGCCGCGTCATCAT
Organism: uncultured Parvibacter sp.; assembly: GCA_910587945.1. Taxonomy (GTDB): domain Bacteria; phylum Actinomycetota; class Coriobacteriia; order Coriobacteriales; family Eggerthellaceae; genus CAJUNI01. Next base: position 9,231 of record CAJUNI010000063.1, read on the forward strand.
AGCAATGATACTGACATCCAGTTTGCGCACATGGGCGTTATAGCTGCCAATAATGGCGTCGGCCGCTACATAATCCACCGTCCCCGCCTCGAGCTCTTCAAAGGCGGTACCCAGGTTCGGCACGGCATCCACATCTTCTTGGCCGAACTCATTGGTCACGGCCCAAGCACTTTTCGAAGACATCTGGGCCGCAAAACGCATACCCTGACCATCGGTGGGAACCACTGCATCCGGAGAGAGCGCAAACAGTGCCACACCCGTAGGTAAATAGGTAGAAGAAAGCCAGAAGTCACCCTGGGGATCAGCGCTATCAATACCCATCACGATATCAACGCGGCCAGCCTCAAGAGCGCCCGCAGGATCCGATCCCACATCCACGATGGATAGCTTCAGGCCCAGATCGTCGGCAATGGCTGCAGCCGTTTCCACATCAAGGCCCACAATTTTGTCGGATCCCATGCCGGCTAACGGAGGATTACCCGGGTCAACACCCACCCGCAACACGCCCGCCTCACCGATAGTCGGCGTCGAAACTACCGGGTCGTTGGTTTCCGGTACATAGGTGTCATTGGCTTTGCAACCACTTAATACAACAAGGGCTGCAACCATAAGACTGCAACAAAGCCCGATGGTAAACTTCCGAACCTGCAATGGTGCCTCCAAACATCTCTCGGGTAGGGCTTGCCCCGACTGACCTAGTCTTTGCCCCCACACTCGCGCACTGGGATATTCGCTTGCGCTACCAATCCTCTCGTCCGTCGCAGCATTGACTGCGAAAGTAAGGTAAGCGGACGGTGCGTCTTACCTCTAGGATACGCCATGCTCACAGTAAGAGACTTACTGCTTACGTGGATCCTTTCGACCGCATCTGCCGTGGACTAAGAACGAAACTGTTCCGCAACTACAGACTCGGGGAAAGCCAATCGGTAAGTGTAGCAGATAGCGGCCCTGTTCGTTGTTTTACGCGCGGGGTTGCACAGGAAAACCGGAGGTCTGAGAGCCCGAAGGGAAACCACCTAGCCCAATAAGCTATCCCCCGATTCCACCGCTTCTTCCACTGGCGATGCCAATAAATCCTTCGTTTTGTGAGCCGGCCGCGCCGCCAACCAACCTCCAATGCCGCCAAGCACCGCAAAAGGAAGCCAGGCAAATCCGAACTCCTGCAACGGCATCGCGGCCACAAACCCTGGCACACCAAAGGTATCAAAGCAGGCAATCAGCAAGCTTGCCACTAAGGCTCCAAGGGCCGCACCCTTATAGACCCAGGTTGAGTGAATGAAGCGAAGGAATAGGATGAGCACCACGGTAGTCATGAAAGGCGGGCACACCACTTGCAAAATGGGGCTTGCAAGGGCAATGATGGCCTCAAGACCTAGATTGCAAATAAGAAGACTGCAACCTATAACCAGCAACACGCCCCACCGATAAGAGAGTCGTCCATGGGTTATGCGCTCAAAATAGGCAGCCGTGGCTCCCGTAAGGCCAATGGCGGTCGTCAAGCACGCTAGACCCACCACTATGCCTAAGGTGACGACACCGAATTCACCCAGAAGTGCATTAGTGATTTTCACAATGAGTTCCGCTTGACCCACACCAGCGCCAAACATTCCCCCCGCCGTGGCTCCCAAGTAGGTCAGCCCACCATAGATGCCACCCAAGAGCACGGCAGCAATCACGCTAGCGAAGGCCATAACCTGCAATTGCGTCTTGCGAGACTTAAACCCGTCCCCACGAATGGCATCCTGAACCACAATAGCAAAGCCCACACAGGCGATAATATCCATGGTTTGATAGCCGGCTAAAATGCCATCCTGGGCCACGGTGGTACTAAGAGGCGCCTGAATGGGAGCCAAGGGATGCACAATACCCGCTACCACCAAAATCACAATGCCAAGCACCAAAAGCGGCGTCAGAATTTTGCCCACAATATCAACCACCCGGGATTCCTTGATAGTGAGCAGTAAGACCACCGCAAAAAAGATCACCGAGAACAGCGCCAAAGAAGCACTGCCTCCCCCCGCAACACCCAAATCAATGGTTACCCCATCAGCACCGGCGGCGTTGGCCGAGAAGCTCTCGGCAATGGGAACCACCGCCATCTCAAACGTAGTAGCAGCCGTACGTGGCGTAGCAATGAGTACGCCGGTACAAAGGATGGCGGCCGTATTCATAACCAAGCCCGGACGATGACCCAACGTTCCTTCAATGGCGGCGTTGGCACCACCGGCTGCATTAAGCGCATAGATTCCCAAGCAAGACAGCACGACGTCAATCAAGATAAAGCAGGCAAATCCAAGTGGCCACTCCCAGCCACTCTCCAGCCCGAGATAGGGCGGAAAAATGAGGTTGCCCGCACCAAAGAACATGGCGAAAAGCGCCAAGCCGGTAACTATTGACTCTTTACCCACACAAACCGCCCCATCTCATGCAGTCACTCCTGTTGCTTATTTTATCCTACCGGGCTTTCCCTCCTGAGAGCCCGTCCCCAAGCACCGATAACGGAATGAAAACCTTTCAGCAATCAAGCCGACATAAATGATTCCCATTACAATGATTCCCATGGACACCAACAAAAACAAGCGCTTTCCGCACGCTTCTAAAGAGGCCAACGCTGTCGTGGTTCCTAAACCGCCCGCAAGCACAGCCGGCACGCGCAATGGGCACCCTGCCTCTTCCTCGTGGTCTGGCAAGCGGCCCTGGGCCATTGGTTTAGCAGTTGCTATGACTCTAAGCTTTGGCCTCATCTTTTATCGGGAATGGGGGCCGGGTTCAGGCCCCGAAGGTCTCGCAACCTATGTAGCAGGAGCAGCCGGGTTTGTACTATTTGGTCTTACGATGGCAGGCATCCTTGTCTGGCTTCTCTATAGTAATTACTGCGAGAATAAAGCGCGCACCCCCTTGCAGCGAAAAGCTGCTCGAGCACCTCAGAAGCGCGCCCTGCTAGCTGCCATAGCTAATACGCTCGTCTACGGAAGCGGTGCGATTCTTATGGTAGGAGCTCTCACCGCCCTCGACGATGCCACCACCGAAACCACTATCGTAGTGGCGGTGGTTGAGCTTCTATGCGTAGTTATTCTTGTTGCTTACACACGCGTCCGGCGTAAAAAGAATTTCACCTGTGCCGGTTCAGGATCTCTGTTTCTCTGTCTCTTCGTTGGCTTTATGGCTCTCCTCGGCTTAGGCGGAGGCCTTATGCAGGTAACCGATGGAGTCACCGATTGTCATGAAGGTCCCCAGCAGATCACCGCCACCGTGGTGTCTGTAGAACCTAGTCCCGCCACGGGGCGTTATCGTTCACTTAAGCAAGACTCTGTTCATGTGGTCTTTCACGACTCCGAAGGAAATCGCTTACCTCTCGCTCTGAATGATACCGACTGGAGGCAGCTTCATTCCTCTTTCACCGTGGGAACCACCGTTGCGCTTTCCTACTATCCCCGAACCGGCATTATTGCTTCGGTGGAGCCAGCGCCATGTCGCATCATCGAGCCTGGAAGAACGGTCTAACCT
>CAJUNI010000064.1 GCA_910587945.1 uncultured Parvibacter sp.
AGCGGGGATTGAACGCTTTGGCGAGATTGAGCTTAAGAAGGAACACGTCTCTACGCTCAAGAACGCCGTGATTGAAGCGCTGAATCGACTGGGAGGCTCACCCGAAGAGTCTTCCAATGAGAAAGAAGCTGCTTCCTTTGCGGCGTTTGAGCCACGAAGTGTGACTGCAATGGATCCGGGGGCATGGATGGAAGAGTTCCTCTGCCTCCTGGATGAAATCCAATGCGAACCATCAGTCTATGCCATGGGGAGGAGAGTCACATGCTAGACCAGGAGGCTGGCGACATTATTGCGGCAACAGAAGCGGCTGACCGTGGACAAAACATAGTGTTTTGTGTCGGCAGTGTATTGCGGGGCGATGATGCCGCGGGCCCCCTTCTTGCGAAGCGCTTGGAAGACGAACCTATTTCTGGCTGGCTGGCGGTTGACGGAGGACAAACGCCCGAAAACGACTTGGGGTATCTCAGGCGTCTTGCGCCAAAACGGTTGCTGTTGGTGGATGCCGCTGTCATGGAATTAGAGCCAGGGGCTATACGACGCCTTGCCCCGGAAAACGTGGCTATCCAATCGCTTATTACTACTCACACCCTTCCGATTACCTATTTGCTGGGAGAGCTGGAATCGACGGGCGCCGAGGTAACGTTTCTTGGCATTCAGCCCGCGGGAACTGAATTTTTTGATCCAGTAAGTCCGGCGGTTCGGAAGGCTGTGGAGCGAATTTATCAAACCCTTAAAGAGGGCGCAGATTTTTCTGTATTCCCTTTTGTGGATTAAATGGAAGGACGAAATTCGATGTCTATCGAAAAAGAGGATCTTGCAGTGGTGAGCCCCGATGCTTTGGCTCCGGCAGCTACTGAGGCTAAAGCCGAGACAGTTGGTATTACCAAAGCTTCTATGGGGGCGGCAAAATGCTTTGTGGCTGCCATGCTTGCTGGTGCATTCATTGGCTTTGGTGGTATGTATTTCTGCACATTTCTTGGGGATCCCACGATGCCTTTCGCGGTCCAGCGCATGGTCGGTGGTATCTGCTTCTGCTTAGGACTAACACTGGTTCTGTGCTGCGGTGCTGAACTGTTTACGGGCAACGTACTTATGATTTGCGCGAAAAGCTCAGGAAAGATTTCCTGGAAGGGGCTCTTTCGTAACTGGGGCATTGTTTGGGTGGGCAACCTCGTAGGGTCGCTTCTGGCAATGTTCGTTATCTATATGACCAATTTGCAAGGCATGAATGGGGGCGCTGTAGGCGCGGCTTTTGTTTCGGTAGCCGCCGGTAAGGTAGCCCTTGAGCCAGCTACGCTGTTCTTTAAAGCCATCATGTGTAACGTTCTTGTCTGTCTGGCGGTTTGGATCGGTTTTTCCGGCAAGACGATCGTGGACAAGGTCATTGGGCTTCTTTTTCCTATCTCTGCATTTGTGGCCTGTGGATTTGAGCACTGCGTTGCCAATATGTTCTTCCTGCCGATGGGCTTGGTTTTGAACCTTGGTGGCTTTGGAGCTGCGGGTGCTATTACTCTCGGTGGGGTGGTTTACAACCTTGTCCTTGCTACGGCCGGTAATATCGTGGGTGGCCTTGTAGTTGGTCTTGCTTATTGGTTTATCTACCACAAGAAGCAGGAGAAGTAGGCTTCCCATGGATGTGGTCGATCGCTATCAAGAAGACGAGATGGTTCAAGATTATTCTGGCCTATTGATTCATGCGCAGGGTCAGTCTGAAACAGTATCGCGAGCTGTCCTTCTTGAACATCGCTTGGAAATTGTCATCAATACTGTTCCTACTATGAGGGTGATTTGCACTCCCGATCATTTGGTCGATTTGATTATCGGTCGTCTTTTCACCGAGGGTATTATTCATGGCGTTCAGGATGTGGAACGCATCTATTTGTGTGATCAAGGTACCCGCGCTTCGGTCATGCTGAGTTCTCGAAGTGCAGATTTCACTCGTACTTCACTGGAACAAGTGCCGAGTTGTTGCACGGGTAATCGTACGTACAATAGTTATTTTTCTACCAACGATCGTCCGCAGAATGTTGTTCCTATTGCTTGGGATCGCCAATGGATTTTTACGGCTGCGCAAGCTTTTGCAGAAGATTCTCCGCTACATAAAACGACAACGGGAACCCACAGCTGCTATTTGCTTCGTGACGGAGAGCTACTGCTGTGTTGTGAGGATCTTGGCCGGCACAATGCCTTCGACAAGGTGATAGGCGCAGCTCTGCGCTCCGGTATTGATTTGCGTGAGGTTTTGATTTTCTCAAGCGGACGGCTGCCTGAGGATATGGTGATGAAGGCTATCCGTGCAGGCATACCTATTCTTGCGACGAAAGCGGTACCGACTGATGAAACCATCCGATTGGCTCGGGAATTTGATTTGACCCTTGTGTGCCAAGCGCGTCCCGATTCAGCAGTGATTTACAACGACCCCATTTCGAAAGGAAGCGTCTATGGAGAATAGCGCTGCACTTGAAGCTCTCAATCGCCTGATGATTGGTAATAATGAATATCTCAAAGCTAAGCATGGTATGGGCGAGGTTTCATCAGACCTTCGAGATCGACTTGCTCAAGAAGGTCAAAACCCTTATGCCGTAATTATCACGTGTTCTGATTCTCGCGTTGTACCTGAACACATCTTTAGTTGTGGCTTAGGCGAAGTGTTTGTAATTCGAGTGGCTGGCAATGTGGTAGGTTCAACGCAAATTGCCAGTGCTGCCTACGCGGTAAGTCATTTAGGGGTCCCTCTGGTAATGGTGCTCGGTCATAGTGATTGTGGCGCAGTGGGAGCAGCCCTGGACCATTGTGACGATGAAGCCTTACAGCCATTGATTGCGCCTATTTGTGATGCTATTGGGCAAGAGACGGATCCGCTCCGTGCCTGTCTGCTAAATGTGGAATCTTCTGTGGGGGCCTTGCGAGCGGATTCAGTCTTGGGCCCTGCAGAGCAAGCGGGGGCTATAATGATTCAAGGAGCTATCTATGATCTGGCAACGGGGCGTGTGAGCCTCGATGCAACCCTTGAGGCGTAACACGTGTATTCTGCCTATTAGGTAATCTATGGAGATGAATGGGTCCTGGTGGGCCCCGCGGCCTTCAAAGCCGTTGTGAGGCGCGCAGAACGTCTCGGGTGTGTTCGATTCGCACGCATCTCCGCCAAAAAATCTACGAGCCGACCTGTGGGTCGGCTCGTTTTGTATGACGTGGGATTGTGTGCTCAAGGGTGCGCTTTGCTGATGTCTTGCGTTGGTAGGGCCTGTTGTGGGAGTTGAGGTGTGGACGATAAGAACCCTGCAGGGACGACTGGATTAGCGCTCGGAGAGTTTGCGCAGGTCACCATCGCGATAGGTGAGTCCCTCAAGATCAAGGCGCTCGAGGATGGGCATGGCATATTTGCGACTTACGCCAAGAGCATCACGGAGTTCGGCGGCGGTAGCGGGACCATGGGTGGTGATATAGGAGCGGATAGCCTCGCGACAACGCTCTGCGGTGGCAGCATCAATGAAGCGCTCGGAATCAAGACGGAGCGCCCGTCCCTCTCGTTCGAGGGCTTGAGCCGCTTTGCGAGCTTGGGGAAGCGTTACGCCGGATTGCTCGCAGTACTCTGTGAGCGTGGGTGCGGCCGCACCTCCTTGTATCAAAGCTGACTCGAGTTGGTTGGCTGCTTGGGCCTCGGCTTGGCGGGCGCCGGCTCCAGCGGAAGGATGGCTTACTTCACCATTATCAAGGCGCGTAATCAGCTTGCGCTCTTCCATTGCCGAAATCAGAGCATCGAGCAACACGGGGGTTGCCTGAGGTAGGGCAGCTTGGCGGAGTTGTTCTTTGGCCATCCCAGTAGCTTGGGGTTGCGTGCTGTGGAAGGTAATGAGTGCCCGTTCGAGGCTTTGCAGAATCCGTTGTAGTTGTGCTGGTTTGCAATAGAGGGGCTCTTTGCTCGGGAGACTAAGGAGCTGCTTGGCGTTGAGGAATTGATCAAGAGTAGCGGTGACTTGGGTCTGATCGAGTCCGGTACCATGGACTATTTCAGTAAGAGTTTGGGGCAAGCTAATGGCGTCAAAGTAGGTATCCAGAATAGTACCAGTGTCGCCATCAACCAGAGCATCTAAGAGGAGCCGCTCATGGTTGTTGAGGTTAGTGCGACGCCGCGGATGGGCTGCCAGAATCACTCCGCCTCCGATGACATGAGTAGGTGAATAGGAGCGAATAATATAGTGATCTCCATAGGCGAGAGGTAAGGGTTCTTCAAGACGGAGCTGTACGAGGGAGGACCCTTGGGGCGAAAGCGATTCAACGCCATCCATGAGTAGCAAGCGACCAAGCACCTCTCGCGTACCATGGGCAACATGAACTCGGCTTCCACTTTTGAGTGGTTTGCCTAGATTGAGTGGATCAAGAAAGGTAAAGGTAGCATCGGCGCGATCGGTGCTTTGCTGATCATCGCTACCAGAAAGAAAATCGCCGGGGCGTACATCTTCGGTCGAAAGACCCGCAAGACTCACGGCTACGCGGTTTCCCGATGCTGCTTCTGATACGTCATGGCCATGCATTTGAATACTGCGCACGCGCGTGGTTATTCCTTGGGGCAAAACTTTCAGGGAGTCTCCTTCACAGAGAGTGCCGCTCCAGAGGGTACCGGTTACTACGGTGCCAAATCCTTTGATAGTAAAGACCCGGTCAATAGGCATGCGAACAGGTCCACTCGGCTTGATGTGAGCTGCGGTGTCTACAGCACTGTCTAAGGCTGCACGAAGGGCGTCGAGGCCTTCGCCTGTACGGCTTGATACGCCAATGATAGGAGCTCCTTCAAAGGGCGTTCCCGCAAGGAACTGGGCGATTTCCTCTTTGATGAGCTCTTGCCATTCGTCATCAACCAAGTCCACTTTTGTGAGTGCGACCACGCAGGTCCGCACCCCCAGCAGTTCAAGCACGGCCAGATGCTCAATGGTCTGGGGCATGATGCCATCGTCGGCTGCTATAACCATCAGCGCAACATCAACACCGCTGGCTCCTGCCACCATGGAGCGCAGAAAGCGTTCATGACCGGGTACATCCACCACGCCTAAAGAGCGTCCACTGGACAGCTCTAATTGAGCAAAGCCGAGCTCGATGGTAATGCCTCGTCGCTTCTCTTCTGCAAGGCGATCGGGATCAGTGCCGGTTAGTGCATGAATGAGGGAAGATTTACCGTGGTCAATATGGCCGGCAGTTCCAAGGATGAAGGATGGACGCGCGCTCATAGTAGTTCGCCTTTCTAGGCTGAGAGGGTCTGGCGCTTGGTGGCATAGGCACGCAAAGCGGCCGCAACTTCATCAAGCTCTTCATCGCGCAGAGTGCGAGCATCCAGCAAGACAGCATCTTGTTTAATGCGTCCGATGACCGGCACGCTGGATTCCGATACGAGGAAGCGCTCACAGGCTTGAGCTTCTCCTTCAGGGAAACCGAGCCGTACCGCAAAGGTAGGAATATCGCACATGGGGAGCGCCCCCCCGCCGGATCGGGCAATTTCGGCCACGACTTCAATGGCACATCCTAGCCCCTCGATAGCTTTCAGTTGGTGGGCTAACGCCTGCGCTCGAGCTTCTACGATAGCGACATCTTCCGAAAGCATGCGAAGCGTGGGGATTTGCGTCAGGGCTTGGGTGGGATTGAGGTAAAGGCGTAGCGTGGTTTCGAGAGCGGCCAGAGTCATTTTGTCCAAGCGAAGCGCGCGAGCCAAGGGATTCTTCTTAAGACGATCAATCAGATCAGCGCGCCCGGCAATGATTCCGGCTTGAGGACCGCCCAACAGCTTGTCGCCGGAGAACGAAACAAGATCAACGCCACCTTTAATGGATTCCGCTACCGTGGGCTCGGCATAGGCACCAAAACAATCTAAGCGAAGAAGGGAGCCAGATCCCTGGTCTTCGTAGACGAAAGGCGGTAAGGGATCGGAGCTGGATTGGCTTCGTGCCTCATTGACGGAATCGGCAAGAATACGCAGGTCATTCAGGGGGACCGACTCGGTAAATCCAATCAAACGATAATTTGAGGGGTGAACCTTGAGTAGCATGGCCGTATCGTCGGTGATGGCTGCCTGGTAGTCTGCGAGATGGGTTTTGTTGGTGGTACCGACTTCTACCATGGCGGCATTGGAGAGCGCCATAATGTCGGGAATACGGAAGGATCCTCCAATTTCAACCAACTCGCCACGGGACACGATGGCTTCATGACCTGCAGCAAACTCGTTCAGCACCATCATTACTGCCGCTGCGTTATTGTTGACGGCAATGGCGGCTTCGGCACCGGTAAGTGAGCAAATGAGTTGCTCCACATGGTCATGGCGGCTGCCACGAGATAAGGTGGTGGTGCTGTATTCCAGCGTAGAGTACCCCTTGGCTACTTCGACCACCGCATTCACTGCTTCATCTGCTAACGGAGAGCGTCCTAGATTGGTGTGAACAATAACACCAGAGGCGTTTATGGCTCGACGCAGCGAAGGCCGCAGGTGCGAAAGTACGCGAGTGCAGGCATTGTTAGCAATGACCTGGGGGTCTGGCGTACGAAGCTCTCCCTCTAAAATGGCGTGACGCTGTTCATCGATGGATGCACGGGCGCAGTCGGCAAAAATACTATGAGGAAGAAGAGGTTGTAGCGCTTGCATGGTAGGAGTGTTGAGTACCTCTTCTACCGAGGGAAGCTGGCGCAGAAGTTCGCGAGTTTGTTCGGTGGTCATAGAGATCCTTCGTAAGGGAAAAACCTAGGTTATACAGGGAAAAGTACGGATTTTAGTATAGCAGGCACTCAGGGCTCTACGTTGCTCGACGTCGATTCTTCAAGACCAAAACGTTGGTGATCAAACTTAAGCAACACAAAAAGCAGAATGCAACAAAGCAAAATGACAAGCGTGCCATAGGCCATGGCCACTCCGATGTGATATTCCTGCATATTAGTAACGATGGAGACAGAAATCGGACGGTTGTAAACACCGTATAAAAGCGCCGACATGGTGTATTCGCCCATCGTACGTACGAAGACCAAAATGGCTCCAGACAGTATGCCCCCAATCATGGCAGGGAGCGCCACAAAGACAAAGGTGCGAAGTGGTCCTGCACCAAGGCTTCGAGAGGCGTCTTCGGTATGTGCCCGTACGCCACTGGCTGCTACTTGAGAGGAGCTCAAGAGTAAGGGGAGGGCCATGATGGTGTAGGCAATGGGCAGGATTTCAAACGTACCTAAAAGGGATCGTCCGAACGAAAAGACATTGGGTTGAGCGAAAACGTTAATGAGATCGATGGCAATTACCGAAGCGGGCATACACCACGGAAGCATAAGCATCCACCCAATAACGCCTGCGCTGCGGCTTTTTCCTCGTCGTGCCATAAGCGCGATGGGTACGGTCAAGATAAGTCCTGCAAGTACTGCCCAGGCTGACATGATGAGACTATTTTCTAGGGGTTGGAACGTACGAGGATTGGTGAATACGGACTGGTAGTTCTCCCAGGTGAAGTCTGTAGGAAATGGCTCCATCATAATCGATGAGGTAGACATACAAGACAGATAGAAAATTACTACCACAGGAAGCAGTACCAGGGTCATTTGGATAGCTATCAGAGCTGCTAGGAGTCCGCGCCAAAAATGCCCATGACTAAACTGGGGGCTCCAATAGACTGCGCGGGTGGATGTGGCTTTCTCATAGTGGCGACGTAGAGCCGTTAAACCAAGCGTGGCAATAATACCCATTAAAAGAAGCACGATAACTTCAATGGAAGCAAGAGTCATATTGAAGTTTGTTTTTGCCATCACAATCTGTGTGGTAAGTACTCGGTAGCTTCCTCCAATAAGGGCTGGGGCTGAATACGATCCGATGGCAGATACGAATGTGGTGAGCGCTGAAGTTATAACCGCAGGTCGTATCACCGGCCAGATAGCATCGCGCAAAATAGCCCAGCGTCCGCCGCCCAAGCTTTGAACGGATTCGACCACATTTTTATCTATGAATTGGAGGGCGGTATAGAGATTGAGATAGAAGTAGACGTACTGGGTGTAGGTGATAACGAAGACAATTCCCCAGAACCCGCCAAAGGTAAATGGCGGCCCTTCAAGGTTGAACAGGGTCTGGATAATTCTCGTTGCCATGCCGCTTTCGCCATAGAGCTGCATGAACGCTACCACAATAATGACGCCGGGGATCATCACAGGGCTCATCAGCAGAATCTGAATGATCCGACGATGGCGGCAGAAGAATCGTACGTAAATTGCCATGATTGATCCGACAATTCCGCAGGTAACCACTGACATTATTCCCACTGCGAGGGTGTTCAGGACAGCCGTTTGATTAACGCTTTTCCCGAAGAAATCAAGATAGCCACCAAGGCCCGCAGCTCCTTGGTCTCCTAGTGACAAGATGGCGGTGCGGATAATGGGGTAGAGAATATAGCCGACGGCAAGAAATGCCACGGCTATAAGGAAGAGTCCGAGCGCTCCTTTACGGGGGATCAACCGTAGTTTTTGGGAGATTTTTGCCGTCATTTGGGTGCTGATGTTCATTGAATAAGCTCCACAAATACCTGATCTCCAAGGGAGAATTGCTCGTAGGAAGGGTTGCTTAGCGCAAGCACCGTAATGGGGGAATTCTCGGATTCCAAAGGTGTCGTTATGGTCGCCGAACCGAGAGCCGCAGTTGCAGAGGTTGGGTCAGGTGTCGGAGCGAGGCGCGATACTACATACTCGGTAGCAAAGCCGCGATAACGTAAGGCAGAAACTTCAACTTTGCAGAGGGAGCGCGGGGTCGCGGCGCTGGTAAGACGAAGAGTTTCGGGGCGAGCGTGGAGAAGGCTGTCCGTAGCTGTGGAGTCGGGGATGCAATTCATGGTCCCCGTAAATTCGGCTACAAAATCGTTAGCCGGATGCTCGTAGATTTCATGGGGCGTACCCGTTTGTACGACGCGCCCTTCGTTCATGATGCTCACGGTGTCTGAGAGCGATAACGCTTCCTGTTGATCGTGGGTGATGAAGAGGGTCGTAACTCCAACCGATTGCTGAATGCGGCGTATCTCGGCTCGCAAACTGACGCGGAGCTCTTCATCTAAATTGGCCATGGGTTCGTCTAGGAGCAGCACTGATGGTGAAGGTGCGAGGGCTCGCGCAATAGCTACGCGCTGCTGCTGACCTCCCGAGAGTTCATCAATATTGCGGTTTGCAAGATGGGAAAGACCCACTAACTCCAAAGTCTCTTGGGCAATTTTCTCGCGCTGCCTCTTCTTAATACCCTGCATACGCAGGCCATAGGCCACATTTTGCAGCACGTTCATAGACGGAAAGAGCGCGTAGTTTTGAAACACCACCCCCATCGCTCGTCGCTCAGGGGGCAGTGCGGTTGCATCTTTTCCGTCAATACGGATGTCACCAGAGCTGGGAGTTAAGAACCCAGCTACGAGGCGCAGGGTGGTGGTTTTGCCGCATCCGGAAGGCCCTAGGAGGGTATGAAGCTCTCCGTCAGCGATAGTGAGAGTAACATCAGAGAGGGCTGGTGTATTCCCATAGACAAAACTGAGATGGTGAAGCTCGATAGTTGCCACAATCCTGCGCCTCCCGGTGGCTATTTGCTGGCGACGGTTTTGTCGTCGCTGTAAATGGTGTTTTGCCAATCATCAAGCCATTGAGTTTGGTTTTCGGCAATAACAGACCAGTTTGCAGGCAAGGTCTTAATATCAGCCTTCATCCAATCCGGGGAATCGGTAAGGGCGGAATCAAGGGCGGGCATGCGATTAAACTCGTTCGCGAGCATAGCCTCCGTATCCTTGCTACCAACAAACTCAAGGAATTTGGCTGCAGCATCGGCGTGAGGCGCATTGTTGATAGCGGCTACACAGTCGCACACAATGACTTCGCCTGACTCGGCGTTGATGTATTGCAGGGGCATTCCATTGTTGTCGCGATTGTCGATGATGTCATTCATCGTGGAAATGCCGATAGCGGCTTCGCCGTTGCCGATGGCCTTAAACATCATAGAGCCAGAGTTGTAATAGTTCTTGATGTTGGCATCGAGGCCTTTGAGATAGTTCATAGCTGCCGATTCGCCACCCTCTTGTTCATTGAAGTAGATGAGGTTGCAAACCGCTGCACGCATGGAAGAGGAAATGTAGTCCCGGGCTACAATTTTCCCTTGGTAGGCGCTATCGGTAAGGTCGCTCCAATCCTTTGGGGCAGAAGCGGCGTCTAATTCCGTGGTGTTATAGAACATCATGACGGGAGTTTTGATGGTGGCATACCAGTCGCCATTGGCGCCCTTATAGTCGGATGGCAATTCGTTTGCCCAGGTGGGAGTTGTTTGCGCGAAGCAGCCGTCTTCGGCCAGTTGCAAATAGATAGAAATGTCACCGCCATACATAATGTCGGCTTGGGGATTGGCCTTCTCGGACCGAACGCGATCGGCAAGCTCACCCTTAAGATTTACGAACTCTACGTTAATGCCGGTCTCAGCAGTGAATTCATCGGCTAAGGCAGTCAACATTTTTTCGGGATGGGTGGAGTAGACCACCACTGTGTCGCTGGCGGGTTGATCTGAAGCCGCGTTATCGGAGGAATTACTAGAAGAAGATTCCTGATTGCCGCAGCCTGCGAGAGCTAAAGTGAGAGCAAGAGTGCCGGCAGCAAGAGCAAGGAGTAGTTTTTTAGGCATAAAAGTACCTCCCAATATAGGATAAGCCGTGCGTATTCCGTCATCTTAGGACGGAGCAGCCTTGGGCTTCGGTGTTGTTATGGAGTTGTTCTCAGGTGATGGTGGCCGCAGAAGAGACCATCAGAAAATGAGCCGCAAGAGGCTCAATGCAGAAAGAGGAAACTTCTCGGCTGTGCAGAATTCAGCGGAGGATAACCTCGCAGGCATTTTAGCACCGAAGGCGCACGAGAGGATTACGAAATAAGGGCGTGTCAAGATTTTGTCTTTGGCGTATGCTGGGTCGCTAACAGAAGGGAGAAGCAATGCGTATTTTGACCGTGAGTGCTCAAAAACCTGACAGTACTGGCAGTGGCGTGTATCTGGCAGAAACCGCTCGTGGGTTCATGAAAAACGGTCACGAGGTATGCATTGTGGCGGGGATAGCTCCTGAGGATGAGCCGTGTTTGCCTGAAGGAGCGCGGTTTATTCCGGTGCGCTATGAGACAGAGTCACTGCCCTTTCCGGTATGCGGCATGAGCGATCAGATGCCCTATAAAGCAACGCGGTATCGCGATATGACCCCGGCTATGGTTGAGGCCTTTGCTCGGGAATTTTCCCAGGTGATCAATGGTGTGGTTCAGGAGTTTGAGCCCGACTTGGTAGTTTGTCACCACTTGTATCTGTTGACGGCGGTGGTAAGTGAATTATCCCTGCCGTGCCCTGTGACTGCGGTTTGCCATTCCACCGATTTACGTCAGATGGAACGTCATAATTTGGAGCGCGAACGCATTGTGGCTGGAGTGCGGCGCTTGGATAGGATCTTCGCTCTCCACGCTGAGCAACGAGAGGAAATTATAGAGCTGTATGGCGTTGCGCCGGAGCGTGTGGTGGTAGTTGGAACCGGCTATAACGAGCATCTGTTTTTCCCAGTATTGGATCAGGACCAAAAGAAAGATTGTTTTGGAGAAGGGGGAGAAGGAGCAACAGAGGGTGCGTCAGAAGGTGCGCCTCTTCGCGTTATTTATGCCGGAAAGATATGGCGAAAAAAGGGTGTGGATTGCTTGCTGCGTAGCTTAAAGCTTCTACCGTTTGCACCAAGCGAACTCGTTGTTGATCTGGCTGGTGGTTATAACTCTGAGGATGAGCTTGCAACTATGAAGGAGTTGGCGGCACAAGCGCCCTACGAGGTGAACTTCTTGGGAAAGCTTCCTCAAGAGGAGCTGGCTGATGCCTATCGCCGTGCCGATATTTTTGTGCTCCCCTCATTTTTCGAAGGACTGCCCTTGGTATTAGTTGAGGCATTGGCCTGTGGGTGTGTGGCGGTAACTACCGATCTTCCGGGTATCCAGCCCTGGCTTTCCCAGGCTCTTCCGGAGGCTCCCGTCTTTTACGTTGAGCCGCCGCGCATTGTGAATGCTGACGAACCGGTGGCAGCCGAGTTGCCTGGGTTTGAGGAGCGCTTGGCCGTGGCTGTGGAAGAGGCTGCAGCGATGGTGGCTGCTTGCGAAGGTACGCCTACGGAATGCCGCCATCTGTCTTGGAGTGCGCTCGCGGCGACCATGGTGCAGTCGGTGTAGGGAGACATGCGCGGGGGCTAGGGTGTGCGGGCGCGGGTGAGGCGCGAGGCTGGATGCGCGCGGCTGGCTCAGGCGTGACCTAGGGCGTGCGGGTGCGCGCGAGGGCCAGGATGATACCTGCAGAAACTACCACCAGCGCGGCCAAGAGTGCCCAGGAAAAGCCCGTGGCAGAAGCCACAGCGGCTGAAGCGCCTGAGGTGCTTGCCCAGGAACTACCAGCGCTCATGACTCCTACGTAGGCGGCAGGACCCAGGCACGCAGCCAGCTGCAACACGAGGGACATGAGGGTTACGCCGTGGGAGTTCTGCTCCTCAGAAAGATCGTGCAATCCTGAGGTTTGTGCAGGTGAGAGTACGAGTCCGCAGCCAAGGTAGCCAAAGAATACGCCGCTGACTGCAATGGCAAGGTGTCCTGTTT
>CAJUNI010000065.1 GCA_910587945.1 uncultured Parvibacter sp.
GGCCAAAATACCAAACACAAGACAAGCGGTAATGGCAAAGGACCAGTATGAGGTCGTCGTTGCAAGTGATTCGTCCAGGTTGCTCTTTGCATCGATCCATGAGCAGCTGAGCATGGCATAGCCAATACCCCAAAGCATCCAGGCGACGATTGCGACAGGGTAGGGAATTGTTAGGTAAAAGAGGCTTTCGGCTATAACAAAGAGGGGCAGCAGGATCTGCAGGCTGGCACCGATAATGCGAAACGATGCTGAGCGCACCAATACGTCACGACGGTTTAAATGGCGACAAAACAAAATCCAAAAGGCTGCAGCACATGCCAATGCGACAAATCGCTGGAAACAGAAATCAAAAGCAGTAGCCGTGTTGGTTAAGGCAAGCTCCGGACCAAAAATCACCGCAAGCTGAAATGCCATGAATAAGGCGTAGCCAAGCATTCCCACCATGGCGCTTTCGTTGAAATAGCCATCGGGCTGGTTTGGGTCTGTCGTAATACTTTGCGTCATATCTCCTCCTAAAAACCCTGTTCATAGCCTCGTTTTTTAAAACCATCGTCATTCATACCTACCAACAGATGCGCTCTTGGCTTGCCCCGTGGAGAATTGCGGTCGACCGAGGCAGATGCCTCCTGTGAAATCGGGATAAATCGGGATGTCGCTGGAAAGGGGAGCAGGTACACGACAGCCTGCATTGCGAAGACGTACAGGCAATTGTAAAGGAGGGCGAAATGGCAGAACAAGAGTTGCTCGACAAATATGCTCCGACGCTTGAACTATTGGAAACCCAAGAGGCCTACCTGTTGGAT
Organism: uncultured Parvibacter sp.; assembly: GCA_910587945.1. Lineage (GTDB taxonomy): Bacteria > Actinomycetota > Coriobacteriia > Coriobacteriales > Eggerthellaceae > CAJUNI01. Next base: position 804 of record CAJUNI010000065.1, read on the forward strand.
GGGGATCTCTACATCCGTTACGAGTTCCGCGATCCCGAGGAACTCCAGGCTCGTATGACCTACCACAAGATTGGCGACGACAACGTAGTGTCTGACGAAAACCTCATTTTGCTTGGGGTGTGGGCGCGAGCTCAGAAAAACGGCGAGCGTGTCAAATAACGCTGCTCTGCTGTTGAGGGCAAAACCTTTGAAGAGAGGAAGATAGGAGAGTCCATGAGGGAATGTTTTGATCCGAATATCTATAAGAAGGATTGGCAATACCAGGACGGCGATCTCACCGTCACTCGTACCTGCCAATGGTCTGCTCCTGGTTGTCACCAGGGATGCAGCCTCCTCTTTTACACGGATAAGGATGGCAAGCTGGTAAAAGTCGAAGGCGACCCGCACTCCCCAGTGACCGACGGGCGTTTATGCATGCGCTGTTTGGCTATGGTGGAAGCTGTATACCATCCAGACCGCATTATCCATCCCATGAAGCGTAAGCGTGAGGATCGCGGTAAGGACACCTGGGAGCAGATCACCATGGATGAGGCTTACGAGCTTTGCATCGAAATGGTGAAGGATACCACCGAAAAGTACGGAGCGAAGTCCATTTGTACTGGTGCTGGCACCGGCCGTAACGCCACCTGGCAGTCAAATGTCTTGGGCCATGGCGCCTTCGGTACCCCCAATGACAACGCCGGCCTACTTGCTGGTAACTGCTGCTACACACCCCGTATGCAGGGCATGAACGCTATTTTCGGAAATACGTTCATTGCTGACTGCGGTCAACTCAACGAAGCGCGTTTTGACCATCCGGAGTATCGTCGCCCCGACCTGTTTATGATCTGGGGCAACAACCCGCTGCGCGCTAACGCCGACGGCTTTTTTGGTCACTGGATCATTGACTGCATGAAGCGTGGTTCAAAGCTGATGACTGTCGATCCGCAGGTCACGTGGCTGTCCGCTCATTCTGAGCTTTATCTGCAGCCTCGTCCTGGTACTGACGCTGCTCTAGCGTTGGCTATCGGCCATGTGATGGTTGAAGAAGAACTCTACGACAAGCAGTTCATCGACTACTGGTGCTATGGCTTTGATGAGTATAAGGAGCGCGTGGCTGAATGGACGCCTGAGCGCGCCGCTGAGATCACTTGGGTTCCTGCGGAAAAGATCGTGGCTGCTGCTCGTCTCATCGGCACTGCAGGCGTGACTACGCTTCAGTGGGGCGTGGCCTTTGACCAGAACAAGTGGGCCAATGGTACTGCCCATGCAGTAGCTCTTCTGCAGGCTATGACGGGCAACATCGATAACCCTGGTGGGTTCGTTTGCATCAACTTTGGTTACGTGCAGTCTGACATCCGCGAGAACGTCGCTAAGGGACTTGGCCCTGAGGTCCGCAAGGATCGTCTGGGCGATGATGGCAACTGGGGTGCCCTGAATGCTATCGGTAAGGGCGGACATGCCGTACCCGAGGCCATTCTTCATGCCGCTGAGACTGGCGAGCCCTATCCGGTGAAGATGCTGTTCTTGTGCTCCACTACCGCATTTACCAACATGGCTGGTCAGGCAGTGCGTGTCTATGATTGCTACAAGGACATGGACCATGTGGTTATCTGCGACCTGTTCATGACGCCTACCGCCATGGCTATCGGCGACCTGTTCATCCCTATGGCTATGAGCTGTGAGCGCGATGGTGTACGCGGTTGGTATACACCGCTTCGCTCCATCGTCAAGGTCACCCAGACTGGCGATGCTGTTGGCGACGAGCAAATGATGCTTGAACTGGGCAAGAAGATGAATCCCGATCTGTTCTACTGGGATGATGTGCCCGAGATGCTGGAATTCTGCACCAACAATATGGCCACTGTGCCGATCCCGGTTACCCTTGATGAGCTGCGCGAGAAGGTCATCATCTATCCCGATTTTGAGTACCACAAGCATGAGAAGGGCTTGCTGCGTATGGATGGCTCTGTGGGCTTCAATACCATCTCTGGCCGCGTAGAGTTCTTCTGCAACATGTACAACAACGTCGGTATGGATCCGTTGCCCTACTTCCTTGAGCCGCCTGAGAGCCCCGTGTCTACGCCGGAGTTGGCTGAGAAGTATCCGCTGGTTCTCACCACGGGTCGTCGTTGCTGGCAATACTTCCATTCCGAGCACCGTCAACTCAAATCCATGCGTGAATTCCATAAGTGGCCCATGTTTGCCATTCATCCGGATGATGCGAAGGCTGCTGGCATTCACGAGGGACAGTGGTGCGTTATTGAGAATTCCCATGGCAAGGCCATTGAGGTTGCCCATGTGACCGAAACCATGCTTAAGGGCGTTGTGAGTGCCGAGCATGGCTGGTGGTTCCCCGAGCGCGAAGCTGAGGCACCGTCACTCTATGGCGTCTTCGAGTCCAACATCAACTGCTGCACCGTTCAGGGCGATTTTGGTCCTAGCGGCTACGGCTCTTCCTACAAGACCCAGCTGTGCAAGGTCTATCCGGCGCCGGAAGGCTATGGCGAAACCTTTGAGCAGCAGTTCCAGGATCACTACAAAAACTAGGAAGAACCGCAACCTTAAGAAAGGAGAGAAATCGCATGTCTCAAAACGGTCTGCTTATTGACTATGAATTCTGCACCGGCTGTCACACCTGCGAAATGGCATGTAAGGTCGAGCACGGATTCCAGGAAGGCGAGTGGGGAATCAAACTCGCTCAGATCGGCCCCTGGAAGCTGGACGAGGACAAGTGGGAATTCGACTTTGTGCCTATGCCCACTCAGCGCTGCGACCTTTGTAAGGACTTGACCGATGCCGGCAAAGTTCCTGCCTGTGTACATCACTGCCAGGCTATCTGCATGGAATGGGGTCCTGTGGAGGAGCTAGCCCGCAAGGTAACCAAGCCTCGCATGACTATCTTCTCGGTTCAGTAATGAAATGTTTGCCTGGGCGTCGGGGGAGGCGCCCGGGCATCCTAAAACACTAATTGATAGGGGAAATTATGCCTGAGAAACTTTCCGATCTCAGTAACAAGGCTGCCGTGGTTGTACAGAATAATGTCACCCAGGCTCTCGGTCTCATCTACGGTCTTGGCATGCTTACGTGGACAGCCTTTAACCAGATGAACAGCAACTATTGGTCCTACTTCCTGACCGAAATTTGCGGCCTTGAGCCCACGGTCATGGGTACTGTTAAGGGTATCACTGGTGTTGGCGAATGGTTCTTCGTCATTATCGCCGCTATTATCATCGAGCGCGTGTGGCTTAAGCATGGCCAGTACCGTAGCTGGCTATTGGTGGCTCCTCCTGCGACGTTCATTTGTTTGCTCATGACCTTCATTGATCCGGTCTTCCTAGACATGGGTGCCAAGACCGCCTGGATGATTGGTTTCCAGATTGTCGGCGGATTCTTCTCAAGCTTCTTTATGATCGCGGCCACGTCTATCGTGCCCGTCATTAGCCACACTGAAGCTGACCGCACCTTATTATCTCAGCGCAAGGCCCAGGGCAACATGTTAGTGAAGGTCTTGTTCGCCGCCATCTCGTTGCCGGCCATCCTGGCCATCAACGGACTGGTGTATAGCGTACCTGCTGGTGAGAATGCCCAGAATGCTGGCCCTGCTGGCTTTACCGTGCTTGCTTTGGTCTTCGGCGTCATCATGATCGTCATGTTCTTTGTGATGTATAAGAAGATTGATGGCATGGATCCGACTCAAAAGATCTGCGAAGAGCGCGCTCTTGCTAAGAAGGAGGGTAAGGAAGTTCCGCCCATTCCATCTGCCGACAAGGTCAACCTTGGCGAGATGATCAAGTATTGGGTTACAAACCTTCCTGCATTAGTGGGTCTTTTCGCTGAGATCATTCGCTTCATTGCCCAGATGACTATTCAGTCAATGGCTATGTATGTGTTTACCTACGCATTTGGTGATGTAGCTATGGCTGCCGTCATGCTGACTGCTGCTAACATCACTGGCCTGATTGCTACTTTCGTGTCCGAGCCTATCGCTCGTACGCTGGGTATCCGCACCACCTACCTGATTGGTATCGGCATCTCTGCTGTATCCATGATCGCGTGCTACTTTATCGGCGCTTCCGGCGAAATGGCGTTCATCGTATGCATCTGCGCCTGCTTCTTCGGTATGAACTTCATGAACGGCACCATGATGGGTATGCAGTCTAACGCCATCGCTTACGGCGAGTGGCGCGACGGCAAAACGGCTAAGGCCTTCATTATGTCCACGTTCCAGTGGTGCCCGAAGATTGCTAATGCTGTGGCCGGCGTGCTTACCGGTTTTGGCTTGAGCGCCATCGGCTTTGTATCTGGCATGGAAGCTACCACCGCTCTTGCTCAGGGCATGGTCAATATTATCAGCCTTATTCCTGCCGTATGTTTCGTCATCGCCTTTGTTGCGTTCTTCTTCGGCTATCGCCTCGATTCCAAGAAGATGGCAAAGATCGCTGAGGACTTGGAGAAGCGGCGCGAGGAGGGTTCTATTCTTCCCGACTAAGGGTTTGATGAACGCTTTGTCGCAGGCAGTGATATCCGTCTGCGCATAGCCATAGTTCCATTGTTTGAAACGTAAGAAAGAGGTATTGCAATGTGTTTTAGACCTGCAGAGATCAGCATGGAGAAGACGTGCCCCAAGTGCGGCGCCTCCAATGACTTCGTGAATGAGGTTTGCGACCAGTGTGGCGAGAAGCTGCCCAGCGCCCCGCCAATCCCCGGTGGCACTCCAGGCGGTCCGGGTGCTCCTGGCGCTCCGGCAGCTCCAAAGGCTCCTGGTGCAGCTCCGGCAGCCCCTCCCGCGGCTCCTGGTGCTCCTAAACCTCCGACGGCCTAAAGGGTCAGCAGTCTTCTCAATCGCACGGCCGGCGTTATGTCGGCCGTGCTTGCCTTAACGGCGTGCTTTGCAACTTCCAAGGGGAAGAGGGAAGGGATGGACATGGATTTAGGTACAAGAATTGCGGAAGTGACAGCGAACACCACCTTTGACGATCTGTCAGAGGAAGATGTGCTGGCGGCGAAAATGGCCATTCTTGATACGCTGGGCGTTATGCTCGCCGGCTCGGGTGCCGGTGAAGGTGTGGATAATGTCATGAGGCTCGTACGGGAATTGGGAGGAAACGAAGAATGCACGTTGGTGGCCCAGAACTGCAAGACGAATCCAGTTCTGGCAGCGTTAGGCAATGGTGCTCTTGCTCACAGTATTGACTATGATGATGCCCACGATGATGCCTTCGTACATCCGAGCGCCTCGGTGGTTCCGGCAGCATTAGTGGCGGGTGAATATGCTAAGGCGTCAGGAAAAGACCTAATCACCGCTGTAGCTTTGGGCGACGATGTGATCTGTCGCTTAGGTTATGCGGTAACAAATCCCGAAGCTAATCAAGGTCTTCTGTGGATGCTGCCGGTACTCCTCGGTTCGTTTTCTGCCACTGTGGCTGCATCAAAGGTATTAGGTCTTGATGCCGATACGGTGGAGAATGCTCTTGGACTTGCCTACAATCGCGCCGGCGGCACCAAAGAGCTTGTCATTGAGCCGGGTGCCCTTCGCGGGCTTTATGCTATGTATCCCAACATGACTGGTGTGCTCTCGGCAATGCTTGCACAGCAGGGTGTTCCTGGCCTTAAAGAAACGTTTGATGGCAAGGCCGGGTTTTTTACTATGTATTACGGCGGCGTTGCTGATGAAAGCGTTTTCGACGATTTTGGGCACCGGTTCGAGGGGACCCAGGTATCGATAAAGCCATGGCCTTGTTGTCGTTTTACGAACTCCTGTGTGGACGCTGCCCTTGCTATCGCTCGGAATGAAGATATAGACCCCGAAGCTATTCAAAAGATCACTATCTATTACTGGGCCGACGATGCGAAACGCTGTATTGAGCCGCTGGATTTGCGCCGCAACCCCCAGTCTATTCCTGAAGCCAAGCTAAGTCTGCCATTTACTGTGGCTCTTGCTTTGGCATACCGGAAGATAGAAATAGGTTCATTTACGGCGGAGACAATTAAGGATCCATTGCTTCGGGCGCTGTGCGAAAAGACCAACGCCGAGCGGGATGAAGGGCTTTCTTGTACGACATCCAAGACGATGCTGCCTGGCCGTGTTCGGGTTGAGATGACAGACGGACGCGTTTTCGATAAGCGCGTGGATGTGGTCTACGGTCACCCGAAAAATCGCATGCATTGGGAGGATTTAGTGGTCAAATTTCGCGATTGTGCCTCGTACTGCTCTCGTCAGTTAAGCGATGAAGAGATAAATGCTATTGCGTCGCTCGTGGAATCGTTGGAGTCGATAGAGGATGTGAGCGTCCTTATGGAGGCCGTGCGCTAGAGAAAAAAGATGCGGGGGAGGTTCCGTAATGGAGTTTGTGAAGCTAGAGAGGAAGCCGGTCGACGAGAAAGGGGCCATCGCCATTGAAGCAGTGGCGGCTAAGCAGTCAGTAGGCGAATTGCTTGAAGAATTTCGCCAGACTATCGTCCAGGCAAAAAACTTGGAAGCCGATGCCACTTGGGAGGATGTGGATGCTGCTGGCTCCCAAGCTATGGGGGTGGAAGCATTTCGCGAGCTGAAACGTGACTTCGTGGTAAATCATCTTGTGGCTGAGGCGATGCGCCAACTAGAGATACATGCTGCCCTCACGCCCAAGATACATGTTCTCGAGTATCCGGATGCATCGAGCGATTACAGGGTTGATTTATCCGTGGTTGAGCAGCCCCAGCTTAGGTTAAGCTCCTATGAACCTGTCACCGTCCATGCGGACATGATCGAGGTAACCGATATGGCCGTGGCAACCCGTGTGGCCGATGTGCTTGATCGCTATGCCACCTACGAGGATGCTGATCCTAAACCCATTGCCATGGGGGATGTGGTGCTCGTAGATGTCGATACTCAGCAAGATGATCAGCTCGTAGGAAAACTCTCTGGTAAACATCGTGTTCTTGCCATGGACCAAGATGCTATGCCGAAGCCATTTTTGGAGGGTATTGTTGGCATGGAAGTGGGCGAGACTCGCAAGGTGGAGTTCGCTGTGCCAAGGCCACGGGGGATCTCGGAAGAGGATGTCGATCGCTACATCTCTACGGTAACCATGATTGCCCAACAGCGTAAAATCGAAGTGGAACTTACTGACGAATGGGTGCGCGCTCACTACCCCTCAGTAGAAAACGTTGAGGCGTTTTTTGAAGAGGCACGTAAGGACGTCGCTTTCGATATCGACAACCTTAACCGAGATCGCGTGGCTCACTTGGCAAACGTCGAATTAGAGAAGCGCCTCTTGGGGTCCATTCCCGATGAGTTTTATCAAGCTTCCTATCGAAACCTCATGGATAAGTTCGAGCGCGACCTTGCCAAGCAAGGAAAAACGCTCGACGACTATTACGAGGAAGAAAAGACTAACGAGCAAGAGCTTAGTGTGAAGATGCTCATTCAGTCTGGTGAGAGTCTCAAGCAGGGGTTTGCTTTGGAAGCTTTGTTTGACGGGCGATCTATGGAACTGACTGACGAAGAGATATCTGATGCGGCTGCCCGTTTCTTTGGTGACCGAGATGATGTGGAGACCCTCGAACGCAAAGGACGTCTGAAATTAGTTCAAAGTATGGCGAAGCGTTCCAAGGCCATGGCGTGGTTAGTGGAGACAGCCAATGTGCTTCCGGAATAGGAGTAGCGTCGTGGAGCGGTGTTATGTATGTAATAGCTGCGGCAAATGCGCCGAAGAGGAGGAGCTATTAGTTCCCTTATGCCGAGATTGTGGCCATGAAGTACAACCAGGCGAGCCAACAGATCGTTGTGCTGCATGTGGGAGTGAGAATATTGCGTTTCCCTCTGTGGGCCCTGGGGCTCCTAGGCGATGAAACCCTCGATCCAGGGGACAATATCTTCATCGAATGAAGATAAAGAAGCTTCCCGGGCGTTCCGCAGGCTATGGCAGGTGGTCAAATCACTTGGGGGGCAGGGAAGAGCGGCGGCATTTGGTCTTGGTACGTTGTTGGGTGCCTTGACGATGATCGTCGGGTTGCTATGGCCTCAAGTTGCCGATGCAGCAGCACTGTTTTTTGCTGCTATAACCATTTGCGTAGTCATAGCGCTAGCGGTGGCCTTTATTGCAGACCGTAGAAAGCATGCCCTTGCTGCACATACGTCACCGCTGGCAGGTTTGGAGTATGCCGACATCGAAGAGACTGCTGTGGGTGAACTTGTTGAGGTTGATACGCCACCCGATCCCCTAATTCTCTCCCAAGCTATTGCTACTATCGCTATTGAGCGGCAGCTTACTCCGCGAGAGCGAGAGGTTCTGATTTTGCTGGTGCGAGGACGAGATGTTCGTCATATTAGCGATTCATTGGTGGTTTCGGTTAATACCGTGCGAACCCATATTCAGAACGTGTATAGCAAGCTAGAGGTACATTCTCGACAGGAGCTCATTGATCGCGTGGAGGCGTTTGCTTATAAAACCGCCGAAGAGGTTACGCCGCCCTCATCAAGTTTATCGTCTTCGAGGTCCTCTGAAATCCCTGTGTAGTCGTGGCGTTTTCTTACTGTAGCCAGATTTCACCTATGAAGGATGAAATCTCAAGCTGGTATTGAGATGATGATTTCAAAGGCGCTCCTTTAGTCCATGCTGCTAGACAGACGGACGGAAGACTGCCTGTGCAGTTGCACTGATGTCGTGGGCGCCGAGGGCGTCTCCGGTAATGATTGCTAGCTGGCAAGGAGGCCACAAAATGAGTGAAAATGTCATCATGGACGATGTGTATTACGGCCAAGGAGTGTTTTATCTGGCACCGGTGTTGTCCGATTCTCAAGCTGAGGAGATGCGTGGCATTGTAACCATGGATGCCGCAGCCTTGCCGGCACTTGAAGCCAAAGGACTTATGGATCAGCGAGTGTCGCTGATGATGGTCAATGACGACAATAGCATTACCAATACTGAGGGCTGGGAAGGGCTGGCTGGCCTGCGCACCGTGAAGGTGGATGGTATCGATCCTAAACCGCAATTGTTGTTGGGCCGCGAGGATCTGGTTGCCATCATTGGTCACGGTATTGTCGACGGAAACCTTGTCGATGTAACTATCGCTAAGCTTGCATAAGTAAGAAACGACCTTAGCCAGGGGTCGAATCCTCTGGCCCTGAGTCGAGCGAAGACGAGTTTCTGCAAAGAAGTATTGCGCCTTGAAATTGGGCGCTCGTCAAAGCTCCATCTCTTACATGATATCGCTGAAACTGACTTCCCGACGCCGTGCGTCGGGAAGTTTTTTTGACCGCGGTTTCGTTAGCGCCTTCCGAGATGTCTTGGCACACAGTCGCTTTGAGAAGCCCTGGAATGATATCGGGCTAATCCTCTCATTTTTTTGTTGGCATTCGACACTATGGAGAGGTAATCGCCAAGGAGCAAGCTTGAGATCTCTCTGGCGGATTCGGAAGAGATTTGCTGATGAATTACCAGGTAGAACCCATCTAATACTCTCGGTTATAGATTTTAAGCCAGGGGTGTTTCGTCCTTTGCAGTCGATGGCAACTCGCCTTGGGGCGGGAAGAATAAAGAGCGTGGCGAGGGGCAGGGCTCATGGAGTCAACCTTCGCCTTATGGAGTGGAGAGTAGAAAGAAGAGGAGAGGAGTTGGTATATGAGTACGCTCAACCAAGTGTCTGAAGCGCCTCGTGTCCAGGAACTCGAAGACGGCACCAAGGTGTTTCGCACCGCCCAGTGGTCGCCTCCGGGCTGCCATGGCGTCGGCTGCGGCCTGCGCGTGTTCGTTAAGGACGGCAAAGTCGTCAACGTCGAGGGTGACCCCGATCAGCCCATTACAGGCGGTCGTCTGTGTGTGCGCTGCTTGTCACTACCCGACTATATCTATCATGAGGATCGTCTCCTCTACCCGATGAAGCGTGACCGCAAGTATCGTGGCCAAGCTGACAAGTGGGAGCGAATTACTTGGGACGAGGCTTATGACATCATTGTTGAGAAATACTTTGAGCTGACGGAGAAGTATGGTCCGGATACGGTGTCTGTGTGGACGGGTACCGGCCGTGAGGCATCTGCCTATCAGTTCCAGACCTGCAATGAGGTATTCCATAGCCGAACGGCAATCCATGCCAACGGTGGTTGGTCCTGTGTTATTCCTCGCCAGACTGCTATGGACTGGTTGTTGGGATGCGCTTATGTTGAGTACGACGGCGCATTTGGCTTTAAGGATCGCTACGACGACCCTCGCTATGAACTGCCGAAGTACATGCTGATTTGGGGTCGTGATCCCCTGTGGTCTAACCCCGACGGATTGTTTGGCCACAGCACGGTAGACATGATGAAGCGTGGCATGAAGACTATCGTTGTTGATCCGCGTGCTAATTGGCTGGCTCGCCATGCTGAGATCCATTTCCAGATTCGCCCTGGCACCGATGCTGCATTAGCTATGGCTCTCAACTGCGTCATCATCAATGAGGATCTCTACGATCATGACTTTGTCGAGCGTTGGACCTATGGTTTTGATGAGTATGCCGAACGCTGCAAGACCATGACTCCTGAAATGGCCGCTGAGATTTGCGAAGTTCCGGTTGACGATATCTATCGTGCAGCGCGGATGTTGGCCCAAAAGCCTTCGACTGCTTCGGTAGGACTTAAGACCGACCAAAACCCCAATACCCTGCAGATTTGTCATGCTATCTGGGGCATTTTCGCTATCTGCGGAAACTTGGATAACCCGGGTGGTATCAAGCTGGGACAAACCATGAAGAATGGCGGTTCTACAGGCCGCAAGGGTGTAGGTATGCAGATCGAGGAAGAAGATACCAATCCTATTCCGATCGCTGGTCATGATCAGTATCCGGCCATGGATATGATCATTAATACCACCCAGCCGGACTGCACATTGGATACGTTGCGCACCAACATTCCGTATCCCATTGAGTTCCTGTTCATTCAAAGCTCGAACTTCATCTCCTCTTGCATTACCCAACAACCCAAGCAATGGATGGAAGCCTGTCGTCACAAGGAATTCTGCGTGGCTACCGACTTGTTCATGAATCCCACTATCCAAGCTTTGGCTGACGTAGTGTTGCCGGTATCCAGCGCTTTGGAGCACGAGGGTATTGTTACCTTCCATGGTTGTAACCAGCCTGGCCAGTTCCATGCTCTTACCAAGGTTATTGAGCCGTTGGGTGAGTGCAAGTCTGACTTGGAGATCATGCTTGACCTGGATCATCGTATCAATCCTGATCGCGAAGAGGCCAAGTGGAAGGATGCTCATAGCTATCTGGATGCCAAGATTCAAAACATCCCCGACACCGCCGATCCTGAGACCGACGAGCCGATGACCTACGAAAAACTGCGTGAGTGGGTTTATGGTCGCTATGAGATTCCGTACTACCAGTACGAAAAGGGTCTGCTACGCATGGATGGCAAGCCGGGCTTTAAGTCGCCCACAGGCCGCGTTGAGTTGTGGTCTACGGTGAAGAACCACCTTGGCGAAGATCCGCTGCCATACTACGAAGAACCTCGTTTCTCTAAGCGTTCACGTCCCGAGTGGGCGGAAGAGTTCCCGCTGGACTTCGTGACAGGCGCTCGTCGTCCGACCTCATTCCACACTGAGCATCGTCAGATTAAGACTCTGCGCGAGATTCGTACGGACGCTACCGTAGAGATCAATCCCGTAACTGCCGAGAAGTATGGCATTCATACCGGCGACTGGGTGAAGATCGAGAATCCCTGGGGCACATGCCGTATGCGCGCTGATGTGACCCCCATTGT
>CAJUNI010000066.1 GCA_910587945.1 uncultured Parvibacter sp.
CAGCTGCCGCGCTTACGGGCGCACACTCTTCGCAAGAATCCGCTTCTTCATTGCGCATCAATTCATCCGCCGTGCGCTTTGATTCTGGCGCCATTCTTTTCCTCTTTCTTCCTCTTACGCCTAAGCAAATTTGAAAATACGCTGACAAATTGCATAGACCCGGAGCGCAATTCTGCGACCAAGTACGGTACGGCGATTCGTCCATCCCGCATAGGAAGCATGCACATGTTTATACAGTAACGGACTCTGATGTTTCATATAGGCCCAGAGATCTTTGCATTTCTGTAATGCTTCAGGAGTATTGATTTTGAAGAGATAGATGGTAGAAACGCTCATCATGCAAACCACGTAGCCCATCATGAGCAGCGCTTGATTTTTTTCCTGGGCATAAATAGCCTAATAATCAATACCATCAATAGCAAGCTTTGAAGCTAATAACTGCTGGTCAATACGCTTTTTTACGACCTCGACATCAACGGATTGACCCTCACGACCGATGAGATAGTAATAGGCATTGATGTCGAGATACATAAGGCGCTTGGTAGCTGCTAAAGCATGAAGCACGAGGATGCTATCCATGTAGGACACCCCTACCGGCAAAATAATGCCGGTACTACGCAAAACGCGCAGATTAAACCAAGAAGCATGAACCATGATCACTTGGTCAATGCCAGGCTTTCCCATGGCACTCCAAGGAAATACCTGATCTGTGGGGAATAAAGAACGGTACTTAATCACGTGCTCGGTGTTGTCGGCCACATGATCATAAACAAAGTTAGTTACTAAGATATCCGGCTCTTCTTGGATGGCGCATTGGTGTTCAAGGGTATCAAGTACCTTCTGCACCGCTTCAGGATCTAGACGATCGTCGGAATCCACAATCTTAAAGTAGACCCCGCGCGCCATAGCAATGCCACGGTTTACCACGCCACCCCAATTGGAATTCTCCTGATAGACCGGTACTACATTTGAGTGTTCTGCGGCGTAGGCAGCAATCACCTCGGCCGTGTTATCACTGGAGCCATCATCCACCAGAATGATTTCGCAACGCTCCCCTGCACGCAATAACGTATCCACACAGGAAGCCATATAGCTTGCTGAGTTGTAACAGGGAACAAGAAACGACACCAACGGCGCAGAGGAGGTCTCTGCATCTTTGGTGTCGGAATCACAATATGAGGGGTATTCCTCAGCCACGGGCAGAGGTTCCTTTCCAGACGATGACAGCGTCATAGTATACCGCTAATTAGAAACTCCTATAAACCAGCCCCGAAAAGAGGGGTGGATGGCACCAGTCCGTTGCCATAGAGAGAGCCAAGGTAGAGACACTAGTTCCGATCAAAGAAGCTTACTGTTTCGACGTGATAGGTTTGAGGGAAGAGATCCACCGGTGTGGCTTGGGTGAGCCGGAACCCTTTGGCCTGCAATCGAGCCACGTCCCGCGCCCAGGTTTGCGGGTCGCAACTGACATAGGCTAAGCGTCGAGGAGCAACCTCAGCAATAGCCTGAATGGCTTCCTTGGAAAGACCACTGCGCGGAGGATCCACCACCAGAGAATCAGGCTGGTCCAACAGCGGTAATTCCCGGGCTGCATCGCCGCCAATTACCTCAATGTCCACGTTATTACGCTCGGCGTTTCGCCGGAGATCCCGCACAGAGCTTCCCGCATATTCCACAGCGCTCACATCAATACCTTCTTTTGCGAAAGGTATCGAGAACGTGCCACAGCCGGCATAGAGATCGATCAGATAATCTCCTTCACTCACGCCAAGTCCTTGTTTCACCAGGTCAATCATCGTTTCCGCTTGGGCAGTATTAACCTGGAAAAATGAAGGCGCACTTACTAAGAAGCGACAGTCTGCAAGCTCTTCTTCCCAATAACCCTTTCCGCTGAGTACTTCTACTTTTTTGACCTTTCGAGCCGCCCCCTCATCAGCCATAACCCGCACAATAGAGGTGGGCTTATGGGCACTAGTCAAGAGTTTCTTTGCTGCCGCGCGAGGAAACGGCCCCGGCGTGGTCCAGAGCGCCACTTCAAGAGAGCGCGTGTTTTTACTGGAGCGCACGCCCACTCGAAAGAGGCCCACATCTTGTTGTCCCACTAAATAACGAAGTGCACCCGCAAGCGCTTTTGGCATTGATTGCATCGCCGCTTGCGCCACCGGGCATTCCTTCGCCACCACCAGATTGTTCGTTCCCTCTTGGTAATACCCGATTTGGAGCTGACCCCGAGCATCCTTTTGAGCAGCCAGCTCAATCTTGTTACGATAGCCCCATTCTTGGGGAGAGGGACAAATAGACCCAACCAATACTTCCGCATCCTCACGCTTAGTATTTCCTGCCTTAGCAAGCGCATCCACCAGGGCCGCCCGCTTGAATGCAAGCTGTACCGGGTAGGCCACATGGGCCCAGGAACAACCTCCGCAGGGGTTAGGACAAGGGTTAGATACACGGTCGCAAGATGGTTCTAGGAGTTCCACCATTGTCCCGCGCGCATAGGAAGACTTCTCCTCGACAACCTTTGTCAAAACCACATCTCCCGGCACGGTTCCGGGCACAAAGATAGTTTTTCCCGAAGCAAGATGACCGACTCCATCGGGTCCATAGGAAAGACGCTCGATAGTAATAGCTTCTTCCACTACTCATCCTTCCTAAAAAGCCACAGCCGTCGCTTAGCTTGTCGTCATTTTACTTGGTTCCCTCAAACCACCAAGAGGGCCGAAAGGTGAAGCTCATTTGGTTCTGAAAGAGTGGGTCACTATCCCCTATTTCAGCTCCTAGCGTGGCTCTGCTCTTGGTCGGTTTGATAAAACCATTCGCTCATGGTTATGGAAGTAGAGTACCAAATTCTCCCCCACCTCAGGGAGCCTGCAGCCATTCAGATGCAGATTCCGTAGAACCAGAAGCTTTAGCCCCGAACTCCTCGGTTTAGCGTATAATGACGCCTGCGCCCTCGTAGCTCAGGGGATAGAGCGTCTGCCTCCGGAGCAGAAAGCCGCAGGTTCGAATCCTGTCGAGGGCACCACCCACAAATCCAAAGCCACCCCACTCGGTGGCTTTTCTATTTTTTTCGCCCGACCAAAATTTACCATTCAGCTACCGTTAACCATTCCCCAAGATGACATCTTGCGCAGCAACGGAAGTTTTGCCATAATTTACTGCCGCACGAAACAGCGCCTATGCCGTCCCCATAGTCTAGAGGTCAGGACGCGGCCCTTTCAAGGCTGAGACACGGGTTCGATTCCCGTTGGGGGCACCAACTTTTCGCAAGCGCCTTTGTAACCGAGGCGCTTGTTTTTTTATTTTCTCTCCCCTTTTCTCTTTCCTGACCCATTCCTGGGACAAGCGAGCCCACGGCCCCATGCTATGATCACAGTCTCTAGAAATTACGCTCATTGGCTTGATACATTGCATGGATGAAGGAGACCTGGTGAAAGATATTATTTGCCCTCATTGCAATACCGCATTTCAAATTGATGAAGCAGGCTATGCTGCCATTGTGAAACAGGTTCATGATGAGGAATTTCACAAGGAGCTCGAGCGTCAAGAGAAACTCTTGGCAGACCGCAACGCCCAAGACATCGAGCTGGCTGTGCAGCAAGCCCGGGCCGAAGCGCAACGGTCCCTTAGCTCCAAAGAGGAGCAAATCGCCCAACTTAAAGCAGAACTGAGTTCTTCTACGGATGCCAATAAGGCCCAAATGGCAGCACTGCGAGCCGACCAAGAACGCCAGCGCGCCCAAACCATCGCCGAAAAAGATGCTGAACTTGCGAAACTACGCGAAGAGGCTGCCCGACTCCAAGAAAAGTTGAAGACGGAATCCGCGCTGCAAGAGGCAGCCCAAGCCCAGGCCATTGCTGAGGCAGTTGCCGCTCGAGATACAGAAATTGCAACGCTCAGGCAGCAGGTTTCAAACCAAGCAGAACAATTAGGTGCCCAGATTCAGCAGCTAAAAACTCAGCAGCAACTCGAGCTTGAACGCGAACAAGCACAATGGGAGAGCAAACAGAAAGATCTGGAAGCTGCCCTTAAACTTCAGAAGGCAGAAACCGAACGCCAAGAAATTGCCTATCGTGAGCAACTTGCTGCAGAGCTCAAGGCCAAAGACGACATCATTTCCTACAAAGAAAAAGAAGTTGAACACTATCGCGATATGAAGGCGCGCTTGTCCACCAAACTTGTCGGCGAGACCTTAGAGCAACACTGCGAGATCGAGTTCAACAAGCTGCGAGCCACCGCATTTCCCCATGCTTACTTTGAAAAAGATAACGACGCCTCGGATGGAACCAAGGGCGATTTCATTTACCGCGAAGAAACTGCCGATGGCATTGAACTCCTCTCCATCATGTTCGAAATGAAAAACGAATCCGAAGACTCGGTCCATCGTCACAAGAATGAGGATTTTCTCAAAAAGCTCGATGCGGATCGTCGCAAGAAAGGCTGCGAATACGCCGTACTCGTTACCCTCCTTGAGCCAGAAAATGAGCTATTCAACCAAGGTATTGTCGATTATTCCCATCGCTATGAGAAAACCTACATCATCCGCCCGCAGTTCTTCATTCCCCTTATCTCTGTGCTCCGCAACGCCGCTCTGAAGTCCCTCGAATACAAACAAGAGCTCGCCACCATCCGCGAGCAGAATATCGACATCACTCATTTTGAAGAGCAGATGGATACATTTAAGGAGAAGTTCGGGCGCAATTACGATATTGCAAGCCGCAAGTTCAAAACAGCAATTGATGAGATCGATAAAACCATTCAGCACCTCCAGAAAACCCGAGATGCTCTTCTCTCCTCGGAAAATAACCTGCGCCTGGCCAACAACAAAGCTCAGGAGCTCACCATTCGCAAACTCACCCGCAACAATCCAACTATGAAGCAGAAATTCGCAGAGCTCGAGGAATCGGGCGCGAAGAGACAGCTCGAAAGCGGAGAAGCTTCTCCCATCCTAGAGGATGATGACGACGTCCAATCCGTTGAGGCGTGGATAGAAGAGGAATAAAAAAAGAAGTCCGGTTTTCAAGCCGGACTTCTTTTATCTGCGAGAAGTTAGTAACGCTAACAACTAGACAGCTTCTTTTAACGTGCGATAGATCTCATCAAAGGCATCATCAATATCCTGCTCCGGCTCATCCTCTACTGAAGAATCGCACAGAGTTGTTACGCCAAGAAGCGTTGATGATACATAGCCTTCCACTACCTCACGTACAGCACCCTCTGCCCCCGCAACCACTTCAACGCCCAAATCACAAAGCTTCGTAGCGGTATCCATGTCAATCCCTGATGTAATGATTACATCGAAACCAAGACCATCAATGAGATCAACTGCCTCTTTAGAAGTGCATCCCATATTGGGCAAATTGCGGAAGTCAGTAATGACTCCCCGCTCAACGGTGTAGCAAGAAAAGCTGTCGCACTGTGCCGCATGTTTGGAAAGGCCAAGACCGTCGCAGGCAACTGCTATTTTCAAAGTGAATCCTTCCTCCGTGGTACCAGGAAAACGATAGCGAAAACTTTGTCTCATGCTGCGGGTATTAGACCGCATTGGCTAGCGAAAACGGCAAGCGGAAAACTCAAAGCCGCCTGCCGAAAAAGCACCCCGTCGGCAACCGTTACCTAGGGAGCTGCGCGGCTCATCAGACCGGCAAACGACCAAGCTTCAGAGCGCGTCTCTTGCACCCCTCAATAGCCGAACGCTTACACTCATGAATACATAAAGAGCACTACGCCTCTAGTAGGTTATTTGAAACGGGTTATAACTACCGAATGCCGGCAGGTACTAACGAGAACTTTTACCGCGTCTTCCCTGCTTTAACGTGGCCCGATGAGCTCTTCCCGGGCGACAGTCCTTTTTAGCCGACGCCGCTGCTGTTGCTTTCTTAGGTTTCCGCGATGGCGTGGTTTTGGCGCCCTGATGAGGACTGCGGGAAGGGGATTTTGTCTTCCTCCCAGAAGGAGAGCCGGAAGCGGCCTCAGTTCTTGCTTGCTTTAAAGAAGCAGAGCCTAAAACCGTCTCTGCCTTTCCTGAGGTTGACTCTTTTGCACGATTAGCCCGTTTCTTTCGCTTCTTCAATTCCTGGACAGCTTGTGCGATATCAGGATCATGTTTAGCGGCGCGACTATTGGCTCGAGCTACCGCTTCCGCCCGCGATTCTTCTTCGTTAAAGCTCGAAACCTTGAGCTCGGGGATCGAGCGATGGATAAACTTCTCAATGGCCGCAAGGTCTTGGCGAGTCTCTTCGATGACAAAAGAAATAGCAGCCCCCGACTGGTCGGCACGACCCGTCCGCCCGATGCGATGAACGTAATCGGCAGGTACCGAGGGCAGGTCAAAGTTCACCACATAGGACACGGAATCCACGTCGATACCTCGAGCCAACACATCAGTGGCAACCAGAATATCGGTTGCCCCTTCGGCAAAATTGCGTAAGGCGCGATCCCGTTGATTTTGAGAACGATCGGAGTGAAGCGCCTCCACCCGATAGCCCATCTTTTTCAGTCGTCGACATAACGAATCAGCGCGGCGGCGCGTTCTTACAAAAATGATTACCCGCTCGGATCCCCGCTCTTTGAGCAACGCCCGCAAAAGATCTACACGAAGCTCTTTCGGACAATGAACAACAAACTGCTCAACGTTATCAGCAGTTTGCCCAGCACTCGCTACCTCTACCGTTTTAGGGTCATGAAGCAGAGACCCTACCTGCTTTCGAACAGCATCGTCGATGGTGGCGGAATAGAGCAGCGTTTGATGCTGCTTAGGAAGTGCTGCAGCGATGGTTTTTACGCTTGGCAAAAAGCCCATATCCAGCATACGGTCAGCCTCATCAACCACGAAAAGCTGTACCTGGCTTAGATTAACCTCCTGCTGATTCATGAGATCCAGTAGACGCCCTGGAGTTGCTATCAGGATGTCTACACCCCGCTTAAGTTTGGCCACTTGAGGATCCTGAGACACCCCGCCTACTAAACAGAGAACCGAGAGCTTCTGACTCTTCCCCGCAGTCAGACAAACTTCAGCAATTTGATTAGCAAGTTCTCGCGTTGGGGTCACCACCAACATGGCTGGAGCAGCTACTTCGTTTGTAGGTTTCAGCAAGTCCAAGGCTGGCAGGGCAAACGCTGCCGTTTTACCAGTGCCAGTTTTCGCTCCCGCGATAACATCGAAACCTGCCAACACCAACGGAATAGCTTGCTCTTGAACAAGAGTTGGCGTTTCATAGCCAAGACGTGCGACAGCACTGAGCGCCTGAGGGCTCAGACCTAATTCATTAAAGGTTTTCACGATTATCCTTTCAAGGCCCCTTTGAGTAAGAACTCATTTCCTAGGGCCGAATCTATACTCACCTATCATAGTCAGTGATAGGCTCAATGCCTGCGAGCCGAACCTTATCGGGAACAAAGAGACAAGTTGTGGTATAGATATAACGAAGACGGCGCCATGAGCGAATAGATGGTCCAGACCCAGCGCTTCGCTTTCATGGTGCCGCCCTATTACGTAGGTTACCGGGTATTTATTTCAATACTAGACCTGACATTCGGGTAAAAGAAGCCCATACTTTAAAGCATCAAAATAGTTTGGTAAAACGCATTTTACAGGACCTTTTTGCTTATATTTTCATCCTAGGCACTTCGGTGAAAGCTACTCGTGAAAGCTACTCATGAAAGCTACCTATGATGCGTTGAATCCACTTCCCGCTCTAAGTAAGCCAGGTCTTGAGCCAACGCCTCTTCTTCTAACTCCGGATCTTTGGAATCTAAGAATGCCTTACGGGTAAAGAAGTTCCAAAGTGACACCACTACCGCAGCGCCTCATTTTGAAATACGGTAATCGATGCCAAGGATACTGGTACCCAGATACATGAGCCCATCGTTTATCAGAAGGCCTATCACTGACAGCGTGACAAAAATGAGGAATTCTCTGCGCCGCGAGAGCCCATCTCTATGATGAAACACATAGCGCATGGACGCTATATAGTTAAACACCACCGATACGATGAACGAGATTGTGGCACTCACCAGGTAGTTTACGGAAAATACCGAGGTGAGTAACACCATCAGTCCGTAGTCAATCACAAAGGCAATAATACCTACGGCAGAGAATCTCAAGAATTGTTGAAAGAGTTTTTTCATGGGTGCATCGTAATGGAATACCGCCCATTTCTCTTTGTCGCTCGGCGAAAAGCACGGAACCTAGAAAACCACCTGAGCAAGCCCAAAGGGAAATGTTTCGCGTCTATTAAAACCCTCTTCTCTGAAAATGCTGCTGTTTGCGAGGACTCTATAATTGGGTCACTAATTTTGGGGAAACTTTGTTCACGGGAACAAGAATCCTTAAAGCAAGCGCATTGAAGGAGGACGCGTTGAGTTACGTAGCTAATGTTATTGAACAAGTAAAAGCAAAAAACGCTGAACAGCCGGAGTTCATTCAGGCAGTAACCGAGGTTCTTGAGTCCCTGGAACCGGTCATTGAAGCTCATCCGGAGTACGAAGCAGCTGGTCTGCTTGAGCGCATCGTTGAACCCGAGCGCGTCATCATGTTCCGCGTTCCCTGGGTTGATGATCAGGGCAAAGTTCAAGTAAACCGCGGCTTCCGCGTGCAGTTCAATAGCGCTATTGGACCCTACAAAGGCGGTCTGCGCCTGCATCCTTCTGTGAATCTCGGCATCATTAAGTTTCTTGGCTTTGAGCAGATTTTCAAGAACAGCCTGACAACGCTTCCCATGGGTGGCGGCAAGGGCGGCTGCGACTTTGACCCCAAGGGTAAGTCCGACATGGAAGTTATGCGCTTCTGCCAATCCTTCATGACCGAGCTTCAGCGCCACATTGGTGCCGACACTGACGTTCCGGCTGGCGATATCGGAACGGGTGCCCGCGAAATCGGCTATATGTTTGGACAATACAAGAAGATCAAGAACGTCTTCGAGGGAGTCTTGACTGGCAAGGGCCTATCGTTTGGCGGATCGCTTGCTCGTACCGAAGCAACCGGCTATGGCCTCATCTATATCGTCGAGGAATATTTGGCTTGCCATGATGATACGCTCGAGGGAAAGACCATCTGTGTATCCGGCTCTGGCAACGTTGCCATTTATGCCACTCAAAAGGCCCAGGAGCTGGGCGCTAAGGTAGTCACCCTCTCTGACTCCACCGGTTGGATTCATGATCCGGCTGGCATTGATGTTGCGTTGGTTAAGCAAATCAAGGAAGTGGAGCGTGGCCGTATTTCTGAGTATGCCAAGCGTCGTGAAGGCGTTGAGTATCATGAGGGCCGCGGCGTCTGGTCTATCCCCTGCGACATTGCCCTGCCCTGCGCTACGCAAAACGAGCTCTTCATTGAGGATGCTCAGCAGTTAGCCGCCAATGGCTGTAAGCTGGTTGCCGAAGGTGCCAACATGCCCACCACTCTCGATGCGACTGAGTACATTCAAGCCCAAGGTATTGCGTTCTTACCCGGCAAAGCGGCTAACGCTGGCGGCGTGGCTACCTCGGGTCTGGAAATGTCTCAAAACTCCGAGCGTCTTTCTTGGACTTTCGAAGAAGTAGACGCCAAGCTCAAGTCCATCATGAAGAGCATCTACCATGCTGCTGACGACGCTGCTCGTCGCTATGGCCATGAGGGTAACTATGTTATGGGTGCTAACATCGCAGGCTTCGAGAAAGTAGCTTCCGCCATGATGGCTGAGGGCATCGTCTAGGAAGTAGGCTCTACTGCAAAGCAGCCTCTACTGCTGTAGAGACACGAATATAGCAACTTAAAACAAAAAGAGCTGGGATTATGGATTCCAGCTCTTTTTCTATGCCTTAGCGTACCAGTGCTGAAGGGCCGATTTACGCCTCTTCGATAACGCGGGCAGAAAGCACATGATGGGGAGCTACCATGGCCACGCCGCAGGCATTCTCCTCCGGAGCTTGTACCAAGAAGGTTCCCTCTATATCCATACCGGTCATGGAAACGTCCTCTTCTTGATCGGTCACAATCACCAAATCTATGCCTTCAAACTGGCCGAGAAGCACTGTTGAGCGGGTGACACAAACCACAAGCTCCGCATCATTGGCCTCGAAATAGGAGTTAACTTGGCGCAGATAAGCCTTCGTAGCATAGGTGTTGACCCCAATGACACCAATAGTGGTATCCCCAATGGAAAGAAGGGTTGGCGTGGCGTAATAGGTAGGATCAGCCGTATTAATTGAAAAGACCTGAGCGCCTTTAATTTCATAGGCTTCGCGCACGTCCGAAACGAATACTTTATTTGAGCGCTTAATTTCTGAAAGCCCTGGCTCATCAAACTCAGAGTCTGCATCAGCCTGAGCAGAATCCACCTTCGACGCCTCATCAAGACGCTGATCTTCAGTTTCTGCTTTATGTTTTTCCTGGTGACGTGATTCGCTTAACGTGCCCTGATAAACGAGGGCGGTATAGCCCTCCATATGACCCATGGTGTCGTCCACCATAGTGGCGGCAACATTAAAACTGCGCGCGGTAGAGAAGTAGCTAAACACAATAACTGCTGCTAACCCCAGCAGCAACACAAACATCCCTAACGCGATTTTTTCCCTCGATATCTTTACCATGGTGAAGGATTATACGCCTCCCCCACAGAAAACAAGGGACCATGCACCTTAAGAGATTCCTAAGATAGGCAAGACCCGAGCCAGCGGCAGTAGCAGCCTAAGCCCCTACTGCCGCTTCTGTGAGTCACTCCTCAGGTTGAGTGGTTTCCTCAAGACGAGTGGTTTCCTCAGGCTGAGCTGTTTCCTCGACTTGAATCGCTCCTCGAGACGAGTGGTTTTCAGCGCCGAACGGTCTCTTCAGACTGAGCAACTCGCATAAAATAAACTTCCCTCTAGGAATTCTCTAGGACCCGCTTGATAAAACCACCCGTAAAACTACCTTCCACTTGGGCTACTTCCTCAGGAGTCCCGCTGGCAATAATCTTGCCACCCTTATCGCCACCCTCAGGACCAAGGTCAATGATATGGTCTGCGGACTTAATCACATCAAGATTGTGCTCAATGATTAGTACCGTATTACCGGCATCCACTAAGCGCTGAATAACCATCAGTAGCTGGCGAACGTCTTCAAAATGCAAACCAGTAGTCGGCTCATCGAGGATATAGAAGGTTGTACCCGTTGAGCGCTTTTGCAATTCGCTCGCAAGCTTAACGCGCTGAGCCTCACCACCAGAAAGCGTAGTAGCCGGCTGCCCTAAGCGAATATAACCAAGACCCACATCAAAGAGCGTTTGCAGCTTCCGCTTAATGCCCGGAATATTCTCAAAGAACGTGAGGGCTTCTTCCACGGTCATATCTAACACTTCAGAAATGTTCTTTCCGCGGTAGGTCACCTGGAGCGTCTCTCGGTTATAGCGAGCCCCCGAGCACACTTCGCAGGGTACATAGACATCAGGTAAGAAGTGCATCTCAATCTTGATCTGACCATCACCCTTACAGGCTTCGCAGCGACCCCCGGCCACATTGAACGAGAATCGCCCCGGAGCATAGCCCCGTGCCTTTGCCTCTTGCGTGGAAGAGAACAACGCACGAATGTCATCCCATAACCCAATATAGGTGGCAGGATTTGAGCGCGGAGTACGACCAATAGGACTCTGGTCGATGTTGATTACCTTGTCAAAATTCTCAAGGCCAGTAATTTTCCGATAGGGCCCCGTACGACGGTGAGCATGATTAAGGCGATTAGCTAAGGCCGGTGCCAAGGTATCGGTGACCAACGAGCTTTTACCGGATCCCGAAACACCGGTCACTACCGTCAAAGTACCTACCGGCACCTCTAGGGTCACATTCTGAAGGTTGTTTTCCTTCGCTCCCGTCAGCTTAAGAACTCCCCGGCCTGGCTTTCGGCGTTGTTTGGGAATCTCTATGGCCCGAGTTCCTAAGAGATACTGGCCCGTAAGAGATTTCTTCTCGGCAATAATCTCTTGGGGGGTACCCGCTGCCACCACATAGCCACCGTGCTCACCAGCCCCTGGGCCC
>CAJUNI010000067.1 GCA_910587945.1 uncultured Parvibacter sp.
ATGAAACCGAAGCCGATCTCGCTAAGGACGAGCAAGGCGCGCTCGACTTTGTAAGCCTCGAGGGTCACATGGGTCAATATCACGACCACAAGTCCCGCAAGGAACTTACCAAGGAAGATGCTCAGCAGTGGTTCCACTATGTAAACAAGGCTGTCGATGACTATCTGGTAGACAAGGTTACCACGCCTATCATTTTGTGCTGCGATCCGGAATACGCGACCGAGTTCCGCAAGATCAGCACTCTGCGTCATCTCTTGCCCCAGGGCATCGAGAAGGATCCGGCCGGTCTTGATGGCAAGACCCTTCTTGAGGATTCGTTAGCTGTTATGGATGCCGTCCGCGACGCCAACATCAAGACAGTGGCTGAGGCCTTCGGTGGCGACGCTGCCCATGGCAAGGCCTCTGACGACTGGGATGAGATCGGCATGGCCTTAGCCGAACGTCGCGTGAAGGCACTGCTCATGGTTAAGGGCAAGGTGCTTCCGGGCGGCTTCAACATCAACACCGGCGTGGTTACCTACGATCCCAATCCCAACCCCACCGATGATGGCTACAACGACCCCGCTGCTCCCGATATCACGGATGCCTTCGCTAAGGCCGCATTGGCTCAGGACGCTCACATCTATGTGGTTGACCAAGAGCAAATGCCTACCGATCAGCCGATCGCTGCACTGTTCCGCTACGCTGAATAATCCCGCCTAACTCGCTTAGGTCCCTGCAAAGAGGAGTCCCTTGGGGCTCCTCTTTTTGTTTGACATCGCTCACGCATCCATCGAGCGCTCCCCCGACGCAGCTCTCCCCAGGGTCACGCTTACCATCGATGTTTTACTAGCTGACGCTCTCCCTCTTACCACCTGCGCCTCAATCACCCGCACCATCCAGCAGCGCACGAATAACGTAGCCGGCAAGCATTTGCCCCATGATAGGCGGGAAATAGGACATGGTGCCCAATTCAGCTCGTTCTGAACGCGGGATACCTTCAGCTACCTCAACTTTAATGGACGGCCCGCCAGAATAGAGCACCGTCATAGAGGGAAGCCCCGCAGCTCGCGCCCGCTTACGAACCGCACGACTCAGCGGATCACCCGCCGTTTCGTAAATGTCCCCAAAACGCAGCTGCGTGGGATCCATCTTATTCGCGCCGCCCATCGATGACACATAGGGAATGCCCTGATCCTGGGCCCAAGATGCCAGGGCAATCTTTGTTCCCACCGTATCAATGGCATCGATCACATAATCGGGTCTCGGCAGCGTATCCAGCACCCCCGCCGTTTCCTCAGGAAGCAGGAACCGGTCTTCCAGCACCAAGTTTGCCTCAGGATTAATGTCGCGAATCATCGCCCCCATCACAACAACCTTGCGCTGGCCCACCGTACTTTGAAAGGCAATGGCCTGGCGATTGATATTGGAAAGCTGCACTTCATCGCCATCAATGAGAACGAAAGAGCCAATGCCGCCCCGGGCCAAGGCTTCCGCACAACTGGAACCGACGCCACCCAAGCCCACTACCAAAACGCACGCCTGCTCCAGCTGAGCCAATCCTTGCTCCCCCAGCACGCGCCGCAACCGGCTCTTCGCATCTTCTTGCTCCACGGTCATTCCCTTCGTCCTGTTCCCGCGAAATTCTGTCTGCCTTCATTCTATAGGCACCCCAGCCCACAAACAAAAAGAGCGCACCCGAAGGCACGCTCTTTCAAACTCAAGCGTAGATTGAACTACTTGAGGGTAACAGCAGCACCAGCCTCTTCGAGCTTAGCCTTGATTTCCTCAGCCTTGTCCTTGGCAACGCCCTCGGCCACAGCCTTAGGAGCACCCTCGACAACTTCCTTAGCCTCTTTGAGGCCCAGGCCGGTGATCTCACGAACAACCTTGATGACAGCGATCTTGTTGTCGCCGAAGCCCTCGAGCACAACGTCGAAGTCAGACTTCTCTTCAGCAGCAGCGCCACCCTCAGCAGGAGCAGCAACAGCAACAGCAGCAGGAGCAGCAGCGGATACGCCGAAGGTCTCCTCGATGTCCTTTACGAGTTCAGAAGCCTCAAGCAGAGACATCTCCTTCAAAGCCTCAATGATCTCTTCACGAGTAACAGCCATTTTAAATTCCTTTCCAAAGGGGCCAGCCAGTGCCGGCCAAATATTGTTTGTTGTCAGGCAGCCGAAGCTACCTTAGGCCGCTGCGAGATTACGCAGCGGATTTTTGGTCGGCAACTTGCTGGATGGCACGAGCCAAGCCAGAAGGTACGCCATTGACGGTAACCGCCAGGCCACGAGCCACGCCAGAGATTGCACCAGCAATCTGAGCCATGAGTTGCTCGCGAGAAGGCAGAGAGGCGATGGCTTCGACTTCTGCAGCAGAAACTGCTTCGCCGTCCATCAAACCGCCTTTGATCTCAAGGTTCGGGTTGGACTTCGCAAACTCCTTGATAGCCTTTGCAGAAGCAGCCACATCATTACCAGAGAAGATGAAGGCGCTCGGTCCTTCCAGAACGTCTTCCAATGTAGGAAGATCGGACTGCTCTAAGGCAATGCGCACCAAGGTATTCTTGTACACCTTCATGGATGCGTCAGCTTCGCGAATAGCATGACGGAGCTCTTGGATTTCCTTCACGGTCAGACCGCGGTAATCCACAACCCAGATGGCGGTAGTAGAGGCAATGTCCTCTTTGATAACGCCAAGCATTTCGACATTTTGAGCGTTGGGCATTTGGTTATGACACCTCCTTTTCAAGCAATCAGGTTCCGCCCTTAGAGGGTGGGCCGCTGCCTGAAAAGGAAACGGCCTCCGCCAGACAAACCGACGGAGGCCGCAGTAATCACGGAGCGATTTCTGTGAACCACCTCGGCGGGCTGCTTTCGCAATTAAACCCCGTAGGGTGCCGGCTGTCTTCAGTAGCGGAACAATCTATTAGTAGCTGCCAAAATTGACAGCCTGTTTAGTATAGGAGTCCCCATCAATTCGTCAAGCAACGAAACGATTTTTGACCGTTAATCCCATCAAAGGAGCACGTTAGCCCCGCACTAATCCAGAGTCATTTGCTGAATGTAGACATCATTGCGAAGCTCTTTGGCATGATCCGGGCTCAATTCGCCCGCCTCCCGCAGCTCCTTGATATATTCCAGCTCCCGACTCAAAGCTTGACCCTGCACATCTTCCACCGCCCCATGCAGCGCACGAAGTTGGCGAAAATGCTCCGTCAGGGGCGAGCCATCCGGTTCCCCGTCGTCGGTGTCATTGCTTTCATCCCACTGGGTCACCTCTTCAGCAATAACATCGACACGATCATAGAGATCATCACACACCGCAATGATCTTGCGTGCTCGTACTGCCGCATCCTTGGAGCCATGGGGCGCTAGCTCTTTCAGCTGGTCAGCGTACTGTTTCATCACAATGATGGTGGCTGGCTCATCCACTACCAGCCCATCCACAACCGTTCCAGTCGACGGCGCTTCCACTGCGCCCCTCTCAAGGCTCGCGCGGCCCGCTTCATCGCCAGCAGATTTTTCCTCGGCAGAAAGCGTCGCCACCCCAACCGCCGTTGCATCTCCAGGCTCCTCGTCGCTGGCATCTGGTGGCTCAGCAGCCGCATTCTCCCAGGCCGCCTGAGTTCGTGCGATGGCCGCATCGGCACGAACGGCTCCCGTCAAATGAGCATCCGCCTGAATAGAGCCGATCACTCGCTCGATAAGCTTCATCTCCAAATCCACCCGCTCTTTTGAGCGTTTGGCAGAATGCTTATGAGGCACCAGCAGAGGCACGGCGAAGTTAGCCAACAATAGCGTACAGAGGATGACTCCGGACGCAATGGAAATGAGCTCCGGTCGCACCACGAAGGTATCGCCATTTACCAGGGTTGTCGGCAGTGTCAGCATCAAGGAAAGGGTGATGCCACCCTTCGCCCCCGCAAAGGTCATGGCCAGGGCGCTTTTCAGCTGCTTCGACGCAAAGCATTCCTTGACGGGGGTACCCAGACGCTTCGCCCGAAATACATCCATCCCCAGAATCCAAAGGAACCGAACCGCCTCTAGCACCAGCACCAGCACCAAGATGATGCCAACGAGCGTGAGCGGGTCTCCCCACCCGCCATCAGCCACAGGCTCTAGCAAGCGCGGCAACTGCATACCAAGAATCACGAAGATGACGCCGTTGAGTATGAACTCAAGCGTCTCCCACACACTCTTCGATTGGAGGCGCAGCCGTGCCACCGCTGCGTTGTGGCGCTGAGGCATGAGCGACATCACCATGCCACTAATTACCACTGCAATAATGGCGCCAATATGGCACTGCTTGGCGACCAGATAAATAACGAAAGGAATCAGCAGTTCTAAGGTCGCATGCAAGGTAGGGCTATCAATGCCCTGACGACGAATCAACTCCAAGATTCCCCAGGCCAGAAATCCCATGATAGCTCCGCCCACCATGCCGCCAAAGAAATCCAGCACGAATTCTTCCCCCGCATGAGCCAGAGAAAACGTACCCGCCGCAAGTACCGCCGTTGCGCATTGGAAGACCACCGTGCCGGTTACATCGTTGAAGAGGGCCTCGCCTGTAATCAGAGTCTCATGGTGACGACCGAATCGAAAGCCTTTCGAAAGCCCTGTCGCCGCTACCGCGTCTGTGGAACCCATGGCAGCACCCAACGCCAATCCCGCGGCCAAGGGAATTGCCGGCACTAAACAGTGCAAAGTAAACCCAAGGGCTACCACCGTTACCAACACCAGACCCAACGCCAAAGAGGCAATGCCCCAGCGACTCTTCCAGAGGGCTCCGGAATCCGCATGGCGACTTTCATTAAAGTGAAGCGGTGCAATAAACAAAATCAGGAGAAGCTCCGGATCGATACCCGTAGAGAATGGCGTCGCCACAAAAATCGCAATCAACGCACCAAGAGCGATTTGCACCAAAGGCAGCGACAACGGAGGGAGAACGCGATCGAGCACACTCGAAGCCACCACTGCCGCCAGCAAAAACAGCACCAGTTCTAAGGCCTCCATAGCACAACATCCTTTCGCCACTTCTCGCTATCAGGTTTTACTCGATGGCACGTTACGCGAAGAAATCCTCAGCGCCTAGACGCGCACCTAGTTTTGGAAAGTTTCTGCAGCCCAGCGATACAAGCCTGCGTCCGCGGCCCCCGGCGGCCACCGTGTTAAAGTAGAACCTCAATGTAGATCTTAGGCTCGCCGACGAGCCTTTACCAAAGGATAGATTTATGACAAAGAAATCTGACTCCAAGAAGAAGTCATCCCTCAAAGCGAAGCAGGAACTCAAAGATACCAAGAAGGGTGCAAAGAAATCCAAGGACGCCAAAGCCAAAAAGATTAAGAAGGAAAAGAAGGCGAAGGCTGAGCACGGGAAAGGCACCTGCGGCAACAGCCAAGGTCATCGCAAGGGCGCAAAAAACTGCTGCGTCGCCCAAGGAGTAGCCGCCCGCAAAGGATGCAAGGCAGCATCTATGGTGCGCAACCTTGATGCTTCGGCGGTTCTTGATCGTCGCTGCCCCTGTTGTGGCAAGCACTGTCCACTCACAAAGCCCAAGTGCGGCAAAGGCCGCAAACTCGCCGCTAAGCTTCTGGAGAAAGCAAAGGCGTCCGCCTAGCGCCTCTCGCAACGCTGTCGGCCCAGAGCCCCCGCATGCCCCGCATCTAGTCTAGCGGCGCCCCACAAGAAACCTCTCGCCTCGGCCGCTTCCCACTGTGCAACCAGCCGAGCGCAGCCCCACACGCCGCCCGCGTGGCGAACCACCCCCAACTACAACGAAAAAGCGCCAGGGCTCCTTCGCTCCCATCAATCACGATGAGAACCGAAGACCCTGGCGCTTTCCTTATGCCCGCCACCCTGCAAATCCACAGGCAGGCGGACGTCGATTCGCAACTAGGCCGTCGCTGCGCCCGCAGCCCCACTAGTACCGGGCTCGGTCACGGTGCTGGCGTTAGGATCAAGCACGTTCGCGCTGTTAGTATCCTCAGGAAGTCCCGTCGCCGTTTCGTCCCCTTCGCCATCTACAATCTCGTAGGCCGGATTGGCGCCAGTACCCTCAAGATAAGTGAAGGTGATGGTGTCGCCTTCCTTGTAGCCCACGATGTCCAAAAGACCGGGCAGTGCAAAGTCATAAATCTGTCCGTCATCGCCCTCAATGGTCACATAGAAGTGAGAATTACTCTCAATAACCGCTTGGGCCATCGAGCGAATCACGCCCGTCTTTTGCACCACGTCGACCGATCCAGCAGCGTCGGCGCTCACGCCGTTGGTAGCTAGCAGCGCCTCGTAGGCTTTCTGGGTGTCAGCCACGGTATCGCCCACCGCTACATTCTGGTAGCGCTGAACATCAATCATGGCGAACTTCTTAACCAAGCCGGCGCCGTCCTTCAGCGCCATGAAATAGGTCGGCTGATTTGCCACATTAATCAACAGCGGGAAGGTGGAGGTGTAGCGCAGGTTCTGCACCTGACCTTCAGCAGATTCCATAGCCGAGTCTTCTGTGGCACCAGACACACTATAGAAGTGCGACTCTTGGGTGCGTTGATTGACCAGCACAAAGCCGATGATGGATTTGTCGCCGGTAGCAGAGGTCACACCGGTATAGACCCACACGTCATCGTCTTTGGCGATGTAGTTGTAACCCAACGTACCATCGGTGCCAGGGGTGGTACGCACCACGCCTTCCTGACCCAAGAACGAATTGAGCCAACCATTGTTGTAGGCACCATACCAGTTGTATTGCTTAATAAGCAGCTCGGCCGGGAACACGCGATCCACCCACTGCGGGCATTCCTCGAGGGCCAAATCCTGGCATTCACCCGTAGTAGCGTCACAGAGCACCACGCGATCAATGGTTTCGCCGCCAAAGAGACCGATGGTATAGGTCCGCACCGGGCAGATCCACCAAGGATGACCATCCTCGTCAATCTCAAAGGACTTCTCATCAAAGATGTAGAAGGGGTACTTCAACTGCACATGACGATCAATGTTGCGCACCAACGGCTCAGAGGTAGAGTAATGGATGGGCTCATCCCCTAAGCGCACAATCTCGGCATCTTGGGTGGTCATATTTACCAACGCATAGGCTGGAATGCCGCCCTCACGATTCGTAAACCACTTAAAGAGGTCTGCGTAATTCAGCGGGCTCACACGCACCGGAGCACCCTGATAGTTAATCTGGCTATAGAGACTTGAAACCTCAAACTGGCTTACATACTCCGGAATAGAACCCATTTCGCGGTTGCCCAACAAGATGGCCGAGTCACGGTCGATAACGGGAATCTCGTTGTAATTAACTTCCTTGATGTCCTGGGCAAACTCGAGCGTATCGGTCTTCAGCACCGAAGCATACTTCTCGGCATTGCCCGGAATGATGGACAGCGAAAACACGGCCCCCAGAATACCTACTGCAATCACAGCGAGAGGAATATAGGACACAATTTTGAGGGTCTTTGCTTTGGACTTGGAAGCCTCCACCGTCGCCGTTCCCGTTTGCCGCGCCTTCGACTTTGCGCGGAAGAACAGGAACAGAATGATCATGATGATGCCAATCCAAACCCACATATCAACGCTGTGGATATTGATGGGCGGATGGAACCACCAGTAGCAGCCTGCCAAAATCAAAAGCACTACCACAATGCCAATGATTAACGCCGGCTTGCTCGGAGCCCGCATATTGTCAAAGAACGACAGATTAATGTCGATATGGGGCGAATTCCCGCGGCCACCGCTGCCACTGCCAGTGCTGCGGCTGGCGCCTTCGTCATCCCCCTCCACTTCTTCGTAATCAACTTCTTTTGGGCCACCTTTGGCCCCGCCGAAGCCATCCATGTCAATGCCGGATTGCCGCAACGCATCCAGCAGTGAGTCAAGTCCCGACGATCTATTTGCCATAACATTTCCCTTCATAGACTGAGTCATCACTCAGCTCTTGCGGTGTGCCCGCAAGATTTCCTCCCCAGTATGATACGAACCTGTCTTTCCTTACATCATGAAAGGAAAGGGCAGGTCCGCACCAAAGCCTTTTGCAAGATTATACGGTAGCTTGTCCCGTGACCTAGGACGCGTGGTCTAAAAGTTGACGAAGCACATAAGGCAAAATGCCTCCCTCGGCGTAGTACAAACCTTCCGTGGGCGTATCAATACGCACAACAGCCTCAAAGGTCACGGTCGTTCCGTCAGGTTTAGCCGCCGTAACGGTAAGAACCTGTGGAAGAGACGCGCCTTCTTCTGGCTGAGGAAGAGCAAGACTGTAGCGTTCATTGCCGGCCAGTCCTAAGGTCTGAGCGTTTTCGCCCTCCTTAAACTGCAGCGGCAAAATACCCATACCAATAAGATTGGACCGATGAATGCGCTCATAGCTTTCCGCAATCACCGCCTGCACACCTAAGAGATTCGGCCCCTTAGCAGCCCAGTCACGCGACGAGCCACTGCCATACATCTTGCCAGCCAAAATGATGGAGGGAACGCCTTGAGCCTGGTAGTCTTCGGCTGCCTCAAAGATCGTGGTTTGCTCGCCGGTCAATTCGTTACAGGTCCAACCGCCCTGCTTGCCCTCCGCAAGATCATTCACCAACTTGCCGTTAGCAAACGTGCCGCGCATCATGACCTCATGATTGCCGCGCCGCGATCCATAGCTATTGAAATCTTCCGGGGCAACCCCATGGGCTGTGAGATAGCGGGCTGCGGGAGAATCCGAAGCAATGCTTCCTGCCGGCGAAATATGGTCCGTGGTAATGAAGTCACCGAACAGCCCCAGCACCACCGCGTCCTGCAAGGTTGACTCCGTAGCCGGTGCGGTCATTGCATCAAAGAAGGAGGGCTTGCGCACATAGGTGGAATCCTCATCCCAGGCGAAGAGATCACTCGGCTCAGCTCCGAGCGCTTGCCACGCCGCATCCCCCGTGTAGAGGCTTTCAGCGCCCGACGCATAGACATCCGGGGTGACATAGGTATCAACAAGCTGCTTCACTTCTACAGGATCTGCCGCGATTTGTGCAAAGAACACCGGATTACCCTCGGTATCAACACCTAAGGGATCACACTCCAAGTCAATAGCCATCGTACCTGCCAGTGCATAGGCCACGACATTTTCTGGTGCCGTAAGATAATTCTGGGCTACATCGGGAGAAATACGCCCATCGAAGTTGCGATTACCAGAAAGCACGGACGTAAGCTCAATGGTGGGCGCAATATCATGCATCGCCGCGCACAGCGGACCCGAGTTGCCAATGCAGCTCATACAACCAAAGCCGCAGGTTTGGAACCCGAGGGCATCCAACGACTCCGTCAAACCTGCCCGCTCAAGAATAGTTTCAACGCCATGGCTTCCCGGCGCCATGATGGTTTTTACCCACGGAGCCGGCTTCAGGCCCAAACGATGGGCGTTGCGCGCCACCAAGCCCGCCGCAATCATCATGGACGGATCGGTAGCGGTAGTACAGCTGGTTACCGCAGCAATGGCAATGGCGCCATCCGTAAGCTCATAAGCCTGGCCATCAATGGCCACCGAAGCTGTTTGGTCTCCCCGACCGCGCTCAGCACATACTTCTGCAAAGTGCTCAGCGGCCCGCGCCCGAGGGAATCGATTATGGGGTCGGGAGGGACCGGCCATAGACGGCACCACTGTCCCTAAATCGATGGTGATAATTTCCGCATAGTGACGCGGGGCTTCCTCCCCCGCCGCCCACACACCTTGGGCCTTAGCGTAAGCCTCCACCAGCGCTAACTGTTCCTCAGATCTACCGGTCAGACGTAAATAGTCAATGGTGCGTTCGTCTACCGGGAACAACGTGCAGGTACAGCCGTACTCGGGCGTCATATTCGCAATGCAAGCACGCTGGGTCGCAGAAAGCGACTTCACGCCTTCGCCAAAGCATTCCACAAAGCAACCCACAACCCCGGCCTCACGCAACACGGAGGCAAAGGTTAGCGCCACATCCATAGCCGTTACACCCTCTGCAAGCGTGCCATCCAGACGCACGCCCACGACACGCGGCACAAGCGTAGTGATAGGTTGCCCTAATGCAGCGGCCTCGGCCTCGATGCCACCGACACCCCAGCCCAACACACCTAAACCATTAGCCGTAGGCGTATGAGAATCCGTGCCCACTAAGCTGTCGAAATACACCAACGGACTCTCGACATCCTCCGCCTCATCGTGAGATCGGGCTACAACTGTTGCAAACTGTTCAATATTCAGCTGATGGCAAATACCTTGTCCTGGTGGCACGATGCGCACGTTCTCAAAGGCTTCTTGAGCCCACTTCAAAAACTCATAGCGCTCTTTGTTGCGCGTGCGCTCGATAGCCTCATTAGCTTCTCTGCAACCAGCACAGCCAGCTTGCTCAGCAATCACTGAGTGGTCAATTACCAAGTCACAGGGAATCTGCGGATTGATAAGTTGCGGGTTCCCACCCATAGCCACCGCAGCATCGCGCATGGCCGCAAAGTCCACGAACACTGGCACGCCCGTGAAATCTTGAAGCAAAACACGCGCCGGCATAAAGCCTATTTCTTCCCCAGCCTGTCCGCCAAGACCGGCCTCTATAATAGCGGCAGCTGCCGTGAGCGCCTCTTCTTCCGTCTTGCTGGTACGCAGCACGTCTTCCACTAACACCGAAAGGGAATAAGGCAGATCCGCGGCCCCCTCAACAGCCGTTATGGGGTAATAGCGATAGCTACGATCTCCTACCGTTAGTTGTGCGGTCAGCGACTCAGTGCCCATGTCTGCTCCTTGTTATAGATCTCCCGTGATGCGCTACCCTGCATCTTTTCGATTCTGTTGAAAATTGTAAAACCACTCAGCAAACCCTCGGCAAAGGATCGTGCAAGTTGGTTGCGATTATCGTTGTACAGCCTTTATTCCTGAGGAGAGCGAGAAGGTCGACTCTTAGACTACACAACGCTTATCTCTCACCTTCAGCCTAACGCGCTCATGTATCGGCTTTGTTAACGCTGTTATCTGTGGTGCGCCTCACATAAAAACAGCCCCGAGCGGTATTCACTCGGGGCTGATATATTTCGAAGAAGTTTGGACGTAGTTCTTAGAAAGAAGTCCTCGGCCGCCGACCATTAACGCTGCGACCTTCGGAGCGCTCAGGCCGTAAACTCAAAGTCCGACCCAGCAGCATTCAAACCAGAACCGCAAAACCTCGTTCAAGCCAGCTCGTCTTAACAACGAGCTCTAACGCAGACTAGCTCACGTTATCGACAATTTGTTGGGCCTTTTTCTTCAGGCCTCCCTTGCCGCTTTCAGCATCAAACTTCATGCGTGCTGCTAAAGCTTCTTTGACGGAAGGAGCCAGCTTTCCTGCAGAAAAGTCCGTAACTGCCACAAGCATGTCCTGGAATTCTAAGTCGCCGTGATAGCACTGAATGCCTTCATCGATGAGCGACCATACCTTTTCTGAGCGATTCTCAGTGGTAGCACCTAACGCACAGAGGAATTTCATGGCAGCTAAACGTACCTGGCCGCTATCCTCATCAAAGAGTGCGGTCTCTGCGCCAAGGATGGCTTTTTCGCAGGAGCGGGATTCTGTCGGAATAAGCTCAGTCAGGATATCGAGAATCTCCCAGCGGGTTTGAGCCTCCGGACGATTCAATGCATCAACCAGATCGTTGCAGTAGGGAGCAAGAAGCGAGGCGTCTTTCTGAGCCACAAGACCCAAAACATGGGCGGCTTGTTGACGCGAGCGCCGTGATTTCCCCTCAAGGCCCTCAACGTAGGTTTTAAGAACATCTGCGTTCTCAACAGCCTCTTGGGCCATTGTTTCACTGTCGCGCTCTTCTTCCATCGCTCTTCAGCCTCTCTCATGGTAATGGGTAACGTCCTCTACAAAAGACTGTAATCATTATACGAAATTGAGGTAGGTTCTGAGGCTTATACCCCACCTTCCAACCGGTTGTCGGCAAGTTTTGGTTAGGAATATAAAGAAAGCATCCCCTACGAGCAGAACGTCCTATCCTCCCACGGACTGCACCGCA
>CAJUNI010000068.1 GCA_910587945.1 uncultured Parvibacter sp.
GTCGTCGGATACTGCAGCTGAGGCGTCGACGGCATCGGCTACGCCGTCGCGTATCTCTGTGCCCCAGGCCTCTTCTTCGTCAGCCTCAAAGGAACCGGAGTCGGCAGCGCCGTCCAACGGCTCCTACGCTATCGAATGCTCTGGTCTCACCAAGGCCTTCGGAACACGCAAAGCGGTTGATGGTGTGTCCTTTGCGCTGCCTACTGGCTCCTTCCTTTCGGTATTTGGCCCCAATGGTGCGGGCAAAACCACGCTGTTGCGCATGATTGCTACGCTGAATAAGCCCAGTTCCGGAAATTTGTGGGTCGATGGGGTTGATGTGCGGAAAGAACCCGATGCGGTACGTGCGCGGTTGGGGCTTATCTCTCATAACGCCATGCTCTATCCTGATTTAACGGCCGAAGAAAACCTGCTGCTCTATGCGAAGCTTTATGGGGTGCAAGAGCCTGAGTCCCGCGTGTTGGAGCTTCTGGACGCGGTAGGGCTTAAGCATCGTCGTCGGGATTTAGTACGTACCTTTTCCCGCGGTATGACCCAGCGTGTGGCTATCGCCCGGGCGTTGGTGAATGATCCTTCGGTGGTATTGTTGGATGAGCCCTATTCGGGCCTTGATCCCCATGCCATTGATATCTTTGATGAGCTCTTGGAATCCGTCCGAGAGCAGCGCACGTTTCTCATGGTGAGTCACGATCTCGAAAAAGGCTACGCCATGGCTGACCATGTGCTGGTCATGGCAAAGGGGAGTGTCGTTTCCTTTAGTGAGAAGGAATGCTTAGATCCTGACGCATTCCGGAAACTGTATAAGGAGACAGTTGGAATGGGGGTGGCGTAAACTCGTGGCTGTCCAAGAATCAAAAGCCCCGCGGATGGGTGCCCTCTGTAAAACCCCCTCGGCCTGGATGCAGTACAAAACGCTACTGAAGAAAGATCTGCAGGCTGAGTTTCGAACCAAAGACATGTTGGTGTCCATGGGGATTTATGCCCTTCTGGTCATTGTGGTGTTTGGGGTGGCCTTGTCGTTTGCGCGACCGGGGGAGGAATTCCTGGAAGTATCTGGAGGCCTGCTTTGGGCCCTCGTGGTGTTTACCTCGCTCTTAGGATTGAATCGCTCCTTTTCGCGCGAAACAGAGAATGGGTGTTTGGAAGGATTGCTGCTCACACCGTTGGATCGCGGGGTTATTTTCCTCTCTAAAGCCACGGCAAACCTTCTCTTTTTAGCGGTGGTAGAGGTCATTGCTGTACCGTTGTACTGGGTATTCTTCTCGAGCTTTGCTCAAGTTGCCCCTACGGCTCCTCTTATGATTGTGCCGCTGGTGTTGGGTTCTATCGGCATTGCTGGCATTGGCACCTTGCTCTCTACTATCACTGCAGCCACTCGAGGCAAAGACGTCATGCTGGCGCTCTTGTTTGTGCCCATCATCTTCCCGTTGCTCTATGCTTGCGTGGCGGCAACGACCGCTGTGCTAGTGGGGGGCGCTCTGATGGATTCCACCTTTGCCACGTCGTTGGCTTTGGCGGCTGGTTATGACGTCATCATGCTCTCAGCCGCCTGGGTGCTTTATGACTTTGTGGTGGGTGTGTAGTGGGTAATTCTTACGGGGCTAATGCGCCGTTAAGACGATAGAAAGGATGTTACGTTGAGTAACCGTGATAGGGGACAAAACGCGTCCCTGCGCCTACCTGAGGCAGGGCAGTGGCCCGACAAGATTGCGTTGGGAGTAACCATTGCTGGCATTGTGTGCACTACCATTGGCTTTTTGCTGGCATTCCTCTGGGTGCCACCCGTAGGAGGCGCTACAGTGAGCGGGGTGGCGCTTATTGGTGACACCATGGTGAGCCAGAAAATGCTCATTTCCCAGAAGATTTTTTACTTCCACATGCCCGTGGCTATAACCTCGTTTGTGGCGCTTTTGTTTGGAGCCTATTACTCGGTGCGCTATCTCATGACCAACAACGAGCGTTTTGATACCTGTGCTGCCATTGCTATGGAAATTGCTCTTTTGTTTGTGGTGATGACCATGATTACGGGCGAAATGTGGACCCGCTTTGAGTGGGGCGTTTGGTGGACCTGGGAGCCCCGTTTAACTACCTACTTGATTCTCATGCTCATTGTTATTGCCTATTTTGTACTGCGCAACTCTATGAGCTCTCCAGAGGCTCGGGCAAAGGCTTCTGCGGTCGTGGCTATCCTGGCTTGTATTGATGTGCCCATCTGCCTCATGATTACCCGTCTGATTCCCTCCTCTATTCATCCGGTCGTGCTGCGTGAAGGCGGTATGAGCCCCGAGATGGGTCTGTGTGTGGGTATTACTGTTGTAGGTATGTTCTGCCTCGGCTTTGCTCTCTATCGTGCTCGCTTCCGCCAGGTGCGGCTGACCCAGCGCGTAGAAGCGCTCAAAGAAACCTTTGGCGATTAGCCGTTAGATACTCCCTTTGTTCCCTTTGAAAGAAAGGACCACCCATGGATCCCATTCTTGCTGATATTTACTCCACTGTTATCCCGTCAGCCCCCTACATCATTGCGGCCTATGCCCTTTTGTGGGTGGCACTACTCGTGTATCTTTTGATGATTGCCAGGGGTACGAAGAAGGCCCAGGCCCAGCTACAACTTCTAGAAGAAGCCATGGAAGATGTGGTAGTCGAAGAGATTATTATCGAAGAGGAATAGCGCTACTCTTCACCAAACCACGCTTGAGCTAAGGCCTCAATGCCGGGCTCAATGTCTTCTTCAGCAATAGCAGAAAAGCCAATCAGTACGCAGCTTTTCAAAGGGTGGTCTTCAGCCATCCAATACTTGTTGGTGTCATAAATTGCCACGTCGGCAGCTCGGGCCAGAGCCAGCAGTTCTTGCTGGCTTCTGCCGTCTAATACATCTACGAGCAAATGAAGGCCCGTGCCATTTTCAAGAATGTGAATCTTGTCACCCATGGTCTGCTCCAGGGCTCCTATGAGCTTGAGATACTTGCGCTTATTGCGTACCTGGAGTTTGCGCAGGTGGCGATCCCAATGACCATCTCCCATAAAGCGAGCAAGAGCAGCTTGAGAGAGCCAAGGGACTGCCGCATGGCTTTCCTTAAATGTTTGACGCCAGGTATCCAACAGCGCCGGTGGAAGCACGAGATAGTTCATGCGCAACGCCGGAGAAAGAGACTTTGAAAAGGTTCCCATATAGACCACCCGGCCACTTTGATCCATGGATTGTAAGGGCGGTAGAGGCCGTTCCACATAGCGAAAATCGCGACAGTAGTCATCCTCGAGGAGATAAGCATCGTTTGCTTCTGCCCAGGCAATAAGTCGCGCCCGGGTTTTAATGGGCATAACCTGGCAGGTGGGGAACTGACTTGAAGGAGTTACATAGACTAACTTTGGTCGATAGGTTTCAAGGTCGGCAAAATACTGCCCGTAATTGTCGCTGATGCGGCAGGGGTTGACGGTGAAGGCGCTTCGCTCAAAGACTTCGCGCACGCCCTGATAGCCGGGCTCTTCCATGGCGACCCCATCTTCGGTGGCATTAAAAAGCGTCAGCAAATTTTGAATGCTCGTGGCTGTGCCTCCTTGGATGATTACTTGACTGGGGGTGCAATCAACATCACGAAGGGTGTTTAAGCGCCAGGCAATTTCTGTGCGGAGAGCTTCTTCCCCAAAGGGATCTGAATAGACGTCACACATGCGACTTTCGATGGAAAGGAGCAGATCATCCACAATAGAGCGCCAGGTGGCAGCAGGGAAGGTGCCGCGCTCAAGGTTGCCGTAGGTGAAGTCATAGCGCACGTGGCTCTCTTCACCCAAAAGCGGCAAGAGTGCTTCTGGTTTGGCGGTGTTTAAGGTGAGATGGGTGGCATCTTGCACCACATAGCCTGAGCCTGGCCGCGAGGCAATTAAGCCTTCTTCCACCAACATCCCATAGGCTGACTCAATGGTATTACGGGCGCAATGGAGCTCATCGGCCAGCCCGCGAATAGAGGGCAGCTTGGATCCTTGAGGGTAGGTTCCATTGATAATGCCTTCATGGACCTGCTCATAAATTTGGCGGTACAGAGGGGTAGCGCTTGATTCATCAAGATGCATAGCGGCTCCTTCAGATGGGTCCTCTCAGTATACTGCAGAGTGAAGACTTAATGAAACTGTACCCATAACAGTTTGTAACCGTACCCTCTATTTGCTCGAACCGTGTCCCTTCCCTCGGATAAGCAGCGCCCTCTACTATGGCTCTAAGTTCGGTTATAAGGGGGTGCTATGGGTTTAGGTTCGCGTATCGCGCTTGTGTGTGCGGGAGCCCTTGCGCTTGGAGCGGTAGGCTCAAAAGTAGCTCTCGGCCAAGAGCCGCTCCTTCGCCCTCCCGGAGCTCAAGCAGATGGGCGCTTTAGTGCGCTCTGCATCAAATGCGGTCGTTGTATCCAAGCCTGCCCCTATGGGGCTATTCGGGCTGCGTCGCTCGCGACCGGCGTTCAAGCGGATTCCCCCTGGATCGATCCTCGTCAAAATCCGTGCCACCTTTGTGCGGATTTTCCCTGTATTGCCGCCTGCCCCACATCGGCGCTAGCCCCGGTTGATGCTCCTCAAGAGGTAGCTATGGGTACAGCGGTAATCGATGAGGATACCTGCTTGTCTTATCAGGCCATGCGCTGTGAGGTGTCTTATCGCGCGTGCCCCCTTATTGATGAGGCCATCACCATTGATTATCGCCCGCGTCCTGGAGATGCCATTCATGCGGTGTTCGCTCCCGTCATCCATGAAGGCGTGTGTGTGGGCTGCGGGTTGTGCGTGCAGCGATGCCCGGTGGAAGACCCGGGGCCGGCTATTAGGGTGACGCCGGCACCATCCTAATCATCTAGGGATGAGGAGGGAGCTGGGGTGCCCATGCTGTAGCGGTCGAAGTGGTTCGAATCGTTCCCCTCATCCAAATACTACGAAGGCTATCAAAGGGAGATCGGGTTCTAAGGAGGGAATTATGGAACTAAGCAGACGGCGATTTGTAAAAACCACGGCAGTCGCCCTGGCCAGTGCCGCAGCTGCCGGTACGATGGCGTCCTTGGCAGGTTGTGCCACGGCAGGCTCGGGGCAATCCACCAAGCTCACTCAAACGGGTGGGGGAACTACCACCTTAGGCGTTTGCCGGTTTTGCGGCTGCGGCTGCGGCGTTATCGTTGAATCCAAGGATGGCAAAATCATCTCGGTCACTGGAGACCCGGATAATGGCTCTTCCCGAGGCTTGAACTGTGTGAAGGGCTATTACCTTGCCAATGCCTTGTACGGGGAGGACCGTCTTACCACGCCACTGATTCGCGATGATAAGGCCACGAAAGGAACCCCGGAAGGCTTGCGGGAAGCCACGTGGGATGAGGCCCTTGATCTGGTTGCTACCCATTTGCGCGATACCTGGAAAGCGGACAAATCCCGGCTCGCGTTTTGGGGAAGTGGCCAGCAGCCTATTTGCGAAGGCTATGCCACCGCGAAGTTCTGGAAGGCGGGGTTGCTTTCCAATAATATCGATCCCAACGCCCGTCTTTGTATGGCTAGTGCCGTGGTGGGCTTCATGAACATCTTCCAAACCGATGAGCCTGCCGGCTGTTATGCCGACATCGATGAAACCGATGTCTTTGTGACCTGGGGCGCCAATATGGCCGAGGCGCACCCGATGCTCTATTCGCGACTCACGGCTCGCAAACTCAATGGTCAAAACATCAAGCACTATGACCTAACTACGCTGAAAACCCGTACCTCGGCCAGTGCAGATAAGGTGTTGATGTTTAACCCGGGCAGCGACATTGCTATTGCCAACGCCATTGCCAACTACCTCATTGTCAATAAGCTCTACGACCCTCACTTTGTGGCGGATCATTTACAGTTCAAGCAGGGCACGGAAAACATTGGCAACGCCTTTGAAGATGGCTATGATGCCTCAGAAATTGGCCAGGCGGTGGACAAGGTTTCGTCTATCACCTTTGAAGACTACGCTGCCCGCCTGGCCCCCTATACGCTGGAATATGCGGAAGAGATTTCCGGCGTTCCCGCAGCGGATATCCAAGAGCTTGCTGAGGTGTTCGCCGATCGCTCGCGCAAGGTGCTCTCCTTGTGGACCATGGGTGTCAATCAGCACAATCGCGGCACCTGGATGAATCACTGCATCTACAACATTCACTTGCTGACCGGCCGCTACGCACGACCCGGTGACGGTGCCTTCTCTTTGACCGGTCAACCCACCGCCTGTGGTACTGCGCGCGAAGTGGGGACGTTTAGCCACCGTCTTCCCGCGGACCTGTTGGTGGCCCAAGAGCCTCATCGTCGCTACACCGAGGCCATTTGGAACCTACCGGAAGGGTATTTGGACGCCATCGCGAAGCCAGGCATGCATACCGTAAAGATGTTCCGTGAGCTTTCGAAGGGCAACATCGACTTCCTCTGGAGTGCTCACAACAATTGGGCGGTATCGATGCCGAATCTTACGCGCTTCTTAGGGCGTGGCACCGATGGTAACGATGGAATCAACGATGCCTTCATCTGCGTCTCGGAAGTCTATCCCACCTTGTCGACTCAATATGCAGACGTGGTATTCCCCGCAGCTATGTGGGTCGAGCGTGAAGGTATGTTTGGGAATGGTGAGCGCCGGACGGCGGTCTTTGAGAAGGCAGTAGACCCTCCAGGAGAGGCCCGGTGGGATTTGTGGGCGCTTATGGAAGTGGCAAAGCGCGTGCTTGAAGGGGAAACTATCGGCACCGAAGATGCCTTCGATTGTTTGTTTGGCGAATGGTACGACAAAGAAGCGGCTGAGTTTAAGGGCGATGAGCGGGAGATTAATCGCGCGATTTGGGAAGAGTATCGAACCTTCTCGAATCCTCAGCTCAAAGCAGAAGCGGCAGCCATCAACGAGTCGGCAAAGCTCAAGATGGAGGCGAAGCAGTTAGCACCCTATGACTTGTATATCGAAAATCATGGCTTGACCTGGCCGGTGCGGGAAGTGGAGGGCGAATGGCTGCCGACCCTTTGGCGCTTCTGTGATGGCCCTCAGGCAGACGGATTTGATGAGTTCGGCGTCGAGCAGTATGGCGAGCACGATAAAGCGGGTGGCGTGAGCTTCTACAAGAGCGCTGATAAGCGACCTTCTGTGGTATTCCGTCCCTATGAGCCGCCGGCAGAAATACCCTCAGAGGAGTACCCGTTCTGGTTGTGCACGGGCCGTTT
Source organism: uncultured Parvibacter sp. (assembly GCA_910587945.1). Lineage (GTDB taxonomy): Bacteria > Actinomycetota > Coriobacteriia > Coriobacteriales > Eggerthellaceae > CAJUNI01. The sequence continues at coordinate 7,183 of CAJUNI010000068.1, forward strand.
GCTGGAACACTGGCATACCGGTTCCATGACCCGACGCATCGCAGCTCTGGATCGCGCGCTTCCCGAGGCGCTTTTGGATATGAACCCGCAAGACTGTGCTCGGTTGGGTGTGAATGATGGCGACATGGTGCGCATTACCTCGCGCTATGGCACCTGCGACATGAAGGTGTCCACGGCAGGGCGCACTCAGCCGCCGGAGGGCATGACCTTCGCCCCCTTCTTCGCTGACGAATCCCTGATCAACCTGGTCGTGCAGGATGTCTATTGCCCCTTATCCAAGGAGCCGGATTTCAAAAAGACCTGTGTTGCTATTACGAAGCTCTAAGGAGGGGAGTGCTATGAATTCAAGAGGAGCAAAACTCGTAGTGAGTGTTGCACTTGCGGGCAGCTTGGCTCTCGTGGCGGGTTGTAGCGCCACCTCAACACAAAAGGATGCTTCATTGCCAGAACCGGGCATTGGCGAGCCCTCGTTGATGCCCGTAAATCATGCGGGCCGATTCGAGACTTTAGGAGCTCCGGGATGCTATGGGTGCCACGGGGCGGGGGAGTCAGCCCCTTCCCAATTAGCCGATGCAACGCCTTTACCTGACGACCACTATGTGAACAATGACCCCGCAACGCGCGAAGTGTTTGGCGCGCGCGGGGAGTGCATTACCTGCCATCCTCAAGGTTAGGGGGTTCAGGTGATTCAGAGAGAACAAGAACAAGCAAGCCCTGATCAGCCGGTGGTTATTTCGAGCTTGGTCGTTGAAACTCAGCCGGATCAGACGGCGGTTATAGCCCGCTCACTCGGGGCGATAACCGGCGTTGAGGTCCACGAAACCCAAGGCTATAAGCTTGTAGTTACCATTGAGGCGGAAACGGTGGATGACTCCCATCAAATCGCGAGCTCATTCATTGAGCTGCCGGGAGTGCTGGGTGTGAACTTGGTCTACTGCAATTTTGAGGACGAGCGGTCATGACGTCCTCGTCATTCAAACACTGGACGGTGGTGCGGCGGGTCGTGCAAGGGGCGGTCTTTCTCCTCTTCTGCCTTCCTCCTCTGTTGGTGGGCTGGGGCCTTCTTGGGATGATTCCGGCATCGGAGGACGCCATGGCAACGCCGGCTGAAGGTGTGTTCTATGGGTCGCTTTCGTCGTCGTCCGTGGCGGGGTTGAACCTGGTGGATCCCCTGGCAGCCCTTGAAACCACGGTGGCCGCCCGCACCATTGTTCCGTCCGTGGTATTTGGGGCCCTGGTGGTTGTAGTGGTCTATGGCCTTATCCGAGGGCGCGCTTTTTGTGGTTGGGTATGTCCGGTGAATTTGCTCGGCGAAGGAGTGGACGCCCTGCGTCGGCGCGCAGGGATTACGCTCTCTGAATCGGTGGTACCGCGGCGGCTCAAGATGGGTATTGCGCTTGGGATGGTGGTCGGATCGGCCCTGTTGACCCTTCCTCTCTTCGAGCTGATTTCGCCCATCGGCGCGCTCAATAAAGGACTCATTTTCGGTGGCTTTGCCGGTGTGGGTTTTCTTGTGGCCGTGCTCCTTGTAGATGGATTTGGCATGCGCCGGTTGTGGTGTCGCTCCCTTTGTCCGCTGGGTGGGTTCTATGAGGCTATTGGGCGGGCCGGGCTGGTTTCAGTGCATATTGACCCGCAGAGCTGCATTCATTGCGATCAATGCAAGGCGGTGTGTTTGGCCGACCCAGTTATTTTGACGCCTGTGCTTGAAGGGGAAACCCGACGAGTGAAGGCAGGGGATTGCATGGCCTGCGGACGCTGTATTGATGTGTGCCCGTCGGGAGCGCTTCGGTTTGGATTGGGGTATGGCGAAGGAGCTCCTGTTGATTCTGCTCCGTCTGTGGAGAAACCGTGCAACTGTACCCATAACAGTTAGTAACTGTACCTGATGAATAGGGGGCCAGTGCCCCTTACTTCTCTGAGGCTTCGCTCCTAGCATAGGAGGTGGCGAACCAGCTTTTGCAATTTACTTCAGAGGTTTAGGCTCACCAAGGGAGGGAGATACCTATGAAATCAAAGAAGATGCTTCTCGCGGCCACCAGCGTTTGCGCTATTGCTTTGGTGGCTGGATTGGCGGCCTGCGCCCCGGCTGCCAACAATCCCACTACCGTTGAATCATCGTTGGGGGTAACGCCGGAGGCTGACTCCTTCGGTGTGATTGAGGCAGACCAATGGGCTGGCCTCTATCCCGGTCAATATGAGACCTGGAAGGCTAACGAAGCCAATTCGCCGGACTCGGGTAAGGACAATTACCTGGAAACCTATCCGGCGCTCAAAACCATGTATAAGGGCTATGGCTTTGCCAAAGGCTACGATGAGGCAGCATCCCATAGCTATACCCTCTACTCCATTGGAGCCACGCCCCGCGTAACCGATGCAACGCTGGCCAACTGCATTACCTGCAAAACGCCCCAATATACGGCCATGGTTCAGGCCGAGGGTGATAGCGCCTATAGCCTTCCCTTCGCCGACGTCTATGCCCAGATGACGGAGCCGATTAGCTGCTACAACTGTCACGAAAACGACCCCACTACGCTCAAAGTAACCAATGGCTTCTATCTGGATTCCTTAGGCCCCGATGTTGATGCCGCTCCCTTGGAGTCCGAAGTGTGTGGCCAATGTCACAACGAGTATTACTTTAAGCCCGAGAATAAAGCCACCGCGAACCCCTATGTGGGCTTAGAAGCGATGACGGCTGAGAATATCTTGGCCTACTACGACTCGATCAATTTCAAGGATTGGGAGCATCCGGATACCGGCGCCCCTATGCTTAAAGCCCAGCATCCTGAGTTCGAGACTATTTATGGCGGCAAGGGCTCACGTATGGCTGCCGCCGGATTTAGCTGTGCCGATTGCCACATGGCTACGCTGAAAGACGAAACGGGCGCGAAGTATGCTTCCCATGATTTAGTAAGCCCCTTGGAGAGCCCGGAGCTTTTGGAGAAATGCTCACTTTGCCATGACGACATTGCTGCTGAGGTGGCCGAATGGCAGGACGGCGTTACCACGCGGGAGCATGCGCTTTCCGAGGAAATCGTGCGCTACATTGAGCTACTTTCGGCCAAGAAGGACACTCTTGATCCTGAGACCTTAGCCGCCGCTCAGCAAATCCATCGTCAGGCTCAGTTCTATTGGGACTACGTCATGGTGGAAAACAGCGAGGGAGCTCACAACCCGTCCGCTTGTCATGAGAATCTCGACCGCTGCGAAGAGCTGCTGGCCCAAGGGTTCCAGCTCTTGGCCTAGGGCGTTTCAGGAAGAAGGTGTAGATCATGACAGAGGAGAATAAACATCCTTCTGAGGAACAAACTGCTGGTGTTGAGTCTGCTGCTGCCTCCACGCCGTCGCCTCAAAAGTCATCGTGCCCGAAGCGCCGCGGCCTAATCATCGGAGTAGTCTGTGCGGTAGTGGTAGTTGCTGGTGCGGGATTTTGGGTATGGCATGAGCAGCCCTCATTCTGCAATGCTATTTGCCATGCTCCCCAGGATCCCATCAATGAAACCTATGATGGGGTAACGGGCCAAGCGGGCTACGACAAATGGGGAAATCCCGTAGCGGATATGGGCGATTTGCTTGTGGTCCAACATAAGGAAGCCGGCCTTACCTGCCTCTCTTGCCATGAGCCTACGTTAGGGCAGCAAATTACGGAAGGCATGCACTGGGTAGCAGGATCCTATGAGTATCCTCTTAATGAGCGCTCGCTCAGTGATTTGAACCATTATTTGCAAAAGGACGATCCAGCGGCGTTCTGCCTCAATGAGTCCTGCCATAACATGGAGCGAGCTGATCTGGTTGCCGCCACCTCAAACTTAGGGGAGCGTAACCCTCATAAGACCATGCCGCGCCATGAGGAGATGGAATGCAGCGACTGTCACAAGTCCCATCGTCAGTCGGTCAATGCTTGTACGCGCTGTCACGACGATGCCTATGTGCCCGATGGATGGCTGAACGCCCAAGAGGCAGCCGCTTTGGACGCCTCCCACTTCCGCTACTGAGTCAGGCACCGTAGCCCTTTTTGACTCATTTTGGTCAGATGCCCTCCCAAACACCGCTCCGCACCAGGGGCGGTGTTTTTCTGTGGTGCTCGTCTGTGGATGACGCTCATTCGCTTACTCAACGGCATCGCTATCGAATTAACGAGCGAGGATTACGCTCCTTCTGTCAAGAAGCCTTACCTGCCGAGTTTTATGCCCATCTGCGCCAGGATCTGACACTTTGGTACGCGGTACGGGGCATTTTCGCCTGTCCTGTCTTTTGAGCGCTGGGCGCGGCGGTGTTCTGGGTTGTGTTTTGCGGCCGAGTATTTCCCCAGGTAAAAGCTATGCTCAGCTGAGATAGTACGTCGGGACATGGTGCAGCGTGTACCAAAGGGGAGATTCCTGGCAGCGGAGCGCAATTGAGTCAGGCACCGTAGCCCTTTTTGACTCATTTGAAGTGGCGAAAGCATGAGTCAGGCACCGTAGGGGGGTGCGGACAAAAAGTTGGACCGGAATCCGGTCTGGTTAGGAGT
>CAJUNI010000069.1 GCA_910587945.1 uncultured Parvibacter sp.
CATCGAGACCCAGGCTGGTGACGTATCGGCTTATATTCCGACCAACGTTATTTCCATTACGGACGGTCAGATCTTCTTGCAGACCGACCTCTTCTTCCAGGGCCAGCGCCCCGCTATTGACGTAGGCATTTCGGTGTCTCGTGTAGGTGGTGCTGCTCAGGTGAAGGCTATGAAGCAAGTGGCTGGCTCTTTGCGTTTGGACCTTGCGTCTTACCGTGAACTCCAGGCATTTACTCAGTTCGGCTCTGACCTTGACAAGGCAACCCAGGATCAGCTGACTCGTGGCGCTCACATGACCGAGCTTTTGAAGCAAGGTCGTTATAACCCGCTGCCGGTGGCTGAGCAAGTAGCTGCTATCTATGCCGGTAACGAAGGCTATCTGGATTCCTTGCCCTTGACTGATGTGGTGCGTTTCCGCACGGAGCTTTTGGACTATCTGCGTGCTTCTAAGCCCGAGATTCTGAATGCTATTACCACTGAAGGAAAGCTCACTGACGAGATCAAGGCCGATCTGAATGCCGCTATCGAGTCGTTCAAGCACAGCTTTGCTGAGACGGCGTAAAGGTAGGTAGATCATGCCCAACCTTCATGACATCGAAAGGCGCATCAACTCCGTTGCTTCGACGAAGCAAATCACGCGCACCATGGAAATGGTTGCTGCGGCAAAGATTCGTCGTTCTACGGAGCGGATGACCGAGGCTCTGCCTTGGGCCTGCGCTGTGTCTGACATGCTTGTGAGTACAGCTCAGTATGCGCCCATCGACTCGGAGCCTTTGCTCCAAACCCATGATGAAGTGAAGCGGGTGCTTGTTGTGGTGCTGTCTTCAGACCGCGGTCTGGCTGGTGGCTTTAACAGCAACGTACTTCGCTACGCTGAAAAGATCATCAAAGAGAAGGAACGTCAGGGCATTGAGGTTGAAGTAATTGCGTGTGGCAAAAAAGCCATTGGTTACTTCAATTACCGAAACATCGTCCCCGTCTTAGAGTTCAAAGATCTTTCTGCCGATCCTACGTTCGAAGAAGCAGTGCGTATCGCAAACTACGCCAGCGAACACTATGGAAATGGTTCGATTGATGAAGTGATTCTGGTATACAACCACGCCAAGAATGCTGCGGAACAGCGCTTGGTTGAGCAGCAAGTACTGCCGGTGGGTGAGCAGAATTACGAAGAACTTTTGGGCCTTAAGAAGAAGGAAGAGGATATCTTCAAGCAATTCCGTGAGGATAAATCCTTGGATCTTCCGGGCGATGTGGACTTCGAGCCCGATGCTGCCTCTGCAATGAACTGCTTGATGAGCTTGTACTTACGCAACGCGTTCTATTTCGCGCTTCTTGATTCCGCCGCAGGCGAACAGGGAGCCCGCCGCAATGCTATGAAGTCGGCTACCGACAACGCTAACGAGATGGTTTCGATGCTGACCCGTGTATACAACCGTGTACGCCAGGGTGCCATCACAACCGAAATCTCCGAAATCGTTGGTGGCGCCGCAGCTTTGGAGGAATAAATGGCTGAAACTATGGAAAAAGGAGCGGCCAAGCAGGGTGCCACCGGACGGATCGTCCGTATCGTTGGCGCTGTCGTAGATGTCGAGTTCCCGCCGGACGCGATGCCCGCCATCTACAACGCTTTGACCGTGAACGCCACCACCCCCATGGGTGATGTGGCGACGGTGCTGGAGGTTCAGACTCACCTTCCCGGTGACCTGGTCCGTACCGTTGCTATGTCTTCCACGGACGGTTTGGTGCGCGGCATCGAGGCCGTCGATACCGGCGCCCCGATCATGATGCCCGTGGGTCCTGAAACCCTCGGACGTATTTGGAATGTTATGGGCGAGCCCGTAGACGGCAAGCCTATGCCCAAGGATGTTAGCTGGATGCCCATTCACCATCCGGCACCGCCTTACGACACGCTGACCACCACCACCGAGGTGTTTGAAACCGGTATTAAGGTTATCGACCTCATCGAGCCCTATGTAAAGGGTGGTAAGACCGGTCTGTTTGGTGGCGCTGGTGTAGGCAAGACCGTATGTATTCAAGAGCTCATCAACAACTTGGCTCAAGAGCACGGCGGTACCTCTGTATTCACCGGTGTAGGCGAGCGTACTCGTGAGGGTACCGACCTCTACCTGGAAATGGAAGAGTCCGGCGTTATCGACAAGACCTGCTTGGTCTATGGTCAGATGAACGAGCCTCCGGGAGCCCGTCTTCGCGTTGGCTTGGCTGGCCTTACGGAAGCTGAGTACTTCCGCGATCAGGGTCAGGACGTGTTGTTGTTCATCGACAACATCTTCCGTTTCACCCAGGCAGGTTCTGAGGTATCTGCTCTGCTCGGCCGTATGCCTTCTGCTGTAGGTTATCAGCCTACGCTGGCTACCGAGATGGGCGACCTACAAGAGCGTATTACCTCAACTACCACGGGTTCTATTACGTCGGTACAGGCTGTTTACGTACCTGCTGACGACTTGACCGACCCGGCTCCGGCCACCACTTTTACTCACTTGGACGCAAAGACCGTTCTTTCTCGTTCCATTGCTGAGTTGGGTATTTACCCGGCTGTAGACCCGCTGGACTCCACCTCCCGCGCTCTTGACCCCGAAATCGTGGGCGAGGAGCACTATCGCGTGGCTGTAGGTGTTCAGCAGATTCTGCAGAACTACAAAGACCTGCAAGATATTATTGCCATTCTTGGTATGGACGAGCTCTCTGAAGAGCAGAAGCTTACCGTTAACCGTGCGCGTAAGATTCAGAAGTTCTTGGGTCAGCCCTTCCATGTGGCCGAGGTCTTCACCGGCAACCCGGGCAAGTATGTCCGCGTAGAGGATACGGTTCGTTCCTTCGCAGAAATTCTGGACGGCAAGTGCGACCATATCCCCGAGCAGTGCTTCGTATACAAAGGCGCCATCGAGGATGTTTACGCAGCCTATGACGCTATGAAGAAGGATGAGGACTAATGGCAAGCATTCTGTGCACAGTGGCCACTCCCACGCGGGAACTCTTCTCGGGTGAGATCCACTATGCCTCAGTACCCAGTATTGAAGGCTCCTATGGCGTGCTTCCTGGCCACGAAATGCTAGTAGCGCTCTATACCGGTGGTCTTCTGACGCTTCAGATTGATGAGGCGGGTACTGATAAGCGCGAGTACCTGGTATTCAACGGTGCCTCTGAGATCATCCAAGACCGTCTGACGGTGCTGGGCCGCTATGGTATCCCGGTGGATGAGATTAAAGCTGATGAGGTATCGGCTCGAGCCAGTGAACTTCGCAGCACCATTGCTGATCTTGAGGGAAAAGATAACGCTCAAGTGGCTGTGGATCTGGAAGCTTACCGCAAGGAACTGGAGTGGTGTGAGCTTGAACTTCGCACGGTCGGAGCTCAAGCCTAATAAGTACCTCCAATTGTTAGAGCCTGTTTGAAGAGAGGGTCCATTGGGGCCCTCTCTTTGATGTTTGAGCCTGAATTTACTCTTTGATTCGCTCCCAATCTTTTCTGCGGCAATTGTCTAGCCATCGCGTGAGCGGGCAGGGAGTAGTGGGAATCTTTTGAGGTATTATCCGAAAACCTTTCTGTGGCGGTTTACAGCCATGGCTCGCTTTGGGATGATTCGATCCATGGCCTAGATCTGTCCTCGCATACCGTTTGGAATTGGGGACAGGGTGAATAACCGCGGGGAATTAGGGTGCAAATCCCTTGCTCTACCAGGAACCGTAAATGCCGTGGGCAAAAAGTCGGAACACCGCATCTGTAAGAGGAGGCCCTGGAAGGAGTAGAGTGCTGATGGCTCGCAAGAGAGTGCACGCCTATAGTTTGAGGCCTATCCTGTCATGAGGGCAGAGGTCTCAACATTGCCCCTAGCTAAAGTGCAGCTGTTCTCGGGTTGGCCTCCTGGATTATTGCTGGGCTATTTCCTTGGCATCATAGGTATCACCATTGTTTGTCCCTATCCCGCTACGCTTGCTATTTCCTTAGGGTTTGGCTGTGGGTGTTTTATCTGCATTAAGGGAAGCAGTGCGTTTTCTTATTTGCTCGGGCTGGCGGTTCTCGGGATATTTGTTGCGCTCCTTAATCCGTTGTTTATGACCGAAGGTACAACGGTGCTGTTTGAGTGGGGTAACCAGCGACCCTATACCTTAGAGGGTCTTGCCTGGGGGGCCTCCACGGCAGCGATGGTCTGTGCGGTCATGGTGTGGTTCGCAAGCTTTCATCAAGCATTTACCAGCGAAGCCTGCATGCAGCTGTTTGGATCACTAACTCCAGCCCTGGCATTGCTGCTCACTCAGGTGTTGCGCTTGATTCCAACCTACCGCCGTCGGGCCGCTGCGCTTCTTCAGGCACGAGCGGGCATTGGTAAGGGGGTCGGTTCTCAGGAAACGCTTCGGCGTCGCATCGAGGGTAGCTCTCAGGTGCTCGGGGCCCTTTGTAATGAAGCCCTCGAAAACTCAATCATTACCGCGGACGCCATGAATGGTCGCGGGTTTAGCTTGCAACCGAAAAGTCACTTCAAACAGATCCGGTGGACACTGGGCTATGGTGTATTGGCGGCACTGGTGGTTCTGCTTTTTATAGGTGCGGCCTGTGGGCTGTTTTTGGGCCTGCCTGGGATCCAATACGTCCCTACGATTACGCTCGGGCCTCCCTCAGGGCTGGGCTATCTCGGACTTCTGTGCTTTGGACTCTACAGTGCGCTGCCACTCCTACTGGTTGGAAAAGAGAGGGTGCAATGGATGTATTTTCTCTCCAAGAGCTAAGCTTTCGCTATCCTCTGGCCGCAAAGGAGGCTCTTAGCAACGTTACCCTTCAGATTCGCGAAGGGGATCTTGTGCTACTTATGGGGCACAGTGGGAGCGGTAAAACTACGCTCTTGAAACTGTTGAAACCTCTTTTGAGTCCGAAAGGCCATCGGAGGGGAGCGATCCTCTATCGAGGTAAGCCGTTAGAAGAATTGCCAGAACGCACCCAAGTGGCAGCTTTTGGATTTGTAGCCCAGAACCCTCAAGAACAATTGGTGACAGATAAGGTGTGGCATGAGCTCGTCTTTGGATTAGAGAACTTAGGGATAGATCAGTCGACAATGGAAGTTCGTGTAGCGGAAATAGTCAGCTATTTCGGCTTTGAAGATTGGTATAACCGAGAAGTGGTGACGCTTTCCGGGGGTCAAAAGCAGTTATTGAATCTGGCATCAGCTCTCATTCTGCAACCGGACGTGCTTATCTTGGATGAACCCACCGCGCAGCTCGATCCGGTTGCAGCGTCAGAGTTTTTTAACACCTTACGCAAGATCAATCAGGATTTTGGAACCACCATCATTCTCTCCGAGCACCGTTTAGAGGAAATCTATGGGATGGCAGATTGGGTGGTTGCCCTAGATGAAGGGCAGGTGGTAGAACAGGGGACGCCCCGAGAGGTAGCCGAGCGACTGTCAGCAACTCAGTCCGGGCTGTATCGGGCATTGCCAACCCCTGTTCGTATTGCTTCGGAGATTGAGGCGGAGCTTCGCTCTAGAGAAGAGGGCCGAGAACTATCACGCGGTGAGCAATGTGTCAAATTTGACGGGGACCAGAGCGGGGATGTGTCTCAAACCCAACAAAAATCATTGCCCCTCACGGTACGGGAAGGGCGGCTTTGGCTTGCTGAGGAGGTACAGCTTTATCCTCCGCGGCCGCAACAAGCGGTTCCCTCAAGCGCAGCTCTTCCGCCCCAGCCTCTTGCTCTTGCCGCCCAAAATCTTTGGTTTCGCTATGAGCGCACTTCTCCTGATGTTTTGCGTGGTGCCTCTCTTGCAGTATCTGAAGGGGAGATTGTGGCGTTGCTGGGAGGTAATGGATCAGGGAAATCCACCCTGTTACGAGTGCTAGCTGGGGTGGCGAAGACCTACCGCGGTTCTCTTACTCTTTTGGGCAAACCGCTGCGTTCCTGGAAAGGCGCAGACCTCTATCACGGAGGAGTCGCCCTGTTGCCTCAAGATCCCCGCGCTCTCATGGTGCACGATAGGGTCCGGCTGGATTTAGCAGAAATGCTTGAAGGTACCTCGTTGTCTAAAGAGGCGCGAGAGCAAGCCATTTCCGCCATAGCAGCTCGCTGTGGGATTACGGCGGTGCTGGACGCTCATCCTTTCGATCTATCAGGGGGAGAATTGCAGCGCGTAGCTTTGGCAAAAGTGCTGCTTTGTGAGCCCCGTATTCTTTTCCTGGATGAACCTACCAAAGGTCTTGATAGTGAGTCGAAAGAGGAGCTGGTTCACCTCCTCAATGAGTTGACTGCCCAAGGGGTGGCGGTGCTGATGGTCTCCCATGATGTGGAGTTTTGTGCCCGGTGGGCTCATCGCGTGGCGCTTCTATTTGAAGGAGAGGTAGGGAATGCGCTGACACCCCAGGAGTTCTTTAGTTCCCACTGGTTCTATACGACGGCAGCTAATCGAATGAGCCGGCAAATATTTCCGTGGGCCATTACGGCAGAAGATGTGGTGAGTCAATGGCGCGAACCTTAAGGCCTAAGAAGCAGGGGCGTCGGGCGACGTTGCTCTCAATTGTGGGTGTGCTGCTCCTTGTCCCTTTGACTCTCTGGATTGGGTCGGTGGTGTCTCAAGGAAGCTACTACGTAAGCGCTACGCTCATTGCGCTCTATGCGCTGGTACCCTTTATTGTTTCCTTTGAGGGACGGCGGCCTCAAGCCCGAGAGTTAGCAATCCTTGCAGTCATGGCAGCCTTAGCGGTGATGGCTCGGGTGGTGTTTATAGCGGTACCTCATTTCAAGCCCATGGGAGCCATTATCATGATCGCGGGACTTGCCTTTGGTCCTCAGAGTGGGTTTTTGGTGGGAGTAGTAGCCATGGCTGCGAGTAACTTCATCTTCGGTCAAGGCCCCTGGACTCCCTGGCAAATGCTGGCTTTTGGGGTAGGAGGACTCGGAGCCGGGCTTTTGGGTAAAACCTCGCTTTTGCCAACGTCTTCGCTCAGTCGCTGGCAGCGGGTAGGACTTGCCTTGTTTGGTTTTGGGCTTACGGTCGCGATTGTAGGGCCCATTCTTGATACGTCATCGGTGTTTCTTATGCTTTCAAAGCTGACACCTGCTTCGGTTTTGGCAATCTACGGGGCGGGATTGCCGATTAACATCACCCAAGGGCTAGCGGTGGCGCTGACCTTGTATCTGGTGGCGAATCCTCTTTTGAATCAGCTCGATCGCCTCAAAACAAAGTACGGCATCCTGGCCTGATATTTTGCCTGAAGCTAATGAGGGGTACCCTAGGCCTCTTTGGATTGGCCGTGTCTGCGGGAGCGTGCCCAAAGCTTCACGATGAGAATGCCAAGGGCGGCTCCAGCGGTATCAACCACCCAGTCCCAAGGATCGCAGCTGCGGCCCTCGACAAATAGTTGGTGAAACTCATCGGTTGCACCATAGAAACTCGCGAGCAAAAGGGCCACAAGCATCACTTGGGGTCCGTGAAGGTGATGACTTAAGGCACGACTCAAAAAGGCGCCAAGTAATAGGTATTCGCAGAAATGCCCGATCGGAGAAGGGTCAAACTGGGGACCAAAGAGCGGGCTGAGCTGTAAAAAGAGCCAACGCTTCACCTCTGACAGAAGTCCCGTTCCGTCATCTAAATCCGCTCCCGTGTGGGCGGAAGCAAGAAAAATGATGATGAGCATGAGGGCTACTAGGAGCCAGTCAATAATGATGCGAAGGGGAGGGGTTTGTTTGTGAGTGGAATGTTTCATAGGCCTTATGCAGGTGGGAAATATAACAGCGTTATGGTAGCAAATTCAGACTATCCGGAGACTCAGAGGCTCATCCGTCAACCGACATCATCAATCCATTGAGAATCCATGGGTTGGGAAGTCAAGTTGCTGGTATGATGACCATCGAAACAAACAAGCGTTCGCGCGCCGCACATCCACTCTTAAAACATTCTCAGTGGCGCCTTTACTCAGCATAGAGGTGCTTTCATGGCTTTTGTTCATTTGCATAATCACACGGAGTATTCCCTGCTCGACGGCGCTACCCACGTCAAGGACATGGTCAAGCGCGCTGCCGAACTCAAGATGCCAGCGGTGGCTATCACTGACCATGGTGTTATGTCCGGAGTGCCAGAACTCTCTGATGCCTGTGATGCGGTAGAGGCGGAAACCGGGTTCCGGGTGAAGCCCATTTTTGGCTGTGAGGTGTATTTCACTACCGACGAAGAGCTCCGGAAGGATGTTAAGCCCAAGCTCTACCATCTTCTCCTTTTAGCTAAAACCAATGAGGGCTATCACAATCTGTTGCGCTTGGTGTCGGAATCCCACGTAGATAACTTCTACTACAAGCCGCGCACTACGTTATCCATGCTGCGTAAATACGGTCATGGCATCATTGGCGCCTCGGCTTGTCTGGCCGGTATTGTTCCAAAGCTTTTAGATAACCGCAATTTCGACGGGGCCGTGTCTTGGGCCAAAACCTTTGCTGAGTGTTTTGATCCCGGCGATTTCTACATTGAACTGCAGGATCAAGGTCTTACCACCGATGGCGGCTTAACCCAAAACGAACTCAATCGTCAGCTTACAGAAGTGGCGAAAGCGGCAGGTCTTAAGACCATTGCCACCAACGACTTCCATTATCTGCTTCGCGAAGATGCCCGTGCCCAAGACATCATGCTTTGCATTGGCACGGCATCGTCCTTAGGCGACGAAAAGCGCATGCGGTTTGAGAACGATCAGTTCTATATGAAGACCGAGGAAGAAATGCGCACAGCAATGCGTGACTTCCCGGAGGCCTGTGATAATACCCTTGAGATTGCTGAGAAGTGCAATGTGGTACTAGAGCGGGACTCAATTCTTCCGCGGTTCCCGTTGCCTGAAGGGGAAACCGAAGAGAGCTGGTTTAGAAAGCGCGTGCAAGAGGGCCTGGAGAAGCGCTATGGGGTGCCGGTGCCAGAAGAACCCCAAAAGCGCGCCGACTATGAAATGTCCGTCATTATCGATCAGGGCTTCCCGGCCTACTTCCTCATTGTGCAGGAATACATCGAATGGGCTCGCTCCCAAGGCATCGGCGTTGGACCGGGCCGTGGTTCGGCAGCAGGGGCTATTGTGGCCTATGCTATGGGCATCACGGACCTGGATCCTCTAAGCAACGGTCTTCTGTTCGAACGTTTCTTGTCGCCGGAACGCGTGGAGATGCCTGATATCGACGTCGACTTCGAAGACGAGCGGCGTGGTGAGGTTATCGAGCACATCAAGCAAGTCTATGGCGAAGATCATGTGGCGGGAGTTATTACCTTTGGTAAGCTCCAGGCGAAGAACGCCGTGCGCGATGCTACCCGCGTGCTTGGCATGTCCTATAACGTCGGCGACAAAATCTGCAAGATGATTGGTGATGAGCTCGGCATCACCATTGATAAAGCCATGGAGACAAATCCTGAGCTTAAAGATGCCTACAATCAGTCCAAGGACCAACCCTATGCGGTTCGGGATGATGGCACCGCCGAAGACAATGTAGCCGCCATCATCGATGCTGCACGCTCCATTGAAGGTCATGTGCGCGGTGAGGGTGTTCATGCCTGCGCCACCATCATTTGCCGTGACCCCATGGCCGATCACGTTCCCATGAAGCGTGACACCAAGGGCGGCGGCATTATTACCCAATACGATGGTCATTACACCCCTGACCTCGGCCTTCTCAAGATGGACTTCTTGGGTCTGCGTACGCTGGGTGTGTTGTCGCGCGCCTGTCGCAATATTGAAGCCCGTACAGGCACTACCATTGTGCCTGAGGAAATTCCGACCGATGATCCCCAAGCCTTTGCTTTGATGCGCTCGGGCAACATGGACGGCCTATTCCAGGTAGAAGGCGCGCTCTATGTAAGCTTGTTTAAGCGGCTTCCCCCTACGCGCTTCTCTGACATCGTGGCTTCTATCGCGCTGAATCGCCCGGGCCCCTTGGAGTCGGGCATGGTGGATGACTATGTCGAAGTAGCGAGCGGGCGCAAGCAAATTCACTACTACGACGATCGTCTGAAGCCTATTTTGGAAGAAACCTATGGCACCATGGTCTATCAAGAACAGATCATGCAGATATCCATGGCTATGTCTGGCTTCTCGGCGGGTAAAGCTGACAAGCTTCGTAAGGCCATGGGTAAAAAGAAGCTCGACGTCATGCGCGCCTTGAAAGAGGACTGGGATAAGGGCGCTGTTGAGAATGGCTATTCGGCTGCTATCGCAGGTCAAATTTGGGAAGATGCCGAAAAGTTCGCTAAGTATGCGTTTAATAAATCGCACTCCGCTGCCTATGCCATTTTGGTTATGCGTACGGCTTATTTGAAGGCCTACTATCCCAACGACTACATGGCTGCTGTGCTGTCGAGCTACATGGGTAACACCGACCGCCTCATTCGCTACATTGCCAGCTGTAATCACAATGGCACACCGGTACTGCCGCCCGATATCAATTCCTCGAACATTGAGTTTACGCCGGTCGATGAGGGTATTCGCTTTGGTCTGGTAGGTGTGCGCGGTGTGGGACGCAACGTAGCTGAGGCTATTATTGCTGAGCGCGATGCGAATGGTCCCTACACCTCCCTTCACGACTTCGTTCGGCGCGTTGATGCCAAGGTCTACAACCGCAAAACCCTTGAGGCTCTTATCAAGGGTGGTGCCTTTGACTCTACGGGCTATACCCGCAAGCAGCTCATGTATTTTGTTGATGAGACATCGCTTCTGGATGATTCGGCGAAACGTCAGAAAGACCGCGATGCTGGCCAGGTTTCCATGTTCGACATGTTTGCCGATGACGCTGACTCCGGGTTCCAGGAAGAAATTCCTGCCCCCGATGGCGTAGAATGGCCGAAGCGCGAAAAGCTTGCTTACGAAAAAGAGATCATGAAGATCTATGTTTCTGAGCATCCGTTGGCTCCCTATGAAGGGGTGCTCTCTCGGCTTTCGCGCTACACCATGGGTGATTTGGTGGAAAGCGAAAAGGATATTAAGTCGGCAGTCTTTGCTGGCATGATTTCCGGCGTCTCAACCCAGCTCACCAAGCGTGGTTCTAAGATGGCGAAGTTTACCCTGGAGGATACCTCAGGCGCCATTGAATGCATTTGTTTCAAGTACGACGACAACGCTGCCGCTATCCATGAGGATGCCATTGTCAAAATCAAGGGCAAGTTCGAACACGGCGATCGTGGCAATCAGATCATGGCCTTTGAAGTAACTGAGTTGGAATTGCGGGAAGAGGATATGGGACCCTCTCATCTGGAGGTATCCATCGCATCTTCTGACTTCAATGCCGTGAACTCTCAGAAGCTTCAACGCATTTTAAGCATGTTCCCCGGACGCGATGGGGTCGTGCTTATGGTGCGCCAAGCCGATGGACGTCGGTTCCGCGCAGAGCTTCCGGTGTCGGTGGATGCTCAGTCGGCTATGCTGCGCTCAGAAATTGCTTCGCTCTTTGGACGAGGGGCGCTGTCAGCCTAAGCTAGGTTTAAGCGCCCTCTTCAACATCGCGATAAAGATCGCCACCGTAGGCATCGAGAGCTACGAACACGGGGAAGTTTTCCACGGTCAGTTTCCGTAGCGCCTCGGTGCCTAAGTCTTCCCAGGCTACCTCTTCACTGGCCACTACGTGAGTGGCC
>CAJUNI010000070.1 GCA_910587945.1 uncultured Parvibacter sp.
GCCTTGGTTATGTGGATTGAGCATGTCCAATATTCTGCCGCACCCCCAAGTGGAGATTGTTGACAGCGTGGGACATTTTTTGCGCTATCCACTCTGAATGGGCTGTCAACCGCAGGCAAACTGGCTCAAACACTCAGCTCGCACGAACTTGGGAGCATCAAAAAGGGGAATTGACCAGCGTCAATTCCCCTTTCATCTATGTACTATCTCAGAGCCTCAGGTCAGCCAGGACCCTCATTACCACCGATGGCCGTGATGGCCGCCAGAGCCTTGTCCGGCCGCAGCGCCCGCGCCGCAGCCATTCCCATGATGACCCGCGCGCGAACCGTAGCCAGATCCTTGACCAGGTGTCGGGCAGTTACTGTTTCCCGGGCACTCCGTCATCCCAGAGCCGCTGCCGCCCTGAGGGCATTGATCATTCTGAAGACAGGCGCCGCCATCTTGGCAATAGCCAGACTCATAGTTGTCGCAGACGCCATTACCATCAGCGTCAACGTAATTACCTAGGCATCCATGAGCTTGAGTTGCGCAATCGGCGATACCTCGAAATAGCGGCTGCGCAAATGATGCAGTACACACAAGATGGCGCGAGGTATTGCCGCATACACACCCAGCGTCTACTGCCGCTGTCGACACAGGCGTTGCAGCAAAAGCTAATCCCGGAACGAGCGCCAGGGTTAAGGCCATAGCGCTTACCGCCGTTTTAATGTTCATGATCAGTCCTCTCTCGTCTGACCCTAATCTATCAGATTCGATAGTCCCTGTCAGGATGGGAGGCGCTTTCAAACGAACACAGATCGTTCACGCGTAAATACAAACGTAAAGAGATTCCAACATACGAACTGCCGCATAAGCACTTTATCAGCGATCGTTTTACGCTAATGCCAGGCATCTTCTTTCAATACCTGCAAATACATCAAGATAAAGCAGATCCTCTGCGATACCGCCTAATAGCTGGTCCCCTATCATGGTGGCCAGCTTTCTGTTAGCCACGGTTTGGGGATTGGTAGAGGTTTGCGCAGCGCGTTGCTGGGACTCTGGAAGAGTGGCAGTTGTGGGCGCATCCGCGCCGATTGTGGCGTCTTCGGGCGCTTCCGAGCCATAGACTTCCAAGAAGCGATCCCACTGCTCATCGGTAGCGAACCCATCTTGCCCGCAGAAGAGTTCAAACGGATCCACGGCCGCCGCTGGTTGACCACAGCAGAAGGGGCCTCCATCGCGCAGATTTCCTTGGGTAAGCAGGTACTTATCGAGCCCTTCGAACCAATGACAGGCCGCAATGCCGCAGGATTCCATGGGTAGGCTTTGCACAAATGCAACAAGGTCAGAGTCCGCAATGCCACCATCAGTCTCAAAGGCAAGCGAGAGCACACAATAGTCCTGCTCCCTCTCAAGCTGCGGCGCAAGAATGCGCATTCCTTCAGCCGTCGTATCCGAACGAGGCTGAAACGCAGCAACGGCGTCTTTGAGATAGAGCGGCGTAATCTGGTTGAGTAGCTCTTCGGTTGTGTCAGTGGGTTCTAGCTTGATGGTAGTGGCGGCACTAATGTAGCGTCTTGAACGACGACGCTCCGCTTTCATGAGGTTGGCGCCCATCGTTTGAAGAATGGAGCGCATCAAAGGCTCTTCACACGCAAACACAATTAAATTGCCATTGCATTGAGCCACTACGATTCGCCCCCTTCCGAACGCTGCTCGGGAGGCTAGTTTTTCACCGTTGAAACGGTTTCTGTTGTGCAACAGTATTTAGTGATGAAACGATGGAGAGGTTGAGCCGGTGGCACTCGCGCTAAAAACGTCCGTTTGTGACCAGAAGTCGCAATTTCGTTTTCGATGGCAACAGAGACAGGGCCAAAAAACAGCGCGCGAGCCAACTACTACCCGAGACCTGATAATGGGACACTCCCCGAGTTGTCAAAGGCGCACAATACTCGCAACCATTCGACGGTAGGAGTCGAACAAGGGACTCCGACACACGCACCCAAGCACGCGGTCGTCTAGGAAACGAGGAATCAATGGAAACCGGTACTGTTACCAGCAAAGAACGTTTGGCCGAAGTTCGCCAGCTCATCATTGATACGCTCTTAGAGATCGACAACATCAACCTCCAGATCAACCCTCACTTACAAGCAACCTATGCCAAAACCATCGGCTACCTGGAGAATGATCTGTATAAGTGGCAACTCAAAGCCCGCCGCACCAAGCGCAAGTTTACCCTCGCGCAAGCAGAGGCGAATCGAAGCGATGCCATCCAGCTTGAAGCCATCGAGGTCACCCTTGATGAGGAATTCGCTGCGTGGGAAGAGCAGCTCTCCAACCGTATGGCCGAGCAGCTCAAGCTTCTGGAAACCTTTAGTGCAGCGCGGCCACTCTCCCCTTCTGAAGAGCGCGAACTTAAAGCCCTGCACAAGAAACTGATCAAGCGGCTCCACCCCGACCTTCATCCTTCACAACCAGAAGAAGCCTATCGGTTCTTTCTTATCGCCCAAACCGCCTACGAATCGGGAGATGTTGCTACCCTTCGCGCCATCGACCTTTCCACCGAAGATTACGAAACCGCCGACGATGAACCCGATCTTACCTCGTTGAACGAAGACGATCTCGAACTGGAGCTCACCATGGCCGAGGCGCAACTCACTATCATCCAAGAGCAGCTTGACCGCTTGAAGGTCAGCTTTCCCTATACCCTCACTGAAATTCTTGATAACCCGGCGCGACTCACCAAACGCAAGCATGAGCTTGAAGCCGAGATCAAAGCGCAAAAGGAAGTAGTAGCCAGCTACGAAGTCAAACTCAAAGAACTTCTTGGGAGCCAACAATGCTAAGCAACACAGCACCAGCCAACACCAACGACGTCTCCGCCAGCACTAATCCCAACGCCGGTTCGCCATCCACGGCACTGAGCCCCATCGCTCAAGCCCAAGCCCTCGGAGTACTCGGCGAGACGAGCTTCTCCATCCCCATGCCTTTCGAGAACACCATCGTGCTTTTCGAATCGGTGCGGGTGGCAGGCACTACTCATGCACCGGCCATCGACCAAACCATGGCAGAAATTCCGGATGACGCCGCCATCACCCTGCGTCGAGAACCCGACAATCAGGCAGATCCCTGGGCTATCCGGATGGAGTACAACGGCAAGAAAATCGGCTATATGCCGGCGGATAAAAACGAAATCCTTGCACGCCTTATGGACGGCGGCAAAACCCTGCGCGGCACCCTTATAGAGTACGAGCTGCAAGGATCTTGGTGGAAAGTCTATGTGGAGGTGAGTCTCGTTGATTAGGTACGATGGAGAAGAAATCGCGGCTGGCATGAAACTATCGCACAACGCAGATATTATGACTTGCATCTTCGAGTCTATAACGGACTACGACAACGGCGATAGTCTGCCTGGCCTCTTTTTCACCACGGCAGTCTATGACTCAAACAACCAGTATGTGGGTCACACCTGCACGCTTCCCTATACCGGCGAAGATGACCCGGACGGCTTTGACGCTTGGCACTATGGCGCTCAGCTCTATGAGGACGGCATGCAGTTGAGCGATCCTGAGCAGGCGAAAGCGCGCCTCGATTGCTTCCGGGCGGCCGAACTTTTCTACCGCCATGCCTCTGCTAAAGGTAATCCCCTGGCAGATCTCTGCCTGGGTTATGTCTATTACTACGACCGATGCCAGGGGTTCTATTGGCAAAGCCTTTCCTCTGACGACAGCGGTCCGTTTCCCACGAAAGAGCGGGCGTTCGAGTGCTTCAAGCGGGCGGCCCAAGCAGGATTAGCCGAAGCTTCCTACAAATTAGGCGATTGCTACAAGAATGGTATTGGTTGCGAAATCAACGAACAGGAAGCGTTTGCCTGTTACCAACAAGCCGCTGATCAGGACGAAGGCAATGCCACCTATCTAACTGGCAGTATTGCGCTGCGGCTCGGAACCTGCTTCGAAGAAGGCATCGGGTGCATCCATGATTTCGAACGAGCCCTTGAGCAGTACCGTCGTGCCGAATCGTTCTTGGAGGCTGCAGTGGCCACCGGTGATTGGTACTACAAGAAGGCTCTCACCGGTGCTCGCGACGGAATCACGCGCTGCACCCAGGAGCTGGACCTGGGTGTCTAACAGCCGCAAGGGTTTCGCCACCAACCAACTCACCCCACCGGGTCGCCCCAAGCAGCACGCAAAAAGTCCCGGACACTCCACGAGCATCCGGGACTTCTATAAATAGCTGCAATCCGCGCCCTAGCGCTTCAGATCACGCTCGCCGGCGCGCACCCCCTTAACGAGCAGAGGCGTACTCCACGGCGCCGCGAGTTTCAGCACCAGCAGAATCGAGCTCCCACAGGCGGGCGCCTTTTCCTTGGACGCGCTCCTTCGCCTGAGAATAGGCCGACTCCGGGTCGTTCTCATCGCCAAAAGCCAACGCGAGCGTGGGGCAATCCATCGCACAGAACGGCGGCAAGCCCTCGGCGATACGGGGTGCACAGAACGTACAGTTGGGCAGGTACACCGGCTGCCACCACATGTGCAAATCAGGATAGACACCAGCCGGGCGGTCAATGCCCGCGCCGGAGCCGTGAGTCTCCACCTCTACCCGATATTCGTCGTCTTCCAGATGGTTGCCAACCTTACACGCCATCGCGCAGGTCCAACAGCCGATGCAACGGTCTACGTCGACCAACATCTTGTAAGCCATGACTAAGCCTCCTTCACGATGACGTCTTGCGGATTCGGCGTAATTTCGCCTTCGTATTTGCGAATGTCGCACCAAGAATCCCAATAGCAGTCAGTAGATCCTGTCAGGGAGCTCATCGACTCCACGTAGGGGTTGGGATGATGTCCCTGGGCCAACCAGTCCGCAAACCACTTGTCCTCCAAGGGACCTTGGGAATCCTGACCAGCGCACTGAGCCGTAATTTCTGCATAGGTGCCTTCTTCGAACTGACGACGACGCCAGCCGAACCACACATGAACGGTGCCATCGGGCACACTCTCGTCCAGCACCAAGCGCGTAATAACATGACCGCGCTCGTTGTACACCTCAACCATGTCATCATCAGCCAGTCCCAGACGCTCGGCCTGAGCTGGGTTCAAGCGGGTAGCCGGCGTGCCACCAGAAAGCTTCACGGTAATGGGATCATCGGTGAAGCTGGATTGCATGAAGAAGCGCTGACGACCGGTAAACAGTTGATAGGGATACTCCGTCGACTTACCAATCTTGTTGGGCTCGATCACCTTGGTAGTAGCCATGCCCAGATCAGCGAGCTTCTCGGAGTACATGATTTCCATGCGGCCGGTTTCGTTATCCATTACCTCATCAGGCTTGAGATAGGGGGTGTACTTAGGTTCTGGCGGCGCCGCAGCGCGAATCATCTTCTCCTGCTTCAGACGCTCGTAGGTCACCGGCGGCTGAATGGCGGCCACCAACGGATAGTTAGTCTGCAGGCGAATATCAATGTACTCCGGACCCGTCATGGTGAAGTAGTCGCCCAAGCCCACACGCTTGGCCAGTTCGCTGAACACCCAGACAGGCTCATGGCCATCTACCTGGGGCTCAATGGCGGGCTCCTGCAAGATGATGTGGTTGTAGCACGCGCCCGTGATCAGGTCTTCGCGCTCAAAAGACATCAAGTCCGGCAATACATAGTCGGCAATCTCGCCGGTATCCGTGAGCCACACGTCGTAGTCAACCACGAGTTCCATGTCTTGCACCACGTCAAGCCAACGCTGGCGATCAGGCTGCTGATGCACCGGATTACCCGAGCACACGATGAGTGCCTTGTAGGGGCTGTCGGGCGCCTCGGCCTGAGCAAACCACTCAGCCATACGAACCGGCACGGACTTCACGCCGGCCACACCATCAGGGCAGCTAATGGGCAGGTCGTTGAAGACCAAGGGCCAGCTTTGCAGCTGCAGAGCCTCAAACACACCGGAGCCCGGCTTACCCAAGCGACCCGTCAGCGCGCCCAACAACAGGAACTGGCGATAGGTCTCATTGGAATTGCGATAGCGCAGGCCATAGCCCGAAAGAATGAATGCGTTTTCCGCTTCCACCCAGTCACGGGTCAAGCGCTCGGCATCTTCCACCGAAATGCCGCACTTCTCAGCTGCCAGTTCAAAAGTGTATTCGGCAGCATCATCCTTGAGCTTTTGCAGGGCTGTGGTGTAGCTGCGACCATCAATCTCATGAGTACCAAACATCGGAATGTCGGCCCCATCGGGATACTCGCCGCGCTTGGGCGCCACCGGAACGGCCGCTTCAGACGCCGCATCCCATACCAAGAAATTGCCCTCGGCATCCCGCGCCAACTGGCCGGTCTCGTCATCCACCAAGTAAGCGGCAATGGAGCGATTGAGCAGATACTCGCTGGCCTGGAGGTTGTTCTGCAAAATGTAGTTCACCATAGCCATGGCCAAGTAGCCGTCACTGGCGGGCTTCATGGCCACAAACTCATCGGCGAAGCCGGCGGTGCCATCAAAGATGAGACCTAGGTCCACAATGCGCGCTCCTGCTTCACGGGCTCGCACCAGATTCTGAGCGCAGCGCATTTGGTTCTCGATAGGATTGCAGCCCCATACATAGATGAGGTCGGTGCCCACCATGATGCGCGGGTCAATAACTGTACGGGGGAACTCGCTGCCGGCGTTATAGAACTCGGCGTAGAACGGGCCATTATCAAGGCCGATGGAACCCAGAGGAACCGTCACGCCAAAAGTGTTGGCGAAGCGGAACGGCATCAAATTCTCGAAGCTGTACTGGGCCGGCACACCTGCACCCAGATTCCAAAGCACCACCGATGAGGCCCCATAGTTATCACGAATGGAACAAAGCTTTTCGCCAATCTCATCGAGCGCTTGATCCCAGCTGATCTCTTCGAACTGACCGCTACCACGCTCGCCCACCCGCTTCAGCGGCTTCTGAAGACGCTTAGGATCGTAGGGTTGGCGGCCAGCAAGACACCCTTTCTGGCAAATGTGCCCGTCAGGTTCCTCTGGCGCCGAGTAGACAATGCGCTCCATGCGTTCAATCTTGCCATCCTTCACGATGGTTTTGAGCGCACAGTAGTCGTGGTCGCCCCATCCGGGGCAGGCAGTGTAGACAAACGACTCCTCTGACATTACAGCTCCTCTCCAATCCTCTTGTGTCTTCCGAACCCGACTCAAGCGACGGGCGTAGAAGTTCCATGATTGAAGCATAGCGAGCCCCTTGAGGCTGTAAAGCATTCTCCATTGACAATTTTATAAGTTAACAATATTGTGATTGAAATACTTAGAGATAGAGGCAGTGCAGGGGAAGTAGGGGAAGACGAGCGAAGCTCACAGCGCGAGCGCGTCTCTGCAAGCAAACTTACTAAGGCGCAGGCTGGCCAGCTCTACCGTTGAGGAGGATCTGATGAGTGATGTATGCGCAACTACATCGAACACCCAAGACATCCATCGCCTCCGCTTGGAAGATCAGGCCAATCCGGAGCACTTCGATGCCCTCGAGCATGAATCCGACTACCTCACGGTCATGAACCTGCTCTTTCGCTCTATCAGCCATGTACTCACGGAGCACTGCGGGCTTACCACCTTGCAATATCGCATGTTGCTTCGCCTGCTCAGTGCACCGGGCCAAAGCCTGCGCACCACCGACCTTGCCGCCAACCTCTACGTAGGGCCCAGTACCATCTCAGCTGCGGTGCCGCACCTGGTAGACCAGCACCTGGTGATTCGCACCGAAGATCCCAACGACATGCGCGTCGTATCGCTCTCACTTACCTCAGCCGGCTGCGCTGAAATCGAAAAGGCTGACCTGTGCGTAGGCGAGTTTTTGCAATGCTATTGGGCAAATCTCACGCCCGAGCAGCGAGAGGCCGCTTTCGCGAGCTCCACTTCTGCCGTCACGCTACACAACGCGCGGCGCGTGGAAAACGGCACGTTTCGCCTGGATACCGCCTTCTTCGACACCGTCATGATTTCACGCACCTTAACCGCAGCAAAGCTGGCAGAGTACAACCTCAAAACACCGGAATATCGCGTTTTGATAGCCCTGCGTGTCTTAGGCCCCGGCGTCACCGCCTCTCAGGTGGCCAAGTATCTATTCCTCAAAAGTAGCGATGTCACCGCCCCGATCAAAGCTCTTGAGCTTCGCGGCCTTCTCTCAAAAGAGCGCAATGACGACAACCGCCGCACGAAATCCTTGAAGCTCACCCAAAGCGGTTGGGATCTGGTGGAACAGTTGGCGCCCATTGTCTACGACGCTCTCCTTGAAACCTGCCACAGTAATGAAGAGGTCGTCGATATCCATTTGGCCGCTGCCCATGAAGTAGTGGGTCGCGAACGCGGAGCTGCCGTTTTCGCCTAGCGAACCCCCTTGGAGTCATGCCAGCGCAGTACGCGCGGACAGGAAGCCACCGATCGTAGTGGCCCGCAAAGTGAATTCCCTGCCCAGCTGAGCCGACGCCTTCGACCCACCAAGTGCGAGCATCGCTCCCCGCTACAGGAAGTCCACTACCCCACAATGGGTGTGATAGATAGCACCCTGCAACGCTAGCGTGCCCTCGGCCTCCAGGCGTGCAAGCTCTGGGCTTTGCCTCAGCGCCGCAAGGGCCGCCTGGGTATTGCGCACGCTTGCTTCAAAGGGATCAGAGACATCGCCTAGCGCCTCGGCGATAACCTTCGTGATGGCGCCGACCGGTCCCGCTTCCCCATCAAGGGCTGCCTTAATGGCGCCGCAATGGGTATGGCCCAACACCAATAGCAAACGCGTGTGCAGGTGCTCGCAAGCATAGACCGCACTGGCAAGCTCAATTGGCCCCACCACATTGCCAGCCACGCGAATCACGAAGAGCTCGCCAAGCCCCGCCATAAAGATATGTTCCGGGACCACCCGTGAATCAGCACAGGCGATAACTGTTGCAAACGGTTGCTGCCCCCGTTCGAAGAGATCGCGAATGCGCTCGGGCGATAAATCCCGCTTGTGATCCAGCGCTTCCACATAGGAGCGATTGCCCACCCGAAGTCGAGCCAGAGCCTCTTCGGCAGACACCTGGGAATCTGCATTAAAGTCGTCGGCTGTGTAATTCATCCGCTGTTCGCTCACTGGTTACTCCTTCGCAGTGCATACTCCGTCGCCGCTGGACGGAGGCGTCGTGGGGCACGTCAGCACTTCCCCGCCCCTCAATGTGCAACTGAGTCGCGCCATTTTGCAACTCGGTTTCGATGCTCTTGAGCGTACAACCGAAGCGCTCCATACTCCACTTCAGAAGGGAGGAACGTTATGAAACTAACGGTAGAACAAGATGCAGCACTCGACGATATCGAAGTCCATATTCGTTGTCCCCGCATTGATAGCCGCGTCCAGAGAATCATTGGGGCAGCCGAAATGGAGGGCCACAAGTTTGCCGCTTTTGTCGATGGATACCTACGACTCATTAACCCCGCCGACGTGCTTTATGCGGAAACCGTAGATGGCAAGACATTCCTATACACCACCAGTGCGGTGCTGGAATCCAGCCTCAGCTTAAGCGATATCGAAAGCGACTCTACGACATCGGAGTTTGTGCGCGCCAATCGCACGACTCTGGTGAATCTCAGCCATGTTGTGGGCCTGCGACCCTATCTGGGGGCTCGACTCGAGATGGTGTTAGACAACGACGAACATCTCATTGCGTCCCGCCAGTTTGCGCCACTCATTAAAAAGCACATTGGTTTGTAATCAAAGAAAGGAGCTCCTATGAAATCCATCACCAAGACTATTGCGCTCTCTACCTGCCTAATCTTCACCCTGTTTATGCTCTTGAGCACCGTGGTGGCTCTTCCCTTTACAGGACTCACCTATGGACTATCCATCACTCTCTGCCTCTTTGTTGCCGCCCTTGCGTTTTCGCTGTTGCGCGCCCTCTGGTTTACCGATCGGCTCATCCGCAATCTGACCTACCCCGGACGCATTCTTGGCTTTGGGGTGACAGCCTTCGTTGCTCTTGCCGCCATCGCTTGGATCGGCCGTTGGTTCCCCGTCGATAATTTGGGCGCATGGGTCACCTTCACAACGATCTATCTTGTGACCCTCCTTGGGTTCTGCATTGGCTACCAGATTTATTTCAAGCGCACCGTCGGTAGCTTCGATGCTGCCCTGCGCAGTTACCACGAACGCCAAGGCCGCTAAACGAGAGCGCCAACGGAGCTACGCTGTTCTGGGGAAACACTCAAGCTACAGCCCCTCAACCTCCGCTTTTGTTGCGCTATACTAGCGCCTTGCAGAACGCGGTTACGGCCACTGGGCGCGTAATATCTACGCTGCCCGAGGCTGCTTATGCTGGAAGCCGCCGCGGTTCGCTTTAGGTATCAAGGAGGCTTCCATGCAAACCCAGCACCCCGCAACTACGGGACTTCGCCAAACCCAGCAATCAACAGCGCGTCCGCAACAGGCTCAACTATCAACGCCGAAACCCGCGCTCTCGACTCCGCAACCGCGTCCAACTCTACAACCGGCTTCAGCCCAGCACCCAAACTCCAGCGGCTCCCTTTTTGCCACTCTCGCGGTGCTCTACGGCGCCGGATTCCTGGCAGGCTTTAACGAAAACCTCATGAACATGACTCTGGTCGCTGTGATGGGGCAATTTGGTATTGATGCAGTGACAGCCCAGTGGCTCGTCACCGGCTACATGATTGCTGTCACGGTAGCCGTGGCTTGCACCGCCTATCTCTACGGACGCTTCACCTTGCGCCAACTCTTCTTTAGCGCATCAGCTTTAAGCATTGCAGGATCCCTGGGCGGCCTTTTGGCTCCTGGGTTTTTCCTGCTGCTGCTCTCGCGCATCGTTCAAGCGGCCGGCACGGGACTTCTCATCCCATTGATGATGAACGTGATTGTGGAGCGCCTACCCAAAGAGAAACTGGGCACCTACCTGGCCATTGGCAGCAGCATGATTACGGTCGGTCCTGCCGTTGCCCCTGTGATCACCGGCTTTATGGTGACCGGATTTGGCTGGCGAAGCGTCTTCTTTATTCCCCTTGGGGTTGCCATCCTATTGCTGGTGACAGGCGTGCTCATTTTGCGCAACGGACGGGAGGGGCGCCGCTCTCCCTTTGATGGCTTCTCTGTCGTGCTCATTGCAGCAGGAGTCACGCTCCTGTGCCTCGGACTGGCTGACGTAACCACCACCCCCTGGCTCGGCATGCTCCTGTTGGTTCTTTCCGTGGCCCTTCTTGGCTGGTTTGTGGTCCGGCAAAAGCGCTCGGCGCACCCGCTCATCTCCATGACACCCTTTTCCAACGGGCGGTTCCGTACCGCGGCCGCCCTGGTCATGGTCACCATGATGACTTACTTCTCATTGAGCGTGCTGGCACCTCTTTATTTCGAAGAAGGGGGCGGCGTGGACGCCTCGATGGCGGGACTTTTGATGCTGCCACCCGTTCTTGCCAATGCCCTCGCGGCGGTCGTAGCCGGCCGGGTTTTGGATCGCAAGGGTCAGTGGCCCCTACTCGCTGCTGGACTCGGAATCGCTGCCATCGGCTTAGGGATTGCTATTGCGGGAGCTCAAACAGGACACCTG
>CAJUNI010000071.1 GCA_910587945.1 uncultured Parvibacter sp.
TCGCAGAGAGTAGGAAAGGGAAACGCGATGGAAAAACACATGGTTGTTTGTCCCTATTGCGGCGCTGGTTGTAAGCTCAACCTCTTGGTTGAAAATGACCAGATTGTAGGCACCGAGGCCTTGGATGGCCTGACGAATCAGGGTGAGTTGTGCCTTAAAGGAATGTGTGGCTATGACTTCGTAAATGATACGAAGATCCTCACGCCTCGCTTGTATCACCCGATGCTGCGTCGCGAAAAGGGCGGAAAGCTAGAGCGTGTCACCTGGGACGAGGCGCTCGATTTCGTAGCAACAAAGCTCACGGAGATTAAAGAAAAGTATGGTCCTGACTCCATTATGACAACGGGCTCTTCTCGTGGTACGGGCAATGAGTCCAACTTGGCGATGCAACGCTTTACGCGCGCTTGCCTCGGGACTAACAACATAGACAACTGTGCCCGTACTTGACACGGCCCAACTGTCGTCGGTCTGATTGACACTCTTGGAGCTGGTTCTATGAGCTGTGGCGTTCCCGGTCTGGAGGACGCTGGCTGCTTGTTCTTGTTCGGTTACAACCCGAGCGCATCGCACCCCATTGTTTCTCGTCGTATCGTGAAAGCAAAGGAAAAGGGTGCAAAAATTATTGTTGCTGATCCGCGCGTTATTGAAACTGCGCGTATTGCCGACATTTATCTTCCCCTCAAAAATGGAAGCAATATCGCATTTCTTAATGCGTTTGCGAACGCCATTGTTACTGAAGGTTTGGTGGATAAGGAGTTTGTGGCGGAACACACGCTTGGTTTTGATGAGTGGTGGGAAACCATTAAGGATTACACTCCCGAGAACACCCAGGAAATCACCGGCATTGATCCGCAGATGCTTCGTGAAGCTGCTCGAATGTATGCATCAGCGGAACCCTCGTCCATTATCTGTTGGGGCATGGGTGTTTGCCAGCATTTGCAAAACGTGGAGGCTGTTCATGCCTGCGCGGCGATTGCTTGCATTTCAGGTCAGATTGGTAAGCCTAATTCGGGTGTTGCACCGGTTCGTGGGCAAAACAATGTTCAAGGTGCCTGCGATATGGGTGCTCTGCCGAACTACTTCCCGGGCTATCAAAAAGTCACCGACCCAGCTATTCGTCAGAAATTCGCTGATCACTGGAATGTTCCGGTTGAAAAGCTGTCCGACCATGTGGGATATAAGGTGTCGGATCTGCCGAAGTTGATTGAAGAAGGCAAGATTCATGCGTTCTATAACTTTGGCGAAGATCCGCTCCAAACAGAGCCTGATGTACCTCATCTGAAGAAGATGCTTGAGAAGCTGGACTTGTTCATTTGCCAGGATATCTTTATGACCCAAACCTGTGCAGAAGCAGACGTTATCCTGCCCGCCACAAGCTGGGGTGAGCATGAAGGCACCTTTACCGCCTGCGACCGTACGTTCCAATACTTTAGTCAATCGGTGCCTCCTAAGGGTGAGTGCAAGCATGACTGGCAAATCTTCAGCGAACTTGCTGAGCGTATGGGCTACGACATGCACTGGGAGAATGCGGAAGAAATTTGGGACACTGAGTGTCGCGAGATGTGGCCAAATGCCTACGGTGCTACCTACGAAAAGATGGCTGGAACCGGCCATGCGCAGTGGCCTGTACCAACCCTTGATCATCCGGGTACGCCAGATCTGTTCTTGGGCGGCAAATTCACTACTCCCGAAGGCAAAGCTCATCTGATTGCCCATGACTACCGTGATCCTTCAGAGATGCCGGACGAGGAATATCCGCTTATCTTGTGTACTGTCCGTGAGGTTGGCCACTACTCTTGCCGTTCGATGACGGGCAATTGCAAGGTCTTAGCGTTGCTTGCTGACGAGCCTGGTGAACTTCATATCCATCCCGATGATGCTGATATTCGTGGCATTAGAGATGGTGAGCTCGTTCGGGCTTGGTCTCGGCGTGGTGAGACTATGAGTCGCGCCGTGATTGACGAGCGAACGAATAAGGGCACGATCTACATGACCTACCAGTGGTGGATCGGTAAATGCAACAACCTGACGTTGCATCATGTGGACGATCGATCCCGGACGCCGGAAGATAAGTTCTCGGCTTGCCAGGTTGAGGCCCTCCCTGATCAGAAATGGGCTGAACAGCATCTACAGGAGCTGTATAGCCAATTGAAGGAGGATTTGGCGGAGGTAGCTTCGGCTCAAGATATTGAGCCAACATGCACCGACGCATCGTAATGTTCTGTCCTTAACCGTCCAGCGATTTGATGGGAAACTCGATGAATACATTCATTGCCATTGAGCCGGAACGGTGCATTGGGTGCGGGACGTGTCAAGCCGCCTGCAGCGAAGGCCATAGACGGGCCGGACTGCAGGCGGAGCCCCGCCTCGCATTGGTGTACACCTCGCAGGTTTCTGCTGCGGTTACGTGTCATCAGTGCGAGGGGGCTCCGTGCTTGGCGGTCTGTCCTGTGGATGCAATTACGCGTACAGAAGAAGCGATTGTGGTGAGCGAGCAGACCTGCATTGGCTGTAAGCTCTGTGCCATCGTGTGCCCCTTCGGCGCTATCCATCCTTCCGGCACGCCAATCTCAGGCGTGGTAGGTACATCTTTTGCCACTCCGTCTCAACCTCGAGGCACATCGCCACTTCTTGCGTGGGATATCGGAGTTTATACCTGCGCAGTAAAGTGCGATCTCTGTTCCACCTATGACCCTGAAGGGGGTCCTCATTGCGTAAAGGCTTGCCCAACTAATGCTCTTTACGTGCGCGATGCCACAACATTAACCGGCATTCGCAAAGACAAGATGAAAGCTGCCGCATCGGCTAACGAAATCATGATGAGCCGAGCATCGAACGAAGGAGGTACTCATGCTTGATCTTATTCTGCTCTCGCTGGGTCTCTCCTGTGTCGCGGGTGTCATTTCTCTTCTCTTTACTAAAACTCCTGCAGTATCTAAGGTCATTGCTTGCATTGGCGGAATGGGTGCCGCTGCGCTCAGCTTTGCGGGTGGTTGTGGCGCGCTTTTTCAGGCCGCAACTTATGTCAGCTGGGTTAGCCCTATGCCCTTTGCGAACTTCAGCCTTTTGCTCAATCCGCTTTCAGGATTACTCATTGCGGTTATTGCTGCTTTGGCGTTTGTGGCATGGCTCTATGGTCTGTCCTATTTTGACGAGTATTACGACAAAGGGATGGGCACCATTGGCTTCTTTATGAACTTCTTCATTGTTTCAATGAATTTAGTCATTTTGGCCGATAACGCGTTTTGGTTCTTAGTCTTCTTCGAACTTATGTCGTTGACCTCCTATGTGTTGGTGGTAATTGATCAAACGAAGAAGTCGATCCATGGTGGTTTCTTGTACCTCATCATGGCGCATATAGGCTTCTTAATGATTGCATGCTCCTTCTTTGTTATGGCCACCACGGCTGGTTCTCTTGAGTTCCAGGCGTTTCGCACCTTTGCTTTTGGACCCCAAGTTGCCACGGTTGCGTTTGTGTTGGCATTCTTTGGATTCGGTGCAAAAGCTGGCATGGTGCCGTTCCACTCTTGGCTGCCTCAGGCGCATCCCGCTGCCCCCTCTAACGTGAGCGCCCTTATGTCAGGTGGCATGATTAAGATTGGTATTTTTGGCATCTGCAAGGTGTGTTTTGACCTGCTAGGCACTTCAGGTGGTGAAGTGAGCTGGGGCATTCTTGTTGTTGTCATCGGAGCCATTTCCTCCGTACTAGGTGTGGTTTATGCCCTTGGTGAACATGATCTGAAGAGTCTGCTTGCCTACCACTCGGTAGAAAACATCGGCATTATTTTGCTGGGTGTAGGTGTAGGTATATTCGGCTGGGCCGCCGGCCTGCCGTGGCTGGCCGGTATTGGGCTTTTAGCTGGGCTCTACCACTTGATTAATCATGCCATGTTTAAAGGTTTGCTGTTCCTTGGTGCCGGTAGTGTCCTCCACGCTACAGGTACGCGGAATATGGAAGTGCTGGGTGGCCTTGCGCGCCTGATGCCGTGGACTGCCCTTTGCTTCCTTATTGGATCTCTCGCTATCTCTGCCATTCCGCCTTTGAACGGCTTTGTCTCAGAATGGTTTACCTATCAGGGACTTATTGCTGCTGCTATGGATGGCGATATTTTCCTCCGCATTGTCTTTGCCTTCGCTGTTGTAGCCTTGGCTATCACAGGCGCTTTGGCAGTGACCTGCTTTGTAAAGGCTTTTGGCGTTACCTTCTTGGCGAAGCCTCGCTCGGCTGCTGCCGAAAACGCTCATGAGGTTCCGGCGCCTATGGTACTTTCCATGGTTATTCTGACCCTAGCCTGCATTGTCTTAGGGTTGGGCGCTGCTTTCGTTGCTCCTGTTATAGAGGCCATTGGTGCATCTATGCTGCAGGCGCCTCTGATCCCAGTGGCTGAAGGAGTAACCCTTATCTCCTTTGACACTATTTCTGTGGTATCACCGCTTATCCTGGCCGTGCTTATGGCAGTGATTATTGCGGTATTGGTTTTGGTACGGAACGCCGCTAACGCAAAAGCGGGCGTTAAGCAGGATCCTGAGCCTTGGGCCTGTGGCTATGAACCTGACCTTACTATGGAAACGTTGGCATCTACGGTGGGCGCAAACGTAAAGAACTTCATGGGCC
This sequence comes from uncultured Parvibacter sp., assembly GCA_910587945.1. GTDB lineage: Bacteria > Actinomycetota > Coriobacteriia > Coriobacteriales > Eggerthellaceae > CAJUNI01. The sequence goes on from CAJUNI010000071.1 coordinate 4,616, forward strand.
CCCTCTACGCTATTCGCTATGGCGTAAATCGTGCCGCTCAGGCTGTAGCTCACTTTGCTACCAGAACCATTAATCCTGAAGCCTTTGGATCTGAGCCTTTGCCGTCGACGCCGGAGAATCAGACCCGTTATGACCGGGACCGTACTCATGGTATCGCTCCTGCGGAGCATCACGCGCCGGCGCTCTCCCAATCGATGCTTTCAATTGTGAGTGATTTAGGAGCTTGGTTCGGTCGTTTGGAAAGCGGCGACTTCCGCACGTATATCGTCTATGTCGTTGGAGCCTTGGTGTTCTTCCTTGCGCTCATTATCTTGGTACGCTAGGAGGATGCCATGACTATCATTATTGCGATATTCCAGGCCGTTCTCTTGGTTGTTTGCGCACCCCTTATTTCGGGTATCACGCGAAAGATTCGTGCGAAGATGCATTCCCGTACGGGCACGAGCATCTTCCAGGATTACTACGATTTAGCCAAGCTGTGGCGCCGCGCTGAGGTTCATGAAGGGGGAAGTGGTCTCGTCTCCCGTCTTATGCCTCCCATTTTTCTGGGCTGTTTTATCTTGGTAGCTGCTGGTCTTCCGCTGATTATGCAAGTCTGCCCCGTTCCTTTGCTAGGGGACATTATTACGATCCTGTATCTGATGGCTCTTCCGCGATTCATGTTCGCTTTGGCCTCCATTGATTCGGCGGGTTCCTATACCGCGATTGGTGGTATCCGCGAATTACTCGTGGGTGTGTTAGTGGAGCCTTCCCTTATGTTGGTGCTCTTCGTAATGGCTCTGGCGTGTGGGTCAACAAATGTGGGCATCATGGCTGCTTCGGTGGCAACCCTGACAGCTAATCCGTTTGTAGCGGTGGTAGTAGCAGGGGTGGCGTGTGCCATGGCTTGCTACATTGAGATGGGCAAATTGCCCTTTGATCTGGCAGAGGCGGAACAAGAAATTCAAGAAGGACCCCTTGCTGCCTACTCTGGTCCTTCTCTTGCCATGCTGAAGCTCGGTGTTTCGGTAAAGCAGCTTGTGGTCGCTAGTTTATTCGTTGCGATTTTCCTGCCCTTTGGTGCGGCAGCTACGCTCGCTCCTCTTGATCTACTTTTGGGATTTGTTGCCTATGTGATCAAGGTTGGCATTGTGCTTCTGATTGCGGCTGTCATTGAGAACTCGGTTATGCGCGTTCGCTATAAGTTATTAGGGCGCTATACCTGGTTTGTGGTGGGGATTGCGTCGCTTTCCCTCGTCTTCCTCGTCATTGGAATTTAGGTGGTGAATATGTTCGGTTACCCATTAGTCAATGTACTCGGGGCATGCCTCATCATCACCTCGATGATGGTCGTGCTCGCCCGCACGGGGCGGGTTACGGCCTGTCTGTACTCGCTTCAGTCGCTCGTACTTGTAGGAGTGCTAGCGTCGTTGGGAGCGGTTACTGGCTCCTCTGAGTTGTACACCTGGTCGGCTACTGCCTTTATTACGAAGGTCGTACTCGTTCCTGCAATTCTGTTATTCACCTTAAAGAAGATCGGCAACGATGCCCAAGCAGATTTACTAGCGAAGCTGAATCCCATGAAGTCTGTGGCGTTAGTAGCAGTGGAAGTGTTTGTTTGCTTTGTAGCTGTTTCTGGCATTGATCTTCCTACGGCTGCGGCGGTAAAGCCCACCTTGGCTGTATCGCTTGCTCACTTCTTTATTGGGCTCACCTGTATTGTGATCCAGCGCTCTATTTTCAAGCAGATCTTTGGCTACTGCCTGATGGAAAATGGTTCTCACGTAACCTTGGCTATATTGGCTCCCCAGGCGCCTGAACTGGTTGAAATTGGTGTAGCGACTGACGCAATCTTTGCTGTTGTTATTCTGTCGGTATTGGTATGGCGCATGGCTCACTATGCCCACACGCTCGATGCAGACGATCTTTGCGAGCTGAAGGGATAAGCCATGGATTACTCACAGATGCTCTTAGTGCTTTTAGTTTGTCCTGTGGTGGCTGCGCTGATAATGGCTGTGCTCCCGGCGAAATCTACGCCCCGGGTTGTTTATGAGGGACTGCATGTTGTGTCCCTGGCAGGGGTTGCTGTCTTAGGTCTGACCCTTGTTGTATCCACCTTCTTGGGAAGCGATATTTTTGCTCTTGGTGGCTGGTTCCACCTGGATGGTTTGGCTGCCTTGTTCTTAGGGTTAATTGCGGTAATTGCTCCGTGTACGGGAGTTTATTCGCTGCCCTATGTAGCTCATGATGTAGCTGATGGTAAGCTCGGACCTTCTCAGGTAAAGCAGTACTACGTATTCTTTAGTCTCTTCGTGTTCTCGATGATTCTGGCGGTAACTTCTAACAACATCATCATGATGTGGGTTTCGGTTGAGGCTACCACTTTATCAACGGTATTTCTGGTGGGAGTTTACCGGACCAAGCTCGCTCTTGAAGCTGCTTGGAAATACGTTATTGTCTGCACGGCAGGCGTGGCCTTTGGCCTGTTTGGAACGCTTTTGGTGTACGCCAATGCTGCGGACATCATGGCCGATCCTCATCAGGCGGTGTTCTGGACGGCAATTCTGCCAAACGCGCCTTTTATGGACCACTCTCTTATGATGATTGCTTTTGTGTTTGCTGCTATCGGCTTTGGCACAAAGGCAGGCCTGTTTCCCATGCATACTTGGCTGCCTGATGCGCACTCCGAGGCCCCAAGCCCGGTTTCAGCATTGCTCTCTGGTGTTCTTCTGAAGTGCGCCATCCTTATCATCCTGCGGTTCTACATTCTTACTGCAGCAAATGTGGGGGATGGGTTCCCGCAGCTTGTTATGATGATCTTGGGTGTGCTTTCGGTATGCTATGCAGCGTTTGAGGTATACAAGCAAACCGACCTCAAGCGTAAGCTGGCCTATAGCTCCTGCGAAAACATTGGCCTGATTGCAGTTTGCTTCGGCATTGGCGGTCCCTTAGGAATCATCGCTGGGTTGGTACACTGCCTAGCTCATGGTCTTACCAAGGCACTTATGTTCTGCCTGTCAGGCAACATAATGATGAAATACCACACGCGCGATCTGCACAAAATCTCAGGCATCATTTCGGTAGCCCCCGTAACAGGCGTACTGTTTGCAGCAGGATGTCTTGCCTTAGCAGGATTCCCTCCCTTTGCCATGTTTGTGAGTGAAATGCTCATGATTCTAGCGGGCGCTGCGGCTCATGCCTGGTTAATTGTAGTGCTTGTTCTTATTGCCTTGGTGGTAGTGATCATGGCGTTGATACGCATGATTACCGGCTCTGCCTTAGGTAAAGCTCCTGCTGATATCTCGCGCAAGGATGTTTCTCCTTTGGCGCTTGCCCCTGAAATTGTTTTGTTGGCTTTAGTGGTGATTTTGGGCATCTCCCTTCCTGGTCCTTTGGCAACTTCGATTGAGAAGGCAAGTGCCATCGTGATCATGTATGAAGACGAGAATCCTCTCAATGGAAATCTGGTCGAAGAAGCTCTAGCGGCCATAGTTGCCAACGATGCGCCTGAGGAGGTGTTCGAATAATGACGCCCAAAAATCCCAAAACTCAACGTCCAGGGGAGACTCATGTACAAGCGGTGAGGGATACGTTCCCTGGAGCAGTATTAGATGCAACCTGGCAAGCTGCCGATCAAGTAACCATTACGGTTCCTACTGATATGCTCCCAGATGTTGTTGAGTTCCTCTATTACGGACGAGGTGGGTGGCTGCCGAATATGGTGGCTAATGATGAGCGTGCTATCAAAGGTTGCTATGCCCTCTATTACCTTCTGTCTATGGAAGAAAGTGACCCCTCGTTCGTAACCGTTCGCGCTGAAATCGACCCTCATTCTATGGAGTACCCTTCAGTCACACCTCGGGTTCCAGCCTGTGTATGGAGCGAGCGCGAGGCCTATGACATGTTTGGACTTCGTGCGGTTGGTTTGCCTGATGAGCGACGTCTTGTGCTGCCTGATGACTGGCCGCAGAATCTCTATCCGCTTCGCAAAGACGCGATGGATTATCGCAAACGCCCTGCTCCAGTTACCGATGTTGAGAACTATTCGTTCCTTTATGAAGGCAATGCGGAAGAAACTACCCAGGTTCCTATGGGTCCGCTCCATATCACTTCCGATGAACCCGGACATTTCCGTCTGTTTGTAGAAGGCGAAGAAATCATCGATGCAGATTATCGATTGTTCTATGTGCACCGCGGTATGGAAAAAGTGGCGGAAAGTCGCTTGAATTATGACGCGGTTACCTTCTTGGCAGACCGCATCTGCGGCATCTGCGGCAATGCTCACTCAGTAGCCTATGCTGAAGCAGTGGAAAATGCTCAGGGAATAGAAGTACCCATCCGTGCGCAATATGTTCGCTCCATCTTACTTGAGGTAGAACGACTCCATTCCCATTTGCTGAACTTGGGTTTGGTATGCCATTATTGCGGCTTTGATACAGGCTTCCAGCACTTCTTCCGTGTGCGCGAAAAGGCCATGGATTTAGCTGTGCTCCTTACCGGTGCGCGTAAGACCTATGGTTTGAACCTTATTGGCGGTGTTCGTAGAGACATTCTTGATGAGCAAAAACTTGCAACAGTAAAGTTTGTTCGCGAGATGCGCAATGAGGTAGAAGCGTTGGTAGATATGCTGGTATCTACCGCCAACTTTGAATCCCGTACGGCGGGGGTAGGCAGGTTAGATCCCAGCATTGCTCGTGATTACAGCCCTGTAGGGCCCTGCGTGCGTGGCAGTGGTATCGCTCGCGATGTCCGTTTTGATCATCCCTTTGATGGCTATAAATACCTCACCGGTCTTAAGACGCGTAGTCATGATGGTTGCGATGTCCAAAGCCGTACGCTGGTACGTGTCGAGGAGTTCATGGATTCGCTTACGATGATTGAGCAACTCCTTGAAGGTGCTCCTGCAGGCCCCATTCAAACAGAGGACTGGCAATATACGCCTCATAAATTCGCATTGGGCTATACCGAAGCTCCTCGCGGTGAGGACATGCATTGGGCCATGGTTGGTGACAATCAGAAGTGCTATCGCTGGCGGGCTAAAGCAGCTACGTACTCTAACTGGCCGATTCTGCGTTATATGCTGCGGGGTAACACGGTGGCAGATGCCGCCATCATCGTAGGATCCATGGATCCTTGCTACTCCTGTACCGATCGGGTAACAGTGGTAGATGTGGCCAAGAAGAGCGAAACGATCCTCACCAAGGATCAGCTTGAAGGTTATTGTCGGCGCCGCACCCATTCGCCTTTGGCGGGGAAGGGGTGGTAAGCCATGTTTAAGTTGTTTAGGGAAATAGGGAAGGCTGGCGATGCAACCGTCGGCTACCCCTTTGAGCCGCTAGATCTCCCGGACGGGTTCCGAGGAAAGCCTGAACACAATGAGAAGCTATGCATTGTCTGCGGCGCTTGCGCCATAGCTTGCCCGGCAAATGCCATCACCATGGAGCTGGATGACGAGCAGGCGTATCAGACATGGGATATTAGCTACGGTCGGTGCATTTTCTGTGGCCGTTGTCAGGAAGTATGTCCGGTGTTTGCCATAAAGCTCACAAAAGACTTCGAGCTTGCTGTTTTAAACAAGGCCGACCTCAGTGAATCCTGCGCCTATGAGACCGCGAAGTGTAAACGCTGTGGCAAGCCTTATGCGGTAGCAAAAGAAGTGGAATATGCTCGTAAAGTGCTTACGAGTGTCGGTGGTCCAGCGGCTGCTGATGTAGAGATGTTGGATCTCTGCTTAGCTTGTCGTCGTAAAGCTGATGCTCTGACGTTTCAGGAGCAAGCGCGGCCTAAGGGAGGTGCCCGATGAGAGAAAACGACTTCCCGGAGCGGTTGCAATGGCGACCTGATCCCATAACCCTTGATGAAAAGGTAGCGGAAGCGAAGAAGAAGCTCCTCGAGTCCATTAAACGTTCGGTCTACGTGTATCGTGTCGACTGTGGCGGTTGTAATGGCTGTGAGATTGAAATCTTCTCCACCATAACAGCCGTGTTTGATGCAGAGCGTTTTGGCATTAAGGTGGTGCCGTCTCCTCGCCATGCTGACGTGCTGCTCTATACCGGCGCAATGACTCGTTCTATGCGAGAGCCTGCTATTCGTGCCTATAACGCTGCACCCGACCCAAAGATCGTGATGTCTTATGGTGCCTGTGGGTGTACCGGGGGCATCTTCCATGACAACTATTGTGTGTGGGGCGGAACAGACCCCATTTTGCCAGTAGATGTCTATGTTCCTGGGTGCCCGCCGTCACCACCCGCAACCATTTATGGGTTTGCAACAGCTTTGGGCATCTTGGACCAGAAGCTTCATGCAAGCCATCATGTTGCACCGGCTGATGAGCAGGTGATGTTACCGTTCCCCATGATTCCCTATAAGGTTCGTACGGCGTTCGAGCGGGAAGCGCGTCGGATGAGCGGCTATTACTACGGCAAACAAATTGTTGATGAGTTTATGTTGGCGTTAATGAAAGACCGCACCGATGCGCTTGGTGCAGCAGATCGTCTGATTTCTGAAGAAACCGACACGCGTAAGCGCGCGGTATTTATGGATCTGAAGGCTCTTCTGATGAGTAAGGTGGTGCAGGAGTGAGTGTTGTGGCGTCGCGATCCACCGCTTGCCACACCACCGATAGTCGTACGGCTCAAGAGGTGGTGTTCTATCGGCTGGGTCAGAAATTTGTTGATAACGAGCACTCCATCCCTGAAAAGGTGCGTTCGGTGCTGTATTACACCCTAGCCATAGGACACCACACCGGTGTTATTGATTGTTTGACGCCACGACTCTCTACTTCTCGAGCCATATTTTCCGAGGTGTTAGCCCTGCTTGAGCCCGGAGAAGCTCAAGAG
>CAJUNI010000072.1:0-3241 GCA_910587945.1 uncultured Parvibacter sp.
GGGTGGCCTAGTTGGTACGAAAAATCGTCCGCACCCCCTAGCCCTTTTTGACTCACGAGCTTTATGTACATCCACGCCAGGATCGGACATGGGGACGAAATGTGCGTTGCGGCTAGGTGCAGGGCTCTCGGGGATCGTGGGAGATCCCGGCATAATCCCCAAAATCCGCCCTCGGATCTCAGCCCCTAGAGCCCACGTCTTCCGAAGGAGTGCACCAACAAAACGACCCCGGCATTGCACCGGGGTCGTTTGGCGAAGACTACAAGGGCTGTAATAGGTGCCCTGCAGGCTCTAAGGGGTGTAAGAAGAACTACTTCAGGGGCTCGTCCTTCTCAACAGCTACGTAGACATAGCCCGGGGTGCCTTCAGCAGGAAGCTCGTTGTAAGCAACCATCTCGGCGATCTCTTCAGCCGTAGCGCTCTTCGGCTCAGTCTCAAGCAGGTACTCGGTGCTGGCGCGACGTTCCATAGCCTCGGTGAAGTCCTTGGTACCCACAAACACTTCTTGCTTGTAGGGGTTCACGCCCAGCTTCTTGGAGCGGTAGACGATGTAGGCGAGAGCTGCAATGTTAGCAACTAAGGCGATGATGGAAACAGTCAGGTTGACGTTGGGGTTGTTCACGGAGTTTGCAGCGAAGATGGAGTCATTGACAAACATGGGAACCATCTGACAGAACATGCACCAGATAGCCAGGGTAAAGGCGCGGTTCTGGATCCAGCCGCCCTTGTTCCAAATAAGACCGGCGATGGTAGGTGCCAACAGCAGTGCGATGCCGCAATACCAAGAATGGGTGGGCAGACAGTTGTAGGTGTAGCAGAAGTTCCACAGGTCATAGGCAATGATGAAGACCCAGGTCATGTCAGGCCAGAGCATATCCTGACGCTTCTTGGAGATGTAGATACCAAACCAGCCGGTCATGCAGAGGATGTTCAGGATGCCTGCGATACCGTTAAACACGTTGTGCCAGCCGCCATAAAGCGTGACACCTTCTGTGGAGACCCAGGTGGTGCCAAAGGCGCGGAAGGCGCTCTCAAAGTCAGAAACCACGGCAATCATGATGTTGATTGCTACGATGACAAAGGGGAAGGCCTTAAACCAATGGGAGCGGCCAATCTTTCCCCAGGAATACTTGATTGCCATAAAGCCGATGCAGCCAGCAAGTGCCGCATAGACCTTGGCATAGTGGAACCAGCTATTCATGTCGGTGTGGGTGGGGTTGGTTAACGCCCACTCAGCGCCACTAGCGGCGCCCACAGCAATAGCGATACAGTAGATAGTCATGACGCCAGAGACGCCAAAGAACATGATCATGCCACCGGCTTTGGTGCGGCGAGCAAATTCGTTCAAAAGAATAAGGGCGACGAGTACGATAGCGAGGCCCAGCCATTGATAGAGCGCATTTGGCCCATACACATCAAAAAGCATGATGAACCCTCCTTGAGAAGATCAAACATTCGAAGTTGCTAAAGCGGCCGATAGAGGAGTTGATCCTTTCTTGGTCGGGCCGGTCGGCGAGCCGGCTGGGCTTTTTTATTCCATTACCCGAGTTCTTTGAAACCGGGTAATGGAAGCACGGGAGTGGCTGGAAGCCATACATCCGTGCAAAATACCGAGGAGATTCTTAATCGGTCTCCTGAGTGGGTGTAGGTGTTCTGTCCATATGAAGCGTCTGGGCAATAAGGTCCACGATGACCTGGTCATCGACGATGGGGTGAGTGCGCAAATAGCCAATGATGCCCAAGATAAGCATGTAGAACGTTTCGTAGCGGTGCTCAATATGGACTTCATGGAGTGATTCGTAATCACGAACGGTGCTTTGGAGAAAGTACTCCGCCGTTTGATCCGCAATGCGATTTATGAAATCAAGATAGAGTGCGGCGTTTTCTTGGGAGGCAATGGCTTCCCGGAAGGCGTTATGCTCAAAGAGAGCAACGCGCAGGAGGCGTACGAGGGAAGTCAGTGCATGGTCAATATCCCCCACACGACGGTTGGCGTTCCAGTAATGCAATGCTTCCAAATAATCAGCTACATAGGTGTCAAGAACGGCTGAAGTAACGGCGTCTTTGTCCGCGAAATAGTGATAGAACAACGAACGCGCAACACCCATAGTGGCGGTGATGTCCTGGATGCTGGTTTTCGCCATACCTTTGTCTTCATAGAGCGTCCGCGCGGTCACGATGATTTCGTTACGACGTTCGGCGGGGTCTGCCATAGAGTGAGGGCGGCGCTGGGGTGCGGCAGATTCCATTGAAGTAATGGGGTCCATGGCAGTCTCCTTTCTGTGAAGATTTCTTGATGATGGGGAATATAGTTCGTGGATTGACGGGTCGTCAATGAACACATTTGACAATTCGTCAATGGTTGACAATGCGTTGATTTCCGTCAATGGCGACTGTTTGACCGCGCATTATGGCGCTATAATTCCAAAAAAATAGTTCAGATGAGTTAGAAAAAAAGAACATCAATGAAGTTAAAACTACAAACCGCAACCGAACGACCAGCAGAAACACCTCATGAGCAGTAAGGGTTTTGGAACCCAAAAAACTATGGAGCAAGGGCTCGATAGCAGTACCGCAAGGTAAGGAGGAAACGATGGAGCATCAACCCAACCCAGTGGGAACTGATGAATCAACAGGGAAGGGTGCGTCCGAAGCTCCCGCCTCTGTTGAGACCCCCACGCCCAAGCGTTCTCGTAAACGGTGGCCCATTGCGGTAGCAGTAGTGGCCGTAGTTTTGGTAGTGGCTGGCGTGGGCTTTACGGTGTGGCACAGCCAACCTACGTTCTGCAACGCCATTTGCCACGAGCCTATGGATCCCTATGTGGAAGGCTACTATGGCCAGCCCGAACTGATGGCATACACCCATCAAGTCGAAGACATCGCCTGCCTTGATTGCCATGTACCGACTCTTGAGGAGCAGGTAACGGAAGGTCTCTCTTGGATCCGCGGAGATTACGAAGTGGATGAGGCCGGTATGTTGACCACGGTTGGGGTGCGAAGCGATAGCGCCATGTGCGCCACCAGTGGCTGCCATGAGTGGAACGATGTGGTAGCAGCCACGGAAAACTGGGGTGGCGAAGAGGGAGTCAATCCCCACTTTTCCCACCAGGGCGAAGCCATTGACTGTAGCAACTGTCATAGCGCTCATGGCACCTCAATCATGTATTGCAATACCTGTCATGACTACGAGGTTCCTGAGGGCTGGATTGAACCCGTCAAGTCAAACACGGTTGCCTAAGGC
>CAJUNI010000072.1:3251-11432 GCA_910587945.1 uncultured Parvibacter sp.
GGGGAACTCATGACAATGAAAACAAATGCAATGGCCCTCAGTGCCTGTGTGCTGACCTTAGGCCTGGCCGGCTGTGGGGCTTCGTTTGAAGGATCAGGATCGAAAGATGCAGCCAGTGCGGAGTCGTTGGCGCTGCGCTTGGATGATCCTTGGGCCCAGGAAATGCCGGCACCGGTGGCGGTGAATTCTCAACTCTCGTTAACTGACGGCGTTTACACCGGCTGGGGCAAAGGGATGGAAGGTCCTATCACGGTGACCTTGCTGGTTGATGGCGGTCATATTTCCTGCTTAGAGATTACTCAAGAAGGGGAAAGCCAAAGCCGTGGAGGTTATGAGGCTATCCGCGATGGCAAGTACGCCACCATGATCGAGGCCGTACAAGGCTCGGAAATTGATGCAATAGCTGGCGCCACCATTACCACCGCAGGAGTGCGTCAGGCCGTTGATGACGCTCTGGCACAGTCTGAAGCTGCGGCACAGACCCAATCTGTGGCCGCTGCGGAATAGTTGGGAGGTTCACCCTATGACTCACGAAGAAAAAGCAACGCAGTCGGGTTTGTCCCGTCGCGACTTCCTTACTGGATCGGCCTTAGCGGCCGCCTCCGCAGCTGCTGTTAGTTTCTTAGGCGCCACCCCGGCTTTCGGGGCGGAAGGTGAACGCATTGGCTCTTGGGCTGCTGATGGAAGCCAAGAGATTGGCGTTCCCGAGAGCAATCAGACCAATGCTTCTGCCTCTGATGGCACCTATCGCGACCATAACGGAGCGGCATTTCCTGCCAACGACGCCAGTCCCATTCCGCCGCGAGCGGTTCCCGCTCAGTGGGACTACGAGTGCGACATCTGTGTCGTGGGTGCCGGTGGTGGTGGCCTGAACGCTGCCGCCCGCGCCGCAGAGTTGGGCGCTCAGACCATCTGCGTGGAGGCTTTAGGCCTTCATGGTGGCAACGCTCAAGAAGCTGGCATGTGTGGCATTCTGGGCGGTATGTCCATGCAGGAATCGAAGAAATTCGCCTTCCCGTCCTATCCCTTTGACGCCCAGGCGCTCACGGATTGGGCTATGGATGAATACCACTATGCAGCAGATCCGAAGCTGATTTATAAGATTGCCTCCGAAGGTGGCAAGAGCTTGGACTGGATGGCGGACTGCGGCGTGCAATGGCGTCTTGGTGAGGTGCCTGTCTATGTAGCTCCCAAGAACTCTACGCTCGACCATCACGTGCTGAAAATGAAGGATGCTACTGATGCTATGTTTGCCTATGGTCAGCGCCAGGGTGTGGATTACAAATTCCAGAGTCCGGCGGAGGCTTTAGTGCAGGATGACAGCGGCCGCATTGTTGGCGTGGTTATCAATGAGGGATTCTCGGATGAGAAGTACATTCATGCTCGTCAAGCGGTTATTTTGACAGCCGGCGGCTTCTGCAACAACAAGGCGCTCTTGGATAAATATATTCCCACGGCGGCTATGGGCTGCGCTTCTAGCTATCTCACGGCGGGAGAAACGGGCGAGTGTTTCCGCATGGGCCTGGGTGTGGGCGCTGATGTCTCAGGCTTTAACAGCTCAGCATCCTTTGACGGCGGCGTAGACTGGCAGGCGGAAGGGGGTACCTGGGCACGGTTCCTCTATGACGGCATGACGCAACTTTCCCGCCAACCCTGGTTCACCATTGATCGCTGCGGCAATCGTCTGCGTTATATGGACAGTCGCGTCGGCGAAGACGGAGCCAATGCCATTTATGCTTTGGGTGATTTGGCTACCATCCAGATGACGCCTCCGGGCCATCGCTCCTACATCATCTTCGACTCTCACTACGAAGATTATCTGGCAGGGTTTGCTCAAGAACACTGCCGCAAGCTCTTGACGCCCGATCTGGAGCAGGTGGAGAAAATCCCCGAGCACTATCGCGACTGGCATCACGGTGTCCAAGACGCCATTGATGCCGATGTACTCAAGCAGCGCAATAGCTTAGAGGAGCTGGAGGCTGATCTGGGCTTTGCCCCGGGAGTCATGACCGAGGCCGTGGCCGCTTGGAATGAAACTTGCGCAAAGGGCGAGGATGACTTCATGTATCCGCTTCCCGCAGAGTGGCTCCATCCCATTGTGGATCCACCGTTCTATGGCTGTCGCATCGGCGGCAACCTCTATGGCACTAAGGCTGGATTGTTGATCAATGACCAAATGCAGGTTATGGGCACTAACGGCCTGCCAATCCCCGGGCTCTATGCTGGCTGGCATACCGCCGGTGGTGCTTGCGGTGAGAACAGCTACATTGGCGATCCGATCTTAGGCTCGCTCATGGGCGATGTGGGGCTTGCATTCTGCGGTGGCTATCTCTGTGGTACCTCGGCCGTAGAAAATGAAGGGGGGCGCTAAGTCATGAAAGCAACCATGAAGTCTCTGGCGAAACCCTATGCCGTACTCTTTGCGTTAGCCCTGGTTATTGCCATTCTTGGACGTATTGGACTGGGTATTGCGGCCTCGACGGGTATCTTAGCGTTTGATTACATCTCAGCCTCAGACGTACCGATCTTGGATGTCATCTGCTCCATCTTGACCGGCTCGGCCTTTGTAGGGTTCCTGTTCGCGGCAGGCTTGGCTCTAAGTCTGTCCACAGCAGGACCGGTCCTCGGAGCTGCTCTGTTTGCTCGGGGTGAAAAAGGTGCTAAGCGTCCGCTGGTAGCATTTCTTTGGGGTTGGGCTACGGCCTTGGTGGCAATCATTTGCCTCGTGATTTTGGCTCTGGGCATTTTGTCCGCTGTACAAGTGGGCTCTATGAGCTCGAAGCTGCCGGGTATAGCAGTCATTGTACTGGGCGTAATAATCTTTGCGGCGTTCTTGGGCACGTTGTTGGCGGCAGCTCAGATGGTCCTCATCGCCTGTCTTGAGCGGGCGGAGAATGGCAAGGCCTTGGCGCGCAATTTGATTTTGGCCTGCTTGGGCTGCGGTGCGGTGGTTATGGTATTGACTCTGGGTACCTTTTGGGCTCTGAACCAATCACCTATTCCGACCGGTACGCTTCTCGCATGGGTTGCTGCTGATCTCATTGTGAATGTGGCGCTGCTGCTGGGCGCTCATCGGGTGGCGGCTAAACCCGCTGCGACCTCTTCTGTGGCGGCTTCCGTTGCTCCGGCAGGAAAGACTGCCTAAGTCGCGACCAGTGGTCCATCGGATCCTTCCGGGCGACCCAAGCTAACTCAAACATGCGAGTCTGAACCCCAGGCTCGCATTTTTTTGCGTCCGAGGCGGGATGCGCAAGGCGTTTCGCAGGGAAGAGCCTCGAGGGGAATCAGGTTATTCAGGGTTGTGATATTGGTTATCTTGGTGCGGTTCTAGGGACAACTTACAAGGGAATCAGATTGTTCAGGGCAGCTTGAGTGCGGGCTTCTTTGAGCGCAATAAGGTCCGCCATAACCACGTGCCCCATCTTCTCGATAGTCTCTTTTTGATCGGCCGTGAGATTGGCCCAAAGATAGGTGCGACCCAACTCATTGACGGTAGTATTGACCACCATAGCCTGATAGCGGCCCTCATCGGTAAGCTCCAGATACACCGCTTTGCGATCTTCAGGGGAACGAAGTTTGCGAATCCAGCCCCGCTGTTGGAGGCGATCCACGGAGCGCGTTACGTTGATGGGCGCCATAACCAACTGATCTGCCAAATCGCCAATGCGTACTGGATGATTCAGCTCGGCCGCTCGTTGGATAATGCGACAATCAATAAACGAAGCACCGCAAACGTCTTTCAGGGCATCAGCGGTGGTTTGGCGCATGAGTTCAAGGGCGGTGAGGGCTCGGGTGGCAGGAAACTTTGTCGGACGTCCCGGCTCAAGGGGTGGCTCAATGGAGGAGCCCGCCGCAATAGCGGCCTCTAGGATGGTGCGGTAAACAGGGTTTTCGGTGGGGAAGGTGGCATAGAGACTCTCTACCAAGGATTTGTTGACGGTGGCCACATGATCGCGCCCCGCATCGGTGACGGCAAGAAAGCGCTGGCGGCCATCGGTGGCCCCTGCTGTGCGACTAACCAAACCAAGCTCTGTGAGACTATCTAGGGATTGGCTGACGACGTTGGCCTTAAGGCCCAGGCGCTCTCCCAGTTTGCCCTGGTTGATGGGAACATTGGTCTGGGTGAGCTTGGCTAAGATTCGATAAGCCGTAATGGAAAGCGAGCTGGCGGCTTCAAGCCCTTGTTTCAGGGCGTTATGGGCCATTTCGAAGGCAACGAAATAACTTGAATCAAGGGAAAAATCAGGAGAGATGTCAGCGCGGCTGTCCATGGAATCCTTCAAAAGCAAGGGAGAAATGTACTGCGTTTTAGTTTACGCGTTGATAGCGCTGAACAGGGGAGAAGCTTAATCTCAGCCACGACAATTCCATATTGCTTCATCCGGCTGTTCCGCCGTGGTGGCTCCTGTTTCTTGTCGAAGAATCCCTTGAGGGTTAGTGACGGTCTTTGGGTCGCAAGGGTTTGAGGTCTTTGAGCTGCGCGCGATTTTGTGCTTCGGCGAGCGCTCGTCGATCCGCCATAACCACTTGGCCTAAGGACTCGAGGGCGTGACATTGTTCCGAGGTCAAATTAGACCAAATCCGCTCTTTGCCCAGTTCATTGACGGTGTCGCAAATGACCTGGCCTTGTTTTACTCCCTGGGTACTCAAGCGAACGAATACCGCTTTTCGGTCGTAGGGCGATGATAATTTCTGCACCCAACCGCGATCCACCAGGTGGTCAGATCCACGGGCAACTGTGACCGGAGACATGAATAATTCTCGGGCTAAGATACCCACACGCAGGGGCTCTTTGCGTTCGAGGAGATACTGTACAATGCGACATTCTGCAAGCGATGCTCCGCAGTTTTCTATAAGAGCTGCCTCAGTTTCTTGGCGAATGAGCTCGACTGCTATTAAGGCATTGGTAGCCTGGTGGTCAATGGCATCAACTGGTGAAAGAGGAGGCTCAATGCGGGCCGCTGCCTCAATGGAGGCTTCAAGGATGGTCCGATAGGCAACATTGTTGGTAGGGAAATTCTGATAGAGGCACTGAGTGAGCGTCTCGTTAATCTCGGCAATATGGGCGAGTCCATCCGCGGTTATTTCCGAATACCGGCGCCGCCCGTCAATGGGGTCAACGCTGCGGCGGGCAAACTGCTGAGCTACTAACGCGTCAAGAGCCTGGGTAATAACATTGGGTTTAAGGAGAAGAAGTTCACCTAATTCCCCTTGGTTAATAGGTTTTTTCGCTTGGGCAAGCTTGGCTAGAACGCGGTATTGCGTAATGGTAAGAGGGCTGGAGAAACTAAGTCCCCGACGAAGGGTTTCGTGGGCGAGCTCAAAAGCGGTGAGATAGGCGGAGTCAAGATTGAGCGTCATAGGAGTTCGCTCTCTTTGGGACGCAGAAAAGGCCGCGGGGGGGGGCGTTGTCAGCGCCGTTTTGGGATACCGAATGAGACTGCGAGCCCTGAGGGGACATGGATGGGGTCTCAAAATTCGATCGGTGGTTCACGGTACTTCTCCCTGGCGTTATTGACATTGCGTCAGTCTATGCATTTTCATGTAAAGCATTTCGAGAACAAACGAACAGAACGAGGCGCTTCAAAAAAGTTGAATATGGCAAAACCTGCGTCAGGAGCAGGACAAACAAATTGTTGCGTAACTAATTATACCCAGATTGCAGAATAAAGTTGTTGGCAGTTTTAACCTTATGAAAGGCAGAAGATTTTGCCCAGTCCTCGGCGGTTTGAGGAGTACTGCGCAGCTGGCTTAGATAAGGGTGGTAGGCAGGTCGGGGATTTTAATGGGGGTCACGGCTTTAGAATGCGCAATGGGCAACCTCGCGTCGGGAGTTGAGTCTGCGTCATCCCTTGTAGGTGGCTGGTGGTAAGATAACCATCGCTATATCCCTAAAAGAGAAAGGTGCTCTATGAAGGCCCTTATTCCTGCAGCTGGGTTAGGTACCCGCTTTTTACCCGCCACCAAAGCTCAGCCGAAAGAGATGCTTCTGGTGGTAGATCGCCCCGCCATTCAATATGTGGTCGAAGAGGGCCTGGCTTCAGCGGCTGATGAGGTAGTTATCATCAATAGTCGCGATAAGAAGTCCATTGAAGAGCATTTCTCTCCGGCCCCTGAACTGGTCGCTTTGCTTCGTGAGCGCGGCAAAGATGCCTATGCCGATGCAGTGGAGGCTGTTGGGAATTACAACGTCAGCTATGTTTATCAGGATGAAGCGCTGGGCCTTGGCCATGCAGTGCGGTGCGCTGCAGAAAAGACAGCAGGGGAGCCCTTCTATGTGCTCTTAGGTGATGTACTCGTTCCTGACAACGCTATGCTTCCGGCAATGCAGGCGGTCTCCGATGCCCATAATGGCGCCTCGGTGATTGCGGTCATGCCGGTGCCTGAGGAAAAGGTAAGTCGCTTTGGGGTGATTGCTGGCGCCGAAGTGGAGCCGGGAGTGTGGAAGGTGGATTCGCTGGTGGAAAAGCCGCCGGCAGAAGAGGCCCCTTCCAATCTTGCGGTGTTTGGGCGCTACCTGTTAAGCCCGCGTGTTATGGAGCTTTTGGCCGATGTTGCCCCAGGAGTGGGTGGCGAGATCCAACTTACCGATGCGCTGGACGCGGTATTGCAAGAAGAAGAGATGTACGCCTTGGTCGTAGACCCGGCTGATGGTTTCGATACTGGTACGGTAGAAAGCTGGTTGGCAACTAATCAAGAACTCTTCCGCCGCAAAAATGAAGGCCAATAAGGGTTTACACGTGATGATCGCTGGTTGAGGGCAAGGCGTGAGATTTAGCTGTTCTCCGCGGGGCGTTAGGGTTCCTTGACGGTCCAAACTTGCTTTTGGTCGTCAATAAAATAGGCTTGAAGAATTTCGGGTCGTGCCAACACAAAGGCACGGCCCGCTTCTTTTCCTAAGGCTAGGAGGGTGGTGGAAAAACCCTCGGCGTCTAAGGCTGTTTTACAGACGACGGTGGCGCTTGCGACATCGGTGGTCACGGGGTTGCCGGTGGAAGGATCGAGGATGTGGTGATAGCGCCGGCCATCTTTTAGAAATGAGCGCTCTCCCACGCCGCTTGTGACCACGGCGCCATCAGTAAGACGCAGAGTGCCAAGAAGCTTCTGGGAATCAAAGGGATCGCGCAAACCCACAACCCAGGGTTTTTCTTCAGGCTTTGTGCCGCAAACGGCAACATTTCCCCCCAAATTAACGAGCATTCCTTCTAAGTTAAAACGCTCTTTCAGGGTGAGGAGTTGATCGGCCATCCATCCCTTGGCAATGCCTCCGACATCCACGGAGGCCTCGGGGTGATGGAGACAAACTTCCCAACTGTCAGAGGTAAGAGGATTGAGCGTGATGCGTCGCCAATCCACCGCCCCTTGAGCCCGTGCGAGGTCATCGGCGCTAGGGATGATGCCTTCATGGAAGTCCCAGAGGCAACTGAGAGCACCGATGGTGATATCGAAGCAGCCTTCACTCAGAGCGCAATAATGAAGTGCGGCTTGAAGGAGCTCGCCGGTTTCTTGGGAGACAATCACGGGGGCGCCCTGAGCAGCGTTAAGGCGCGTGATTTCCGAGTGGGGCAACGTGCGAGAGAAGATGCGCTCCCATCGCCGACAGGCGGCACGTGCTTGTTTGAGGGCTGCCTGGCAGGAGGCAGCTTCTCCGTAGCAGTCAATTTGGATAATGGTGTTGCAGCCGAGAAAATCGATGCCATAAGGCCCCTGGGAGACGCTTGGCTCCGCGTTGGGGGTGGTGCCGCTTAGGGGCTCCGTGCTAGGGCCTTCGCTGCTGGTGCAAGTGGTGCTGCATGTGCGAGCCTCGCCAACTTTCGTGACTCCAACCCGTTGGCTGTCTTCATCAAAGCCGCGCCAAGATACCCACTCTTCTTGAGGAAGCGGGGCGAGCGCAGGGGAGTTGTCTTCTACTAATGTCATGGGGAAGAGTATAGCGTGCCCGGGCGAAAGACCGTTGAGGTGTTGACGCAAAGCAGCTTGCAGCGATGGCTCGGCACAACCGCTACCGAGCTCAAATTGTTTCATCACGTAACGCCGTATCCCTCTGCAATTAACAATTTGGGGTACGTACTTTTTGGTCAGATGCCTTACTTACGAGTTTTTATGCACAGCTGCGCCAGGAAATCCCACTTGGGGGTGCGGCAGAATATTGGACATGCTCAATCCACATAACCAAGGCGT
>CAJUNI010000073.1 GCA_910587945.1 uncultured Parvibacter sp.
GTCTATACCTGTGTCGATCGTGAAGGCAAGGTCTATTCCACAGATAAAAGCGTCTGGATGCAAGGACGTTGTGGCTGGACCTATTCGTATCTGTGTCACCTCTATGGCACCCGACCCGAATGGCTGGAAGCGGCAAAGAGCTGCTTAGATTTCCTTGAGAACCACTGCATTAATCACGAAGCGGGTGATCGCCTCTATTTCACCGTCACCGCTGAAGGGGCCCCGTTACGTCAGCGCCGCTACAACTTCTCCGAAGGCTTTTATTGCATTGCCAATGCTGAGTATTATGGCGTTACCGGCGAAGAGGTCCATCTTGAACGCGCTCGTCGCGCCTACCAGCTCATCTACGACCTCAACAATGGCCTCCGAGAAGACCCCACCGGCTTAGGCCCCAAAACTATTCCGGAAACGCGCTCCGGACGCGCCTTGGGCGACGCCATGATTTTCCTCAATATCATTGGCATTATGCGCCGCGTAGATCCTGCTCACACCGAAGAGTACGACCGCCATGCTCGTGAGTGCACCGATCGCATCGTCCATGAGCATTTCCGCCCCGAACTGGGTTGCACATTGGAATCCGTTAACAGCGATGGCGAGCCAGAACTTTGGTATACCGCTGGTCGTGTTGTTAACCCAGGTCACGACATTGAGTGCAGCTGGTTCATGATGGATGAAGCAAATTACCGCGGTGACGAAGAGCTCCATCGTCAAGCTGAGGAGATTTTCCGCCTGGCCATTGAAGCGGGCTGGGATAAAGAATATGGCGGATTGCTTTATTTCATTGACGCCCAAGGATTACCCCCCGAGGCCTACGAACACGATATGAAGCTCTGGTGGCCTCATAACGAAATCATGATTGCTGCCTCAAAGGCCTATCGAGACACGGGCGATGACTATTATCTCGATTGGTTCTACAAAACCATCGAGTACTGCAAGGATCATTTTGTCGATGACGAATATGGCGAGTGGTATGGCTATCTGCGCCGTGACGGCTTGCCTACAATGCCCCCCGTCAAAGGCTCTACTTTTAAAGGACCGTTCCACGTTCCTCGAGCTCTCTGCATGACCGAACAAATTCTTACGGAAATCCTTGAGAGCTAAGCAAATGAACGCTTACTTCCTTTGATTTTGTATTACCCTAGCCGCTAATCGTTTAACTCTGTAAAGAAAGGCTCACCATGGAATATTTGGGCATTAGCTACGATATGAAAAACAAGCCCGTCCTCGATCCTGAGTTTATCCCCTTTGGCGTGTGGATGAAATCCTATTTAGAGGAAGCCACCCATCCCATTGCTGTTGCTGTTGAGCGCGAAGATGGACTCATTGCGGTACGTGAGAGCTTTATTCGTGGAGATGAATTTGCTGAGGCAAACTATCGCTATGTGGAGCGCCTGGTTAAATTTGAACTTTGGTCCATTGGCGGATTCCGCGTCTACATTAAAGGCGCTGATACCGTCGCCGAGAAGCTTTCCCAGGCCTATTCCCCAGAAGGTGAGCGCAAATTTGATTACGAGTTCGTAGGTGATGTCTACGAAAAGCCGCTGGAGGTTATTGCCTGCACCGAGGAAACATTCCCCGAGGCTCACGAAACCACCAAAGCAATTGGCGGTCATATGGAAGGCTGCCGCATTGGTTTTGACGCCGGTGGCTCCGATCGTAAGGTATCGGCCGTCATTGACGGCGAAGCCGTGTACTCGGAAGAAGTAGTCTGGTTCCCCAAGATTACCGAGGATCCGGAGTATCACTTCAATGAGATCGTAACTGCGTTTAAGACGGCAGCCTCTAAAATGCCCCGCGTTGACGCCATTGGCGTTTCCTCTGCCGGCACCTTTGTAGGCAACAGCCCCATGGTAGCCTCCCTGTTTATCAAGGTTCCGCGCGAGCGTCGCGAAGAAGTGAAATCTATCTATGACCGTGCCGGCGCCGAAATTGGCGATGTTCCCTTAGTAGTAGCCAACGATGGCGACGTCACCGCTTTGGCCGGCTACATGTCTACCGGCGAAGGCGACATCTTAGGCGTAGCCATGGGCACCTCTGAAGCCGTAGGCTACGTGAATGACGAAGGTAACGTACTTGGCTGGATCAACGAGCTGGCCTTTGCCCCGGTGGACCTTTCCCCCAACGCTATGCAGGACGAATGGTCCACGGACTTTGGTGTAGGTTGCAAGTACTTCAGCCAGGATGCGGTGATTAAGCTTGCTCCGGCAGCTAACATCATTTTGGATCCCGAGCTGTCCCCGGCCGAAAAGCTGAAGGTCGTTCAAGGGTTAGCCAATGAGGGTGACGAAGGGGCCTTGGATATCTTCCGCTCCATGGGCGTTTATCTGGCACACACCCTGGTACTTTACAGCTCCTTCTATGAGATCAAAACGCTACTCGTCTTGGGCCGTGTAGCCTCCGGCGTTGGTGGCGACTTGCTTATCAGTGAATGCAAGCGCGTTCTGGCCGAAGAGCATCCGGAGTTGGCGGCTCAAATCAACGTAACGCTCCCCGACGAGAAGATGCGCCGTGTTGGCCAATCTGTGGCTGCCGCAAGCCTTCCCGCTTCCAAGTAAGCGCTCCCGGAAAACTGACTGACGCTTTTCTGAGACTGACTCTTTTCTGAGCGTCCTGAGGGATAACAAAAATGCCACCGCCAAGCGGTGGCATTTTTCATTACAGGAGAAGATTAAACGTCGTAGAAGCTAAATCCCGAATATCTTTTTTGAGATCGCTGAACTCCTACAGCGCCCGACCTCGCAACACTACCTGCTTAATAGCAAGAGTATCTTTATCCAGGATGACCGCATCGGCCATTTTCCCGGCGTCTAAGGTGCCATAGCTGCCATCAACGCCAATAGCTCGGGCCGGATTGATGGTGGCCGCTTTAACAGCGCTTGTAAGCGGAATATCCATGGTTGTAACAGCCACGGTCAAACAGCGCATGAGATCACTGACCGAACCTGCGAGGGCACCGTTTTCGATAGTAGCCACCGGGCCCTTCACCGTAACGTCTTGACCGCCCAAGTCGTAGACGCCGTCCTCGAGGCCGGCGGCCCGGAGCGTATCACTCACCAAGATCATGCGATCGTCACCAAACATATTGAAAGCCAAGCGCACCATAGATGGATGGATATGAACCCCATCAGCAATAATTTCAGCGGTGATGTCATCTCGTTCCGCTGCAGCCGGAATGGGGCCGGGGTTTCGATGATGCATACCCGGCATTGCGTTATACAAGTGGGTCAAGTGCTTCGCACCATGGGCAAAGGCCTCGGCCGCCTGATCATAGTCTGTGGTGGTATGGGCTACGGAAACCCGAACTTTGTCGCCCAGGGCATCTATGAAGTCCAGAGCTCCCTCTTCTTCTGGAGCGATATCAACGAGCTTGATAAGACCGCCCGCTGCCTCTTGAAGCTCCACAAACTCTTCCACATTGGGGGTGCGCACATGCTGGGGGTTTTGAGCACCTACCTTTCCCGGGGAAATATAGGGTCCCTCAAGGTTAATACCCACCAGATCCGACTCCACAGGAGAGGGCACATAGGCAGCAGCCGTGGATACCGCATTAAGCAGTGTGGTGTGATCGAGGGTCATGGTGGCAGGACAAATAGCCGTCACACCCCGAGAGGCCTCATAGGCCCCCATGGCATGGAGTCCCGCTTCATCACCATCACTAATATCCCCTCCCGCGCTGCCATGGAAGTGAATATCTACGAGTCCCGGAATGACATAACAACCCGAGGCATCAATATCTATGCCCTCACCCGGGGTTTCAGCGATGCACTCTCCTGCAATAGCCACATCGCCGCTTGCAAACCCATTGCCGGTGAATACTTCGCCGCCAACAATGGCGCGCACTTGATCGAGAGCCATGCTCGTCTCCTATTCTACAGTCATTGAAATAACGGCTTCAGTGGAACCCATTTCACAAGCTTGGGCCGCCGCCTGATCGACAATGACAGTCACATCAGGATGAAGCTGCAAAACCGAAGCAGGTACTTCGGGCACTACCGGTCCAAAGAACGCTTGCTTCACAATGGCAGCCTTATCTTCACCAGAGGCTACAACGAGGATCTTCTTCGCCTTCATAATCGTGCCAATACCCATGGTGTAGGCCTCATGGGGTACATCATCGATAGAGTCGAAAAGACGGCTATTGGCGTTAATCGTAGACTCAGTCAGCGTGACGCAATGGGTGGCTACCGGGAAATTATCGGCCGGCTCATTAAATCCAATATGTCCATTGTGTCCTAAACCGAGAAGCTGAATGTCAATGCCACCAGCCTCCTCGATGGCTTCTTCATAGGCAGCACAGGCAGCTTCAGCATCCGGGTCAAATCCATCAGGTACGTGGGTGCGAGCCGGATCAATATCAACGTGATTGAACAGATTGTCGGCCATAAACCAGTGATAGCTCTGGTCATGATCGGGAGCAAGACCACGATACTCATCCAAGTTGAAGGTGGTGACGTCTTTGAAGCTAATTTTTCCCGCTTCATAATCGGCTACCAGGTCGGCATAAAGGCCAATAGGAGTCGAGCCCGTGGCCAATCCAAGCACACACTGAGGGTTATCAGCCATCACTGCTTCAATTTCCGCCGCACCCATGCGACTCATTTCTTCATAGGTATCCGTGATGATGAAATTCATGAATCAGCCTCTCTTCTTAGGACGCCAGACATACCAGCGCTCATAGTAGCGCAGTTTTCTCACTAGAGTACTCAGATCGTTTATCGGAGAATAATTAGTTAAAAAAATGACGCCCCTCTTAAGGAACGTCATTTCTTCTCATGCTATGACAATGGGAACGCTTACAGGCCCAAGGCATCTTTCACGTCGGCATAAACCACTTCAGGATCACGATCGCCGTCAATGGTCACCAGAAGCTCACAGCCCCGATAGTAATCGATGAGCGGGCTGGTGGACTTCTCGTAAACCTCGAGGCGATTGCGCACCGTGGCCTCATTATCGTCGTCGCGCTGATACATTTCGCCGTCACACTTCGGGCATACCGTATCAGCAACGGTTCCGATGTAACCGCAGTCGCGGCAGACTCGGCGAGAGCACAGACGACCCACAATAACTTCCGGATCCACATCAATCAAAAGAGCCGCATCTAACGGGCGCTCTAATTTAGAAAGCTCTGCATCCAGCGCCACGGCCTGAGCGGAGGTACGCGGGAAGCCATCGAGAATGAAGCCCTTCTCAGTATCCGGCTCAGCCAAACGCTCGGTAACCAAGCCGATGATGACATCATCGGGAACCAGATCGCCGGCATCCATATAACCCTTAGCCTTCTGACCCAATTCGGTGCCCGCAGCCACCGCAGCACGAAGCATGTCACCGGTCGAAATATGACAAAGGTTATATTCGTCGATGAGTTTAGCGGCTTGGGTTCCTTTGCCGGCACCCGGGGCTCCCAAAAGTACGATATTCATGGGTATTTCCTTTCGGTTCCTTACAGCTTGAATTTGCTGTAAGTATTACTCGGGGATACAAGGGTTGCACGGCACCTACCGCGCAACCCTTTAGGCTTCTTATTTAAAGAACCCGTCGTAATTGTGCATCTTCAACTGGCTCTCGATCTTAGTCATGGTGTCAAGAGCAACGCCAATCATAATCAGGATGGAAGTACCACCAAAGGCCTGAATCAATTGATTGCCCGTGAAGAAGAAGATGATGGTAGGCACTACCGCAATGGCGGCGATAAACAAACCGCCCGGCAACGTAACCCGGTTAATAACATTCTTAATATATTGCACGGTAGCGCTACCAGGACGTACACCCGGAATAAAGCCGCCTTGCTTACGAATGTTGTCAGCAGTCTCTTCGGGATTAAACACCATTGAGGTGTAGAAATAGGCGAAGAATACAATCAGAACAACGTTAAGAATCCAGTTAACCCAGCCCGTTGAAACCACATCAGCAAAGGCAGTGAGCCAACCTACGTTAAAGATTGCGGCCAGCTGAGCCGGGAAGTAAATGATGCAGCTTGCAAAGATAATGGGGATAACGCCAGCTGCATTCACCTTTAAGGGAATGTAGGTAGTCTGGCCACCCATCATCTTACGACCCTGAACTCGCTTGGCATAGTTAACCGGAATACGACGCTGAGCACGCTCCACGAAGATGATCAGAGGGATGCAAACCAGCACCACAGCAATGATCAAAATGGTGAGCGCAATGCCCATACCCGTATCAGCTTGAAGCGTTGCCGATGAGAAGATTGCGGAAGGCACGCGAGAAACAATGCTGATGAAGATAATGAGCGACATGCCATTGCCCACACCGCGTTGCGTGATAAGCTCACCCATCCACATGATGAATGCCGTGCCAGCCACCAACGTGAACACGATGATGATGTTGGTCAGCCACATGGGCACTTCATCAGAGAAGACAACGCCATAGGCCGGAGACTGGAACAGGAGCAAGTATCCGATTGCGTTAATAAGGCCTAAGCCTAAGGTGAGATAGCGCGTAACCTGGGTAATCTTCCGACGACCCGCATCGCCTTCCCGCGCCCAACGACCCACCGCAGGAATAACTCCTTGCATCAATTGCATAATAATTGATGCGGTGATGTAGGGCATGATGCCTAAGGAGAAGACCGAGAAGTTAGACAATGCGCCACCAGTGAAAAGGTCGAGCATGGTCATAGCAACGCCGGTATCAGCAAAGGCAGTTGCAAACTCGTGGAAGGGAATGCCCGGTACCGGAATATAGGCACCCAGACGATACAAGGCGAGGATTGCTAAGGTGAAGAGGATCTTCTTCCTAAGCTCCGGGACCTTGAACGCATCAATGATTGAGCTTAGCAAGGCTCCTCAACCTTTCCTCCTGCCGCCTCAATCTTAGCTTTAGCGGTGGCAGAAACTTTGTCGACCTTAACGGTAAGAGCTTTCGTGATTTCACCGTCGCCCAAAACCTTAACAGGAGCGTCAGCATGCTTGATGATGCCCTTAGCTTTCAGGGAATCGCCATCAACCACATCGCCCGCTTCAAACTTAGCCTCGAGGCGCTTTACGTTTACCGGCACATACTCCACGCGGTTAACGTTGCGGAATCCAGGGAGCTTCGGAAGACGACGAGCCAGAGGAGTCTGGCCACCCTCGAAGCCAGCACCCTTGCCGCCACCAGCACGAGACTTCTGACCATTCAGGCCACGGCCTGCGGTCTTGCCCGTACCAGAACCATTACCACGGCCTACGCGCTTACGCTTTTTAGTAGAACCCTCAGCCGGTCGCAGATCACTTAATTCCATGTTTGTTTACTCCTTGCTTTCGCATCCATAGCGAACTTTTGCTATGGGCTGACAGATCGCCGTCAGCTAACTTCCATTATTTCCGTGCCACGGGTGATTTCCCCATTGCACGACACAGGGGGGAGATTGCTCTCCCCCACTGTAGTAAACCTAGGTATGCAGTTTAAATCTCTTCGACCTCAACGAGGTGCTTAACTTTAAAAATCATACCGCGAACAGACTCATTGTCCACCTGGTCCACCGTACGGCCAATCTTGCCAAGACCCAATGCACGCAGGGTACGGTCTTGATCGAAGCGACGGCCGGTGGAGCTTTTCACCTGCGTAATGCGCAGGGTCTTTTTAGCCTCAGCCATTATTTGGTCTCCTTCCAGCCAAAGATCTCGCCTACGGAAAGGTCGCGACGAGCAGCCACTTCTGCAGGAGTCTCAAGGCTGCGCAGGCCTTCAGCGGCAGCCTTAACAATGTTCATAGCATTGTTGGTGCCCAGAGACTTCGTGATAACGTTTTGGATGCCCGCGAGCTCCATGATGGAACGAACGGGACCGCCAGCCATAACACCGGTACCGGGAACGGCAGGCTTAATCAAAACGCGACCAGCACCATATTCGCCCATGACCTCATGGGGAACGGTTTTCTCGGGAGTCAACGCCACGGTGAACATGTTCTTCTTGGCGTCTTCAATGCCCTTTTTGATGGCGGTAGGAACTTCTTGAGATTTACCCATACCAACACCGACACGACCATTGCCATCGCCAACAACCACTAATGCGGTCAGAGCGAAACGACGGCCACCTTTAACTACCTTAGAAACGCGGTTGATATAAACCACGCGCTCCTGGAGCTCGGGGACGGTGCTTTCCTGTTGTTTGCGAGCCATAGCCACAACCCCTTCTAGAATTTCAAACCGGTCTCACGGGCAGCGTCAGCCAAGGCCTTAACGCGTCCATGATACAGGTGGCCACCACGGTCGAACACAACTTCCGTCACGCCGAGTTCCCGTGCTTTATTTCCAATGATGCTGCCCAGAGCAGCGGCGCCTTCAACGGTAGCACCCGAGGCGCCCGTGGCTTTGAACTCAGGTCCAAGCGTAGACACCGCGCAAAGGGTTTTGCCAGCTACGTCGTCGATGACCTGAACATAGAGGTTGTTGTTGGAGCGCGTAACGCACATGCGCGGCCGCGCGGGGGTGCCGGAAATCTTGCCGCGAACACGAGTGTGGCGACGGCGCAGACCGGCTTGCTTTTTCTGCTGCTTGTTCATGATTATCCCTTCGAATCAGATGTCGAACGCGCTTAGTCTTTGCCAGCTTTGCCAACCTTGCGGCGTACGTACTCGCCTTCATAGCGAATACCCTTGCCCTTGTAAGGCTCAGGCTTGCGCCATTTACGAATGTTGGCTGCTACTTGTCCGACCTGTTCCTTCGAGGGACCGGTAACCACGATCTCGGTCTGGCTGGGCACTTCGAAGGTAATACCTTCGGGAGCCTCAACCAATACCGGATGAGAGTAACCAAGCTGCATCTCTAAGTCTTTGCCCTTAAGAGCAGCACGATAGCCAACGCCTACCAGCTGCAGCTTCTTGGTAAAGCCTTGAGAAACACCCTCGATCATATTGGCGATCAGGGTACGAGTAAGACCATGGAAGGCCTTAGCCTCACGGCTGTCATCGGGACGGGTAACCACAATCTCGTCACCGTCGCGAGTGATGGTCATCATGGGCTGGAACGTACGAGTCAGTTCGCCCTTAGGCCCTTTAGCCGTCACCGTGGTGCCGTCGATGGTGACATCAACGCCAGCAGGAACGGCGATAGGCATTTTACCGATACGCGACATTGCTTTCGCCTTCCTTTCCTACCAGATATAGGCGATGACTTCGCCGCCGATGCCCTCTTTACGAGCATCGCGATCGGTCATTACGCCACGGGACGTTGAAATGATGGCGGTACCTAAACCACCAAGTACGCGGGGCAGATCATCCTTGCCTGCATAGATACGCAGACCCGGCTTAGAAATGCGCTTGATACCGCGAATGGTCTTTTCCTTTTTCGGGCCATACTTGAGCGTAATCTCAAGGGTGCCGCGGGGCTCGCCATCCACAACCTCATAGGAGCGGATGTAGCCTTCTTGCTCCATAATGCGGGCGATCTCAACGAGCTTCTTAGACGTCGGCATGGATACCGTCGCCTTGGAGGCAGACTGAGCATTACGCACACGCGTAAGCATATCTGCGATGGGATCGGTCAAAGTCATTTTGAATTACTCCTTATGTTCCGTGATGAGCCTGAAGCGTTCGGTTCGTCGGCGCCCATAGCGCCTCCGCCTTTCACGCCGGCACACCCACTTGCGTCAGTCGATACCTATTACCAGGAAGACTTGGTGACGCCGGGCAGCTCGCCTTTGTTAGCCAACTCGCGCAGGCAAATACGGCACAGGCCGAACTTGCGATAGTAGCCATGAGGCCGTCCACAGCGCATGCAGCGATTGTGCTGGCGCGTGGAGAACTTCGGCTCGCGCTTGGCTTTAGCGATCATCGATTTCTTAGCCATGCATTCCTTCTTTCTTGTGTGAGCAGGCTCTCCTTAATGAGCCTGCTCGGGTCGAGGTTGCGCGACGCTGCCAAATGGCAGGTCGTTTTACTTGCTCTTGAAGGGGAAGCCCAGAGCGGACAGCAATGCGAATGCCCCTTCATCGTCCTTAGCCGAGGTAACGAACGTAATGTCCATACCGCGGGTACGATCAATCTTGTCGTAATCAACTTCGGGGAAGATTAACTGCTCGGTGATACCCAGCGAGTAATTTCCACGACCGTCAAAGCTCTTCGGAGAGATGCCACGGAAGTCGCGCACACGAGGCAAAGCGGTTGCCAGCAGGCGATCCAGGAACTCCCACATACGGTCGCCACGCAGGGTTACCTTACAGCCGATAGCCTGACCCTCACGCACATGGAAGCCTGCGATGGACTTCTTGGCGCGGGTGATGCAGGGTTGCTGGCCGGTGATAACACGCATGTCAGCTACGGCAGCGTCCAGCAATTTGGAATCGCCCGCAGCGCGACCAACGCCCATGTTGACAACGATCTTCTCAAGACGCGGAACCTCATTGATGTTCTGAATCTCAAGATCCTTCTCGAGCTTCGGAACAATCTCGGTCTTGTACATTTCCTTCAAACGAGGAGCCATAATGGTTTGAATCCTTCCTTCGATGAATTAAACGCAGGATTTCCGACCCTGCGTCCCTTACTTTTGAGTAAGGGCCATAGACACTGAACTATTCGGTGTCGATATCCTTGCCACACTTCTTGCACACACGCACCAATTTACCTTCTTCGGTACGCTTGTGAGAAACGCGGGTAGCCTCTTTGCAGCTGGGGCACACCAACATCACATTAGAAACGTGAATCGGAGCCTCCATGGTGGAAATACCACCTTGAGGATTGGCCTGGGTAGGACGAAGAGCCTTCTTCATCATGTTGGCCTTCTCTACCACTACACGCTCCGTCTCAGGGATGGCGCGAATGACTTCACCCTGCTTGCCAGCATCTTTACCAGCGATGATCTTTACGATGTCGCCTTTTTTGACATGCATCTTGGTCATAGTCTTGACACCTCCCCTACAGCGTTTCCGGTGCCAAAGACACGATACGCATGTACTTCTTATCGCGCAGCTCGCGGGCTACCGGCCCGAAGATACGCGTACCGCGCGGCGTGCC
>CAJUNI010000074.1 GCA_910587945.1 uncultured Parvibacter sp.
CGCAGACCTATTTGCACTCGATTTGCAATCAACTCTCCGCCATGCTCAACCATGCAGTGCGCTACTACGGGCTCGATTCGAACCCGATGGTGAAGGTCGGCAAGATCGGAAGCAAGCAAGCCGAAGAGATGAGCTTCTGGACGAAGGAAGAATACCTGCATTTCAGTCGCGAGATCATGGACAAGCCGCAATCATTCATAGCCTTCGAGCTGCTCTATTGGTGCGGTCTTCGCCTAGGCGAGATGCTAGCTCTCACTCCCGCTGACTTCGACTTCAAGAACAAGCGTCTATCGGTGACCAAGAGCTATCAGCGCATGCATCGTGAAGACGTCATCACCGCACCTAAGACCCCGAAGTCGGTCAGAACGATCGTGATGCCGAGCTTCCTCGTCGACGAGGTTATCGACTTCATGAAGTGCATTCCCGACCTGCGCGATTTCGACAGGCTCGTTCCTGCCACGAAGTCATTCCTCCATCACGAAATGGATCGCGGATCGAAAGCCGCCGGGGTCAAGCGCATTCGCATTCACGATCTGCGCCACAGCCATGTGTCGCTGCTCATCGAGCTTGGTTATTCGGCTCTTGCGATTGCAGACAGGCTCGGCCATGAGAGCACTGAGGTGACCATGCGCTATGCGCACCTTTTCCCGAACAAGCAGGAAGACATGGCGGATGACTTGGAGATCCAGCGGGGAACCGGCATGTCGGTACTTGACGCAACA
Source organism: uncultured Parvibacter sp. (assembly GCA_910587945.1). GTDB lineage: Bacteria > Actinomycetota > Coriobacteriia > Coriobacteriales > Eggerthellaceae > CAJUNI01. The sequence goes on from CAJUNI010000074.1 coordinate 723, forward strand.
AAGCCCATGAAGCAATAGACGAAAGGAAGCGACCACGATGTCAGAGAAGAACCTGGATAGTTATGGAAGGCAGCGTAGCAAGACCATCGCGTTTCGCATGTCGCCGGAAGAGGCCCGACTGCTCGACCAACTGGTTGCTGTCAGCGGAATGACCAAGCAGGACTACATCATCAGCAAGCTGTCAGACACGACGATGAACGTCGTTCCCTCAAGCCGCATGCAAAAAGGCTTGGAAGACGGGATGCTGCTCATATATCGCGAGCTGTTGCGCATCACTGACGGCTGCGAAGTAAGCCCCGAGCTTGCCGCGCTGGCGGAGAAGATTGGCGCTATCTTTTCCGACCTGTCAGAAAAGGAGATCGCTGAGAGGCTCCCAAGCAACGAGAACGCGATCATCGATCTTGAGCGGGGGCTCTGATGCTAAAGCTGTGCGCAAGAACAGCCCAAGAGCTGCTTGAAGAACCCATCACGGAGGCTGATTGGGTTATAGAGGATCTATTGCCCGTCGGGGCACACATTCTGGCGGGGGCTCCCAAGATCGGCAAGTCGTGGATGATGCTCGCTATGGGGCTTGCCGTGAGCATGGGAACACCTTTTTGGGACTATGCAGTATGCCAAGGAAGCGTGCTGTATCTCTGCCTTGAAGACACCTATGCGCGCGTGAAGAAGAGGCTCTGGAAGCTAACCGATGAAGCGAACGATCGGTTCTATCTCGCCAACTCGGCTGCAACCATAAAGGACGGTCTTGCGGAGCAAATCGATTACTTCGTCATCACTCATCCGGACCTGAAGCTTGTCTTCATCGACACGTTCCAGAAGGTGCGAAGCCCAACATGTGACAGCATCTACGCAGCGGACTACGGAGACTTCTCAGCACTGAAGGCCGTGGCTGACAAGCATAGCTTGGCGATGATGGTGGTTCACCACACCCGCAAGATGGCCGATGAGGACATCATGAACACCGTATCGGGGTCAAGCGGAATAACGGGAAGTGCGGACAGCATCTGGGTGTTGAAGCGAGCGTCGCGTGGCGTTGGGGACGCGACGCTTACGGTCACCGGCCGCGATGTCGAGTTCCGAGAGCTGAAACTGGCTCTTAGGGATTGTCGATGGAACCTCATTGAGCGCACGAGCGAGGAAGAGCTTGAAGAGCGCGATGTTCCAGGTTGCGTTTTGCGCGTGCTTGAATTTATGAATGTGCACGAGGAAGGCGTTTGGAGTGGATCAGTCGGCGAGCTCATAGAGGCGGCAGAAGTCAATGGTGTCACGACGGCGACGTTCGGGAAGTTCCTTGCTCAGCACAGCGTCTTCATGCGGTTGCGCGGAATTACGTACAGCAAGAAGCACACGAGCACCGGGCAAGTCGTCACACTCGAAAGAGTCGCATATGAAGGAAGTGAAGGCGATGAAGGCTACGGCTAGATATAGCAACCAACTTTCATTGCCTTCATGGCTTTCATTCGCAAAGGGCGCTTAGAAGCTCTGAGAGACGCTTCTAATGACGATTCGCAGTAATGAGCCATTGAGAGCCGTTCTAAGGGCTTAGAAACGATTATTTGCAAGTAGCCCATAGCGTATTACCTTTGAGAGCCGCTATGGCGAATCCTAGCAAGTAGCCCATTGGCGTATTACGTTTCCAACCGCCATAGACAACTTTAGCAAGTAGCCTATGGCGTCCGACAACGCCAATCGTACTTGCCCGGATTCGGGAAACTGCTCGACGGCGACAGCAGGCTGTCAGCCGTCTCTCAGTTTGCGGGGGATCCCCCGCGCCCCTTCATTGATATTCCGAGTGATCGTTCTACTGCAACAAGACAGCATATTTCTTAGCTATGCATTCAAGTGCGACGGCAAGTGTCCTTATTGTGGGACACGGCCATTTTTGTCTTGAGCAAGAATAACTTTGAAAAACTAGCCACTTCGCTTCTTGAGCGAATAAAAGATGAGAATGTGATATACAATGTATTTCATAATCCGTGCATGGAGGAATTATGAGTCAAACACCTACAACTATTCGCATTGATCCACAACTGAAGAATGAGGCATGCGATATTTATAAGGAGTTGGGGATATCCTTTTCTGCTGCTGTCAGCGCTTTTCTGAAAGCCACGATTAGAGCTCAAGGCTTACCTTTTGAAATGAAGCTGAACGATGCTGCGGAAGCGACCACCGACTCTTCAAGCTTTTCCAATTGGCCAAACGAAAAGGGTCAATGCAGCTCCAGCAGCAAAGCCAACAATTCCTCTTTGAATCAGGCGGGAAAGGAAAAGAAGGACGAATTTTATACCCAGTACTCTGATATCGAAATTGAAGTTGAGAATTACCGAGATCAATTTGAAAACAAGACAGTCTTCTGTAATTGTGACGACCCTTTTGAGTCAAATTTCTTTCGCTATTTCATTCATAACTTCAATAGCTTGAAACTAAAGAAGCTAATTGCGACCTGCTATGCGCATTCAAGCAGGAAGAGCACGCTCAGCTGTTTCGGAGATTTTCTGCTACCCCAGACGGATCATCCGGTAGCGTACAAAGCAGTAGTTACTCTTGTCGATGACGGATTAATCGAAACAGAATCTGGGGACGTAGACCTCGTAAGGCTTTTTCAAATTCCAGGCAATTCAATTGAAATCCTTAACGGTGATGGAGATTTTCGATCACCCGAATCAGTTAATTTACTTGAAGCAAGCGACATCATCGTGACTAATCCGCCGTTTTCCTTGTTCAGAGAATTCATAAGTCAACTTACCCGATTTAATAAAGATTTTCTCATTATTGGAAATATTAATGCGATTACCTATAAAGAGGTTTTCCCGCTCATACGTGAAAACAAAGTATGGCTGGGAGCCAGTATCCACTCGGGTGATAGAAAGTTCTTCGTTCCTGATGATTACCCCCTAAATGCTGCGGGCTGTGGCATAGACGAGAATGGGCAAAGATTTATTAGAGTTAAGGGAGTTCGTTGGTTCACCAATCTTGATATGCCCCAGCGTCATGAGCGGCTTCCCCTAAAGGAAGAGTTCAGCGAGGAGAATTATCCAAAGTATGAGAATTATGATGCGGTTAATGTTTCTCGCACCGCTAACATCCCCTTTAACTACGATGGCGTGATGGGCGTACCCATCACATTTTTAGATAAATATAGTCCGGATCAGTTCGAGATTCTCATGCTTGCAAATGGAAACGTGCGTGCAAACTCGTCGCCTGAGATTCTGAAGAGAGTTGGATACTCAAAACATGATCTCGATAAAGGAGGGGTGGGCATTATTGATGGAAAGCGTTCATATGCCCGCATTCTGATTCAAAGAAGAAAACTCGAGGTCGCTTAATGCCTAAATCAAATTCAAGTAAACTAGGGGCTCTCCGAGTGCCCTGTTGCTATCAAGGCGGCAAGCAGCGGATCGCCTCACAGGTGGTTGACCACCTTATGAAGCACCCTTTATCAAAATCAAACGAAACAGTTTACTATGATTTATGTTGCGGCTCTGGAGCTGTCACAATCGAGCTCTTGAATCGTGGAGTAGAACCACAACGTATTGTTATGGTTGACCAAAGCTCTTGGGGGGCATTTTGGAAAAAAATCGGGGCTGGAAGCTATGACTTAAACAAGCTCAGGCAACTGATAGATGAAATTCCCGAAGAAAAGAAGCAGGTAAAAGCTCACGTTTCATTATTGGCAAAGCAACCTATCAACGATGAAGAAGCTTATATCTATCCGATTTTGCAAGCTTGCTCCTTCGGTGGCAAGCAGATATGGCGCGAAAACAACGAGTGGAGGAACGCCTTCTTTCGGGACTATTGGGAACCAACTTCTACCAGCAAAAGAAGGAGCCCCGCAAATCCTATGCAGCCTTCGCCTTTAACTTTGTTTAAAAGGATTGAAGCAATTTCAACAAGAGCCCAAGGAATTACTTGTCATCAGATGGATGTTTTAGAAGCCATTGATTTAATGCAAGAAAATGAAAAAACTATTGTGTATATCGATCCTCCTTATGCGGGGATGACAAACTACGGATTTCAGCTCGATATAGACCGTTTTGTGAGGCTCTACTTATCACAACAAAAGGCGCCGCTGTTTGTTTCGGAAAATAGGCCGCTGTCAGAAAATGCATTCAGGCTTGATTTCGGCGGCGCAAAAGGTGGAATCAGTGGAAACAAGCCCTCGAAGCACGATGAATGGCTCTCCGAATTTGACGGCTTATTACAATAATCCCAGTAACCTTGAATTCCTGCTTAAACCATTATGCGCAACTATCTTGGAAACCTCTTCGAATTCCTCCATGTCGTCCGCATCAAACACGGCCATGAAGTAATACCCATCATCGACTTTCGTGAATGTGATGATTTTATTTACAAGATACTCAGAACCTAATGCCTCTGTAATTCTTGCGCCATCTTCTGCTCGACCTTTGATTTGAAGTCGCCATGTTCCATTTGCGCGATCGCCCTCGGGATACTTAATCGTATTGCCAACGTAGTCGATTCCATCGTAGTTGATGACAATATCTTTTACAGCGGAAATATCACTAGGATCAACTCCGAAGAAACGAACGCCACCCTCCATCAAATCGCTTTCGCCCAAAGAAAACTGTGTTGTCGCAGGGTCACCCTTAACTACGGCTGCGGTTTTCGAAAGATCAAGAATGTTACGGGATCCTCCCGTCATTCTTTTTGTTTCAAACCACATAATTGAGCTGTCCTCTTCAACTAACGCTGCGGGGACGACTTCCTTCTGTTTGACGTCTTTTATAGGTGCAAGCTCATCGCCCTCCGTGTTTATCAAAAAGTGTTCGATCTTTGGGAGATTAGCTTCTAGCTTCTTAGCAAATCTTGTTGGTTGTCCTGCTTCACGATAGATTCGTGCATTTCTTGCAATTCGCGTCTTTGCTTCTTTCGCAATATATCCTTCAGCTAAAAGAGCGTCGATATCCGATTCACTCTTAATCTCAAAACAGATATCTGTTGTTGACTCGAGTTGTTTAATGTAGTTAATTAGTTCCTTTTGTACCTCTGATTTTTCTGCCTTGTTGTCTTCAGACAAAATCAGCGATGCTTCTATGTTCGTCCACAACCCACCGCTTGTAAGATTATTGGATCCAACAATGAGAACGCCTTCATCGTCAGAAGTGAAGCTATATATTTTCGGATGGAAAGTTTGCCCTGACTCAAGATGAACGACGGTTAGTTTATTCACAATTCTAAGCAAAGAGACAAGCGCTTCATAAGAGGTTCCGTCTAGATCGATACCTACGTAGACATCGATTTCACCTCCGCTTTTTCTAAATGCTTCTAGAGACTCCTTAAGGCGCAATACGCCACTGTTCTTCGCAAAGGCAACAATGATGGTTAGCTTGTTATACTTCGAGTCTTCTAAGCAGTCCTTGATATAATTGCCCACTTGTCCACCAAGGGGCTGATTTAGCAATCGAATTGAGCTCATAATCAAATCCTATATCGCAGTTTTTTGCTTATTATATCCGCGTCATCCAATATGGCCTAATGCACAAACCACGGTGACGAAGCAAACTAAAACTTCTCAAGGTTAAACAGGTATAGGGTATAAACAGGTATAGGGTAAGAACTCGTCCTAACTCCCACAATATTTTGCTGGGTACGAAATGAGTACAAAAGTTGTGAAACGATTGGGCTGTCAAGAAGTGCGTGAGTACAAAGTTGATGGACTTCGCGTGATGCAAGCTTGAGCTCACATTATCGTGATGATTTGATCTCACTCATAATGCCTATGAATCCATTAAGCATTGGTTGACTATAAGAAATGTTCTCTCAGTAGTCACTAAGAGAGCATGATCGGAAACGATGGTTCAAGTGGCTTGGAGGCAACTGCGGCGTACATTAATGCATCAAATCACGCCAAAACTCACTCAATTCAAACCTCACGATAATGTGCGCGATTATTCCCACTCGATGGTCGAGGGCGGTTTACTCGTTATATCGTAGACCACGCGATTGATACCAGGGACCTCGGCCACAATGCGACCCGACACCCGCGCCAACACGTCGTAGGGAAGCTTCGCCCAGTCTGCCGTCATCGCATCCGAGCTCTCCACGGCACGCAAGATAATCGGCCGCTGATAGGTGCGCTCATCTCCCATCACGCCCACGGACTTAATGTCTGGTAGCACTGCGAAATACTGCCACACGCTGTGCTCAGAATTGCGCTCCCCTGTCTCCTGATAGAGACGCTCGTTATAAGCATCTAGCTCTTCACGCACAATCGCATCCGCGTTCTTGAGCATCTCAAGCTTTTCCTCGGTCACATCACCAATGATACGAATCGCCAAACCCGGACCCGGGAACGGTTGCCGATGCACAATGTAATCCGGCAGACCCAGCGCCGTACCCAACGCCCGCACTTCATCCTTAAAGAAGTGATCGAGCGGCTCGATGAGCTCAAACGACACCCCGTCAGGGAACGGAATCAGGTTGTGATGACTCTTGATGGTAGAGGCCTTGCCGCCCGTCTTGCGAGCGCCACTCTCAATAATGTCGGGATAGATCGTACCTTGAGCCAGGAATTGCACCGGACGACCATCATCGGCCAACTCTTGGGCAACGGCGAAAAACTCTTTCCAAAACTGCGTGCCAATAATGCGCCGCTTCTCTTCCGGATCCGTCACACCAGCCAGCAGCTCCAAGTACCGCTTCTCCGCATGAACATGAATGAAGTCCACATCAAATTGATGAGTGAACACTTCTTCCACTTCCTCAGGCTCACCCTTACGAAGCAGCCCGTGATTTACAAAAACGCAGGTCAACTGCTTGCCGATAGCGCGCGCACAAAGAGCCGCCACCACACTGGAATCAACGCCGCCAGAAAGTCCCAAAATAACGCGGTCATCCCCCACGGTCTCACGAATTGCCGCCACCGAGTCATCAATGATGGAATCCATGGTCCAGTCAGGAGTCAGCCCACATACCTCAAAAAGGAAGTTTCGCAGCATGGTCTGACCAAACTCCGTATGACGAACCTCCGGATGAAACTGAGTCGCATACAGGTTACGCTCCGGATACTCCATAGAAGCCACCGGGCAGGTCTCGGTGCGCGACGTCACCACAAAGCCCTCAGGCACCCGACTCACCGCATCGCGATGACTCATCCACACAGTCTGCTGACCAGGCGTGCCATCCAACAGTTCCGATTCCCCTGCGCGCGTAATCAACGCCGCGCCGTATTCGCCTTTTTCCGTGTGGCCCACGGCGCCACCTAACGCCACCGCCATAGCCTGTTGCCCGTAGCAAAATCCCAAAACGGGAATCCCAAGCCCTAGGATCTCAGGGTCAATAGAGGGTGCGTCCTCGGCATACACGCTGGCAGGACCACCCGACAAAATAATAGCGGCCGGGTTAAGTTCCACTACCTCGGCCGCCGTAATATCACAGGGTACTATCTCGGAATAAACATGCAGATCGCGAACCCGTCGCGCAATGAGCTGCCCGTATTGCGCGCCGAAATCAACAACAATTACCTTTTGTTCTGGGGTTGCGTTCCCAGTGCCCATGAATGCCTCCTTAGCACCGCTGCGCTTTACTGCAATTGTGACGGGATCATCTTACACGCTCTTGCCTGACCCCACCGGCCAATACCGCGCCAGCGATCATCTTCTTGGGTAGCGGCATTCAAGCGGGCCGCTCAAGCGCTTCCCCGACCTCAACCCCGCCTCGACGCGAGCCACCAACAGCATCCGCGCAATCCGCCATGCACCGATTGAACCGCTGTTACCGCTCGAAAGCTCAAGCGGCACCACCCGTCACTAGGCCGAAAGCAAATAACGATGGCGAAGTTCCTCTTGCTCCGGCTGACCAAAATGCAAAGCTTCAACTAGATAGTTTGCGAAGGAACCATACTCTTTCTCGACGGCCGTTTTCCCCGCCCAGTAATAGTCCAGATTCGCGTAGAACACCGCATCGATATCGGCATCAGCAAAGTCCAATAGCCCGTGACGACCCAGAGCATCCATAGCCTTTTCCGCCCAATTGCGCACGAACAGGTTCGTTGCCAAATAATCACGCATGATGTATTCCTCAGGCACCCCTAAGGCGTACTCCACCAGCACTGCAGCCAAACCAGCGCGGTCCTTACCCTCAGTGCAATGCCAAAGTGTCGCGCCCTCATCGGCTTCCAGCACAATCGAGAGAAACTCCCGGTAGGCAGCGATCCCCGTCTCGCCCAGCAGGCATTCACCATAAAGATTGCGCACCATATCAAACACTGACGTACCCATTTCACGAAGCGCCTTCAAATCCTCTATTGCGTTGTGCTCGTGGGTAATCCCAATGGCAGCGTTGCTCAGCACGGGCAGGTCAATAAACGTGACCTGGGGCAACTCTGTTGTAGGGTCAGGCGCGCCCTGGCGCTCAGCCTGAGTACGAAGATCGACGACCCGCTTCATCTGGCGAAGCTCAGTCAAATCAGCCAGGTCTGCCTGGGTGCAATGGTGAAGATCTCCCGAGCGAATCAGCCTCCGTGGTGCCACTACCCGACCATCAGCCGTCGGCAAGCCGCCCAAGTCACGTGTGTTATGAATACCCGTCAGCGGAATATGACCAAAGTTATCGAAAGCGGGAATAGGCTCCGGCAGTTCCGGATTACCTACCCGTTGTTCTTTATATTCTTCCCGCATAGCTAACCGCCTTTCCGCGCTGAGGATCTACGCATGCGCTCGGTCCATGAATCCAGACCTGCAAATACTCAATGGATCGAAGTACCCATTGGTTCTTTTCGTAACCTATAGCTACCTTAGACCCATCGCTTGCAAGAAATGCGGTGCAGGGTAAACCTACAACGTTTGGTTACCCTCCCTTTTCCTTTTCTCCGTTCTTCTCAGCGCAGCCATCATCACCAACACCATCGCGACCAGCACTTTCCGTCCTCAGACCCAAGCACCTTCACACTACGCCAGTTTCTCCCCACATCTGCCGCTTCCTGTCCGAGCCACAACCACTTCGTCAGCTGTCTCGTCCGCGAACCACCCCTCCTCTTCCCCTCTCCCAAAGAATTAAGACCCGATTAATCAGCATTTCGGCAACCTTCAGTTCACAGAGTTCTGTGGTCGCGCTCCCTTCGCTTCGGGAAGCTATGCTTGGGACATGGGGCAACTTCATCAAGTCAAACGCACCATCTCGTTTTCCTTGGTTAAGCAAGCCCGGCTAATTCGTACCCGACCACTATGGAGGTTTGCTATGAACAACGTGAAGGAGACTCTGCGTAAGCTTGATGAGAGTATTCACGTGATGGACGGATTCGACCCCTCAATATTGGAGTCTGTGGAGGGCCCGGTTGTCTCCATCTACTTGCCCGTTCACCACACCGAGCGCGACGAGCGTCGCGACCTGTGGGATGCCGATACATTCAAGGATCTCATGAAGGATGCCGAGCGCACACTGGCTGAGACCTATAGCGAAGATGACTACAAGGGCATCATGAAGCATGCGCACTATCTGATCGAACACCCCGACATGCCGCTCTGGCTTCATGCGGGCGAAGGCTTAGGCTTCCTGATAAACAATGACGGTGTGAACGTCTACAACCTCTACTTTGCCCCCGACGCGATGGTAGTGGCCGGCAATCAGTACTTCATCAAGCCGCTGCTTCGCAATTTCCAATATGGCACGGAATACTTCGTACTTGAGCTGGGCAATGACCGCTTTAGCTGGGTTAAGGGCGATCGCACTCACGTTGAGCGTCAGACGCTGCCCAAGGAAGTTCA
>CAJUNI010000075.1 GCA_910587945.1 uncultured Parvibacter sp.
GGTGGCCTTGGCTACGGTGGCCGGCTTGATAGCCTGGGAAATCAGCCCAGCCTCATCGGTCATTTTGATGGTGTATTTGCTGGTGGCGCTTTTGGTGGCCACCCGCGCTGACGGATTTTTGTATCCCATCTTGGCTGCCTTGGGCAGTGTGGTGGCCTACAACTTCTTCTTTACGGCTCCCCGATTCACCTTCCATGCCTATGGATTGTCAGCGCCGGTGATTTTTACCTTCTTGCTAGTGGGAACCTTGGCGGCGTCATCGCTGGCCATACGCTTAAAACGCCAGGCCGCAGTAGCAACCCGACGCTCCTATCGCACGGAGGTTCTTCTGGAAAGCACGCGCATGTTCCAAAGCGCCACCTCAGTTTCCCAGTGTCTTGAGACCGCAGCCGCCCAGGTGGTAAAAATCCTCGACCGCCCCGTGGTTATGTATGAAGTTGATCCTCTGGCCCCAGGCGGTTTGCGGCCTGCCCGACTCTTCGATGGTCCCAAAACTGAGGGCCAAGCTGTGGATGCCCAAGCGCTCACCTCGGCGGCTGAAGCGGCGGTGGCTGCCTGGGTGGCCACCAATGGGGAAGCAGCGGGGGCGACCACGGACACGTTGCGGGAAGCCGCCTGCTTGTACCTGCCCATTCGTACCCAAGATGAGCTCTGGGGCGTGGCGGGGCTGGTACTTGAGGGCCAACCGCTCGAGCCGTTTGAACACAACTTGCTAGTGGCGCTCCTGGATGATTGCGCCCAGGCAGCCGAAACCGTGGCCCTTACCCGACGCCATCGCGATCTCTTGGTGAAGGCGGAAAAGGAGTCCCTGCGTACCAATCTCTTGCGTTCTATCTCCCATGATTTACGCACTCCGCTGACAAGTATTTCCGGGGATGCCTCGGTACTCTTAGCCGACGAAGGATCGCTTAGTGCTGCTCAGCGACACCAGTTGGAAAGCGACATTGTGGAAGATGCCTCCTGGCTAATTGGGCTGGTAGAGAATTTGCTCTCAGTGACACGGCTCGACGACGGCGACGTTCAGGTAGACCTCCAGCCGGAGCTTGTGCGGGATGTGGTGGATGAGGCCTTGCGCCACGTAAGCCGCCAGTCCGCTGAGCACACGCTCAAGGTGGAGCTCTCCGATGATCTTCTTATGGCTTCTATGGATGGGCGCTTGATGGTGCAAGTGCTGGTCAACTTAGTGAATAACGCCATTGCTTACACCCCTGCGGGTTCCGTCATTGTGATTTCAGGGGAAGCGACGGGTGGAAGAGTCACGCTTTCGGTGGCTGACAATGGCCCGGGTATTGCAGATAGCGAAAAGGGGCGGGTGTTCGACCTGTTCTACCACGGTGCCACTCCCGCCTGCGGTGCCCAAAGCCAATCAAACACCAGCGCACTTCCTGATGGACTGCGACGCCCTGCCGGCGAAGGCGGCGACGCTCGTCGTGGGATGGGCTTGGGGCTTTCGCTTTGCCGCTCTATCGTGCGGGCCCATGGTTCGGAATTGCAGCTTCGAGACAATCAGCCTCAGGGCTGTCTGTTCTCCTTTGAGCTTGAGGAAACACCCCTGAATGGTGGGGAAGAGGAAGGGGAGGATTTCCATGGGAGGGTCTAATGAGGCGCTGATCCTGGTGGTAGAGGACGATCCGGCCGTGCGCAACTTGGTGGCCACGGCGCTGGAAGTCAACGGCTATGAGCACAAAGAGGTATCTCATGCCACGGCGGCGTTGTTAGAGCTCACCAGCTGTCCCAATATTTCCCTTGTGATATTAGACTTAGGTTTGCCTGATCGCGATGGGGTAGAGGTGATTGAAACTCTGCGCGGCTGGTCCCAAACACCGGTAATCGTCTTGTCGGCTCGTCAAGAAGACACCGATAAGATTGCCGCGCTCGATGCTGGCGCCGATGACTACCTCACCAAACCCTTCTCCGTAAATGAGCTCCTGGCGCGGGTTCGCGTAGCTCTGCGGCGCACTGCTCAAGGGTCAACGGGTGCACAACCTTGCGTTTCCACCTATGAGAATGGGCCCCTTACCATTGATTATGAGGCAGGCATCGCGCGGATCCAAGGCGAAGAGGTTCATCTCACGCCGATGGAATATAAGTTGTTGGTGTTGCTCTCGCGCAATACGGGCAAGGTGTTGACCCACAACTACATTTTGAAAGAGGTGTGGGGAAGCGCCCTTGCATCCGACTTGCCGAGCCTGCGCGTATTCATGGCAACCCTGCGCAAAAAGTTAGAAGCCAAGGCTCCCGGCGCGGCCCTTATTCAAACCCACGTAGGCATTGGCTATCGCATGGTGCGCGCAGAGGATAGCCTTTAAGCGTCGAAGAGCTTTCCCATTTCAGAATGGAGAGAGCGGCGGGTAAGGAGCAAGAGAAGAGCTAAAAGTACCACCGCCATGAGGGCGCTACCAATGGCGAGTGGCGCCGAGGTACTCAATCCCAGTAGCCACAATCCCAAAGGTACAAATCCCAGTACCAGATCGTAGAGAAGATACTTGGCGTAGGTACGCACAAACGATGCGCGAAACACCACCAAAAGGATGCTATTGCAGAGCAGAGCGGTAATGCACAGGACCGGAATTACGTAGGTTTCAACGGCATGGTTGTGGGTGGCCAGGAGGAACAGTAACGCCACTGCCAGAAGCACTAAAAAGTAGCGCTCCACTACGCGCAAAAAGTTAGGACTATGAACCACCATATTGCGTAGGAAGATGAAATTGAGGGCGAGTGCTCCTAAGGCAGCACCGGTGTAGAGCCAGGAAGCCCCGGCCGCAAACCCGAGCCAAAGCACTAAGGCTGCGCAGCAAAGCGTGCTAATGGCGAGTGCCCCGGTGGCCCTTTTCTTGGACTGCTGAACAACATGGGCGGGAAAGGGGGAGGGGGTTTTCTCCCCCTCGAGGGCAGTTCCGCAAAGCGGGCAGCGATCCAGGTCTCCCGTAAAGAAAAGCTTATCTTGAGGGCAGTAGCTCATGAGAGCCTCCCCTCGGGGAGGGCCCAGTGGCCAACACGCCCGCACTGCTTTTGGGGACCTTGTTGTTTGCGCGCTTGGCGCTGAGTTCCGGTTTCGGCCAAAGCCTTAGCAACGGCCCCTTCAAATTCTGCTTGCTTGAGTCCGGCATCCACTTCTTGGGCCGTTTTATTGATGCTGAGGGTGCCGGGGATGCCGAGATCGGTGAAGATGCGGCAGAAGTTTCGAATAATGTCGTAGCGTACGTAGACCGTTGAGATGCCAATGCTCAACACATCACCATAGGTGCAAGCGATGAAATTGAGGCCGCGGGTAGAGGTAAGGACATTGATGTTTTCTACCAGCCCTTCCAGAGTTGGGTCGGTGGTAATGCGCCCCAAGCTTGAAACGGTGGTGGTAACTTCTCGAGTAGAGAGTCGATCCGCCAAGAAGAGCACGGCATCCTTGATGAAAAGAGGTGCCAGGCGCAGCGCCGGATTCTTCTCCAGTTTGATCATGGCGTTCATGCGTCGCTTGATGTGCTCGGGCTGGGTTGCCTGAATCAGCTGCGCTTGCACGTTTTGCGCGAGGCTTGTGAGGTCGCAGGGATTGTCTTTGGGAGTAAAGCTCACATAGGCAAGCCCAAAGAAATTGCGCAGGGTCTCCGATCCAAAGAGTTCGCGTAGGTCAACGGGCACATCCATGCGAATAGCGCGCCCGTGGTCTTCCGGCCGCATGGTCTGGCGAATCGACTGGATAACAGCGGCAATAATGAGCGAGGTGACACTTACCCCACGCTCTTTCGCCGCCTGATGAACCGCCGATGCCGAAAGCTGATATTCCAGATAGCTTGGCTCGGCATTGTTCTTCCAACCACGCAGGTGATAGACCTTTTCGCTGGGAGTAGAACCCGCTTCGCTCCGTTCAAAATTAGCGCTATAGCTATCCTCAGTACGCCGTTCAGGGCTGATGGGCTCGGCGGTATGAGGGGTTGCAGACGGGCTGCCGCCGTTTCCGTAGGCGTTAAGCAAGGTTTGGAAGAACTGAAGGGTGCCGCGGCCGTCGGAGATGATGTGGGAGACTTCCATGTTGATGCGGGAGCCGTAATAGCTCACCCGAAAGAGTACGCTATCCACATCGCTGTGGAGGTTCGCGCAGATGGGGAGAGTTTCCGGCTCGACCTGAGGCAGGGTGTCCGCGGGCTCAAGATAGTGCCAAAAGAGCCCGCTGCGCAGCTTTACATTGAAGCCGGGATATTGGGCGACGGTCTGATCAAGGGCCTGCTGAAGGACGGCGGGATCCACCGCCTGGCTCAAGGTGGCCGAGAAGCGAAATACCGTTTGTCCTGAGCGTCCAGCTTGGGAAGCGTAGAACTTCCCTACATTGTCTAGGCGGTACCAATCAGCGTGAGCCATGTGGGCTCATCCTCCTGGGGCAGCGGCGTGCCATCTAAGAAATGCTCAATGATGCGATAGGTGTCACGGACAAAACCCAGCACGGTTGGGTACAAAAAGTACCCATGGACAGCATCTAAGACGCGATAGCACTCTACCTCATTGCCATCGTCTTCCAGCCGTGCCGCATAGGTTTCGCCTTCATCGCGCAAGGGGCAGTACTCAGCACTAATAACCAGCGTTCGTGGTTGATGCGACAAGTCTTCCCGGAGCAGGGGTGCAAAGTAGGGATCCATGGCATCTTCAGGCTTGGATAGGTACATGCCGATGTAGCCTTCGATATCTTCTTGGGTAAGCAGGTAGTCTTCGCCATTGGTGTGCATGGATTCAAAGGGAGAATCGGGACCGTGATCGTTGTAGGTCAGGGGATAGATAAGAATCTGGGTTTCCGGTGTGAACTCTTTCCGGTCCAGGGCCATGAGTGACACTACTGCGGCTAAGTTTCCACCCGCTGAGTCCCCAAAAAGCACCACGTGTTGCGGGTCGACGTCAGGCAAGAGGTTTCCTTGGAACAGGGCGCGGGCTACGGCATAACAATCTTCGGCAGCCGTGGGGAAACGATACTCGGGAGAGCGTCGATAATCCACTGCCACCACGCGGCGCTCCAGCTTCAGAGCCATTTTCATGCACGTGTCGGCATAGAAATCCACATTGCCGTTGGCCCAGCCTCCACCATGGAAAAAGAGAATGGTGCCTTTGTGATCTTCGTTTACGTGAAGCCCCGATTTGAGGGAGAAATCAATATCGAGAGGAGTGAAGACGCGCACTGGAATTTCGTAGCCGTCATCGGCGGTAACGGTGAGTGCATCAATACGACAGCGCGGGTCGGCAATGGTGAGTTTGCCAGCGGCATCTTCGAGAGCGCGCTGGGGTTTATAGGTTTCGGTGATGTTATCCGAGCTGAGCTTCGTAATGGCTTTTACGGCAGCTAAGGCTACTTTATTCAAGGCCATAGAGAGTCCTTTCGTTTCTGGGTAGCTCTATGCTACCGAACAAAGGACCAAGGACTCTCAAGCAACCGGGGAGTGTGGCAAGGTCGTTACGCACTCTGGGGTGCGGACGCTCGGTGCGCTCGGGGGCAGTGGGCTGTTTCCGGGCGAGGGGGGTGGTTGATGCGCGTCAACCCTCAAGCACGTTGGGTCTTCGGGAATAGTGGACAGTAGGCCACTCCGTTTACGCGCGCAGCTCTTCGCGATTGATAAACTCGGTGAGGATCTCGGCCGCTCCCGCCATGTACTGGTCGCAGCGATGAGAGCCTGCCACCGTGCTTTGGGCGCAAAGCTCTTCGCAGGTAGTGGTGCCAAAGCGTGCGCGAAAGGTTTCAACAAGCTCATCAACATATTGATAGGTTTGCAGCTTGGATGTGCGCTGGTCCCGGCCATCACTGGCTAACAGGCTCAAGATGGCAACCCCAGCCGAAAGGGCTCCACAGGTTTCGTGGCGCCCGCCCATGCCACCACCGAAGCCTTCCATAAGAGCGAAGAGGGTGTCTTCATCGAGAGGGGTGTAAGGAGCAAAAGCGCAGCTCAGAGCTTGAGCGCAATTGTGTCGTTCTTCGTGAAGGGCGAGCGTTGCTGTTTGTTGCTGCTCGGAATTCAAGGGCACGCCCTGAGAAGCTGAGTTATTCATGGGATGTCCTTTCTGCTTTACCCGATCCCCGTGATACTATGAACACCTTATTCACCCACTGAACCTTACAAAGCGCTGCGCTTTTGAGTTGAGAGACAAGGAGAGATCATGGAATATCAAGCCTTACAAGATGAGATTAAAGCAGCTATGAAAGCAGGCGATAAGTCTCGTCGCGATATTCTCCGCCAAGTTCACACGGAGCTCAAATCTATTGAGGTGGATGAACGGCGCGCGGTAGAAGAGGCCGATGTGGATGCCATGCTCAAACGTGTTATCAAGCAAACGAAGGAAACTCTTGAGGGTTCCATCAAAGCGGGCACCAACCAGGAGCGTACGGAATTGCTTACCGAGCAGGTGACCATTTTGGAAGGGTATCTGCCGAAGCAGGTAGAAGGCGAAGAACTGCTTGCCCTCATCGATAGTGTGCTGGCCGAAACCGGGGCCACCACAAAAAAGGACATGGGCCGGGTGATGGGTGCTCTCACCAAGGCCACGGGTGGTAACTTCGACAAGGCAGCTGCTGCGGCTGAGCTGGGAAAGCGCCTGAGCTAGCAGGGGGCAGGTTGGCTCTGGGTGGGCTTGGGCGCGGCTTCTTGACCCCCCCGTGGGGGTTGGACATGCGCCGCAGTCCGCTTGAGGGCTCAAGCTTGCGTTTCAGGTTCCTTGAGGGGTCAGGCTTCCACCACCGCTCGCTTGAGGGCTCGACCTTGCGTCTTAGTTTTCTTGAGCCCCGCACTTTGTTTGCATAACAAAACGACCCAAAAATCAACGCCAGAGAGGCAGCGATTTTCGGGTCATTTTCATTGGGAAGCTTTGATTGCAGCCGGCTAAACTGAGTCGGCTGTTCGAGACCTGCTGCGCTGAGCGAGTCTCTCGGCGTGCTAGAGCTTAGGCAGCTACCAAATGCACGGCGTCGGTGGGGCATACTTCTTCGCACACATGGCAATCGATGCAGTTTTCCGGCTCGATGACATGGGCTTTGTTGTCGGTTTCCATTTCGAATACGTCGGTGGGGCAATCAGCGACGCAGGCGGTGCAGCCGGTGCACTCTTCAAGATTGATGATAGGCTCTTCCATGGGGTACCTCCTTGGTACAAATGCCAGACATTCGGAGTCGAATCGAGGGAGTAAACCGCTGAGGTAGCTTAGGGGTTTCGCTTCATCGGTCCGGCTAGTTCCCACCATAATGAGAAACGGGACAAGCGGCAGAGGCCACCAAAATTTGGTTAACTCGTCTAGGAACAAGTGAAAAATCGTTGTCATCTTTGATAATGGACGTCATAGATTTTGGCAGGGCTACATTCTCAATAGATGTGCGTAGGATCTGCCGCGCCACGCACATAGGATAGGTTTCCAAGGAGGCTTGGTTTTGGCTATAGCAACTACCATCGCACGCGCAATGAATCTTCGTCCGGAGCAAGTTTCTGCGGTGATGGCACTGTTAGATGAGGGCTGTACGATTCCCTTTATTGCGCGCTATCGCAAAGAGGCAACGGGCGGCCTTGACGATGTGACACTGCGAGCTTTGGAAGAAAAGCTCGCTTACGAACACAAACTCCAAGAGCGCAAAGAAGAAGTGATCGCAACGCTGACCGAGCAGGGGAATTTGACTGCGACCCTTGAGCAGCAAATTAACGAGGCCACGATGTTGCAGCGTATCGAGGACCTCTATAAGCCCTTTCGTAAAAAGCGGGCAACTCGTGCGTCGAAGGCGAAGGAGGCGGGGCTTGATCCGCTGGCCCTAGCGCTTATGGCTCAGGAACAGCAGGCGCAACCTCAGGAACTGGCCCGCGCTTATATCAAGCCGGGTACGGACTTCGATAGTGTGGAGCGCGTGCTCCAAGGAGCCAAAGATATTGTGGCCGAAGCGGTGGCCGATGATCCGGAAGCCGTGGAAGAGCTGCGGGGCTTTACCCGTCGGACGGCGGCGGTGACCACCAAGGCTATAGGCGATGAAGCCGAGCGGGATTACGCTGCCTACGGGGATTTCTCCGAAGCGGCGGCGCGAATTCCTGACCACCGCATTCTGGCCATTAACCGGGGCGAGCGCGAAAAGCAACTTCGAGTGAGTCTGGCCGTGGATAGCAACGAAGCCCAAGAGCGCTTAGAGCGTCGGTTTTTGCGTCGGAAGAGCCCTTGGACGCCCTATATGGAAGATGCTCTTCAGGATGGCTATAAGCGGTTGATGGCGCCATCGCTTGAGCGCGAAGTGCGAGCCCAGCTTACAGAGCGTGCGCAGCAAGCGGCCATGGGGGTCTTCGCCAAAAATACCGAAGCATTGCTGCGCCAGCGGCCGGTGCGGGGTGCGCGAATCATTGCACTTGATCCGGGCTATCGCACGGGTTGTAAGGTGGCGGTCATTGATGAATATGGCACGCTGTTAGATCACGGCACCATTTATCCGACGCCACCTCGCAACGATGTAGCGGGGGCGCTTTCGGCACTCCATCGCTGGATTGAGCGCTACGACATTTCAGTCATTGTGGTGGGGAATGGCACAGCCAGCCGCGAGACTGAAGCGGTGGTAGCCCAATGTATTGAAGAGAGTTCCCGGCCCGTGGTCTACACCATCGTGAACGAAGCCGGAGCGTCAGTCTATTCCGCATCTGAAGTGGCCAGTGCTGAGCATCCCGATTTGGATGTGACCACCCGCGGCGCACTCAGTTTGGGACGCCGTCTTCAGGATCCGCTGGCAGAGTTGGTGAAGATTCCTCCGCAATCCATTGGAGTGGGCCAATACCAGCATGACCTGGACCAGAAGGCCTTAGGGCAAACGTTGGCAGGGGTGGTGGAGCGCGTGGTGAATGAGGTCGGCGTAGACCTTAATACCGCAAGCGCCAGTCTTTTGAGTTACGTGGCGGGCATCACGCCCACTATTGCCCACAACATTGTGGCCTGGCGCGAAGAACAAGGACCATTTACCAACCGCCGGGAGCTAAAGAAAGTGGCGAAGCTGGGGCCTAAGGCGTTTCAGAATTGCGCCGGCTTCCTGCGCATTCAAGGGGGAAGTGAGCCCTTAGACAATACGGCCGTGCATCCGGAAAGCTATAACGTTGCAAAGGCGGTGCTCAAAAAAGCAGGACTTAACCCGCGCGACTTAGCGCCTGATGAACAACGGAACCTGCGCTCCAAATTGGGGAATCTTTCAGCGTTGGCAGCAGAGCTTGAAGTGGGCGTTCCAACATTGAACGATATTGTAGAGGAGCTAGAACGACCGGGTCGTGACCCGCGCGATGATGCACCCGCTCCGGTTTTCAGCCGCGCAGTCTTATCTATGGAAGACCTCACGCCAGGCCTTGCTTTGACGGGAACCGTGCGCAATGTCGTGGACTTCGGCGCCTTTGTGGATATCGGCGTCAAGCAAGATGGCCTCGTTCATATTTCGAAATTGTCTTCATCCTTTGTGAAGCACCCGAGTGATGTGGTGGCGGTAGGAGATACCGTGGATGTATGGGTGGAAGCCGTAGATACCGATCGGGGCCGTATTTCCCTTACCATGGTGGAGCCGCACTAGGGGTGCGCGGGAGCCGGTTGGGAGCGAAGAGGTTTTGTGGGCTGGCCCCAGGTGGCTGCCCAAGCTGAGGGCGTCGACGACGGGTGGTTCTTGTTCGCGCTGAAGAGGTAAATGCGTGGCCTGGTTTCGGGCTCAGTCCAAGACGCAATGGAAAGTTTCGCAATTTTTTAAGCAGCTCTGGGCAATAATGAGGATAGTCTGACAGGCTCGTTTGGACCCTTTATCCTCCTCGGGGAAGCTCGGGGTTGGACTTCAAGCGAGCTTAGGTACGTTCCTTAAGAATGGAGAGGAATATGTTTTGCTCGAAATGTGGCAACCAGCTACCTGATGGCGCTCAGTTCTGCGGCGTTTGTGGCACGCCTCAGAATGCAGTGCCCGCTCAGCCGGCGCCCGGTGCCTCGGGGGCCATCCCGCAAGCTCAGCCGGCACCAGCTTCCTATGGCTCTGTTCCGCAAGACCCATTTTATGCCCAAGCGCCGCAGGAGCCGCCCTATGTCCAAATGCCACAGGATCAGCTATATGCACAAACGCTACAAGATCCATCTTATGGCTATGCGCCACAGAATCAACTCTATGGCCAAGCGCCGCAGGATCCAAAGAGGGGTAATCGGAAAACCATTCTCATCATTGGCGGCATTGCCCTTGTTGCGATCCTTATTGTCTTGGTTGTGGTATTAGCTAATTGCGCAGGCAGTGGTGGTG
>CAJUNI010000076.1 GCA_910587945.1 uncultured Parvibacter sp.
CCGGTATCAAGGTCGTGAAAATTGGTCCTTGGCCGATTGGTGATGAGGCGGAAGAGAATTGGCAGTTCTCCTATCTTCCGATCCCTACGAAGCAATGCGACACCTGCGCCATGCGTCGCGGGATGGGGAAAGTGCCAACCTGCGTGCAGCATTGCCAATCCCATTGCATCGAGTTTGGCCCGGTTGCAGAGCTTTCTGCGCGCATGGATGAAAAGCAGAAGACGCTCTTTGTAGTTAGCTAACCCGCTTGGGGAGGGGGCCTCACGCCAGGTCCCCTCCTAGTGAGGAGAATTCCTATGCATAGCAAGAAGTACTACATAATTTACGGACTGTTTTTCTCCCTATTTGTAGCTGCAGTTCTGTGCTTGTGCTTAACCATTACCCAAGGGATGCCGCACATCGATCCCGTCTTTTACGCGATGAGTTTTGGTGTGGCGTTTGTCACTTCCTTTGTGGTGACGGCGGTGGTTCCTTTGGGACGTATCGCCGCTGCTTGTGCCGTGTACTATGATGCGCGCCCTGGTAGTGTTGCATTCCGCCTGATTCAGAATGTGTTCTTCAGCACGCTCATCATGCTGTTCTTAGGTATTGTCATGACCGCTTTCATGACGGGCGTAGGTGAAACCATGGCGCTTTCCACCATGACTGGAGAACTCATGGCCGTTAATCTGTTCGATCGGTTTGTGGGGCTGTGCTTGCAATTCTGGCCCACCATCGTGATCGTGGCCTTCCTTTGCGATCCCATGGCTGGCGGATTAGCAGGAAAGATTACGGGGGAGCGCGCATCAGAAGCTCCCGATGCGGTGCCGGCTCAGGCGTAGCTTCTTTAAGACGTAGCATTTTGAGAGGGATGGAATAACCCATGACTGCCCCTAATGAAACCGCCCGAACTCTGGATGGCGGGGATGGCCTTGACGGCTCGAGCGCCGCTGCGGATCGAGCCCAGAGCCAAAAACTCAGTCAGGTATCTCAAGATGAGATTGCAGAGTTGGTGGATGCGGTTACTGGGGCAACTTGGAACACACGCAATGCCATTATGGCCGAACGATTCCGCAGTCAATTGGCGTCGGGCGCAGAGGGTTTGCCGGCGTTTCGTCCCGCAGGGACGTAGGGGTTAGGTTCTCGAGAAAGAGTAATCGCTAACAAAGGACTGGAAGGGAACGCTTCCAGTCCTTTTTGTTTATAAGAATGAGCTAGAGGAAGGATTATTCCTAAGCCGGTTATTGGAGTGGACCTTGTAGGTCGGTTGCGTCCAGGGCCCGAACCGAGCGGGGTAGGTAGAGCACGATGCCTAAGAGTAGGCAGGCAACGCCATCCCAGAAGAAAAATGGTGTAATCCCGATGGACTCCGCAACCATTCCTCCAATGGCTACGCCGATAGGGGCGGCTAAGCCGATTACGGCGGTTAGAAGTCCCATGGCGCGGCCCATTTTATCGTCGGGAACATGACGCTGAACGAGAGTCATGAGAGGGCCATTGAACCAGGCGCAGGCGAGGGCCATTAGGCCAAACATGATGATGTAGAGCGTGAACTGGTTTGGCTGAAGCAATCCACAGACTGCGGTAGTACTACCTACAAGCACTGCTGCTAAGGTAATGAGTCCGGCGAGTCGTTTGCCACCACCCCACACCATGAGAATAAGCGAGCCAACCAACATACCAATGCCAAAAGCGGCTTCTCCTAAGGACGCCATATAGCCATTGCCATTAAAGTGGTCGAGCACCATAAGGGGGCAGAGGGCAGAAAGCGGGCCAAATATCATCATACCCAGGGTAACGCCGCCTAGGAGCACGACAAGACCTCGGGTGCGGGCTATGGCCTGCCAGCCATCTTTGAGATTGGCCAAGGCATGTTGTTGGGTAGCGGTGGGATCAATGACGGTAGGTATTTTTGCTAAGAGAAGACCTCCTACGGCAATGCACGCGCCCAAGAAATCGAGGAATAGCACCGCAGAAAAGCCCAGGGTGGTGTACAGGAAAATGCCAAAAGCGGGAGCTCCGATGTTCGCGATAGCGGACAGGAGTTGATCGAGGGTATTGATGCGCAGAAGATGCTTGTCAGGAACAAGCATGGGCATCGCAGCCATCATGGCGGGGCTATGGAAGGCCTGCCCAATTGCGCGTAGAAGACAGACACCCAGCAAAAGTGGAATGGATACTTCGCCTGCCAACACGATGAGCGCAGCCAAAAGGGATATCACACCCACCGCACCGTCGGCTGCAATCATGATGAGTTTGCGATTGTGCTTGTCAGCAATAATGCCACCGAACGGAGAGAGAAGTCCGATGGGTAGCATGGCAATCATATTCATGGCGGCAAGGACAAGAGCGCTTCCGGTGCTTTCAGTGACATACCACACAATGGCATAGCCTGCCGCAAAGCTCGTAATCATAGAGGCCGCCTGTCCCAGCCAAATAAAGGCAATGATGGCGAGCCAGTTTTTTGCCAAAGGCAGACCCGCTGCGCTCAGTGTGGGTTCAGGATTGACAGGGGTGATTTCTGGGGAAGCAGGATGCTTTCTAGGGGTTGTCATGGGAAATCCTCAGGAGGATCTATGGTTAACAATAATGGGGAATAGCATGCAGTTGCGCCCTATTGATGACCACCAATTTGAGGTGTCATTAGGTGCCATAGAGCGAAACTATGAGTTGCATTTACCCCTGCTTTCGAAAAGCCAGTGGGGCAAGGACAACAGTTCTTTACAGTGCAAGTATTCCGGCCATAAGATCCTTTTCTTTAAGGAGTGTCGTTTGATGGTCTGCGCGGTGCTTAGGAAGGTCTCTCAACTGCGCAGTTGCTGGTTCAACTTCTGGCCTACAACCTCTGGCGCAGCGAAGACTTAAGCCTTCTTGAGTCGACGTCCCGCTTTGCCACGGATTTCGCTAAATTCGATAACCCACGCGGCGGTGGTGTCGATTTCGCGCTGAATAGCTCCGCCAATTTCGTCCTTGAATTGAGGTAAGTATTTCATGCAAAGCTCAACGAGTACCCGTCGCACCATCGCTTCGCTCTCCACAGGCGCAATAGTGCCTTGGGCAACTACTGAGGCAAAGCGGGTGGTAAAGAAGGTTTCTTCGTAGCAGGGTTCAATTTCAGACGCTACTGCAACGCTTACGCGAGAATCGCGCAGGAAGTCGTCGATTTTGTGTCCGGGACGTTTGCCGGTATGAATGTAGAGTCTCCCGTCAATCATGACATAGGACAGCGGAACACCATAGGGGGTGCCGTCTTCATCTACGGTAGATACTACGCAATATTCGCCCTCGTCAAGAATCTCAAGAGCTTCTTCCAGCGTCAATTCGCGTTCTGCCATCTGCATAGGATAGGAAGCAGTCATAACACACCCTTTCTGCCAGGGAGATAGATCAAATAGAGGCTATTGCCATGAAAGAGAAGTATAGAGGAGTTTTTCGTTCGTGAATTGGAGAGGGATTAGAGAAAAGAACTAAAGAGGGTAGATAATTCACCACGCGAGGGCGATAGGCGGTCTGTGTAATCCATGCTATCCTACCCAGAATTTCACCTCAGTTCGCAAGAGAACAATAGTGGTGCTGTGATGGTGGTTGGATATAACAGGCCTGGTGGATCTCAGCTGAGTGGCGTCAATGGGGTGCTTTGGTGATAGTCAACGCGTAGAAACGAGATCGCTGTGAATCGATTTACCCGGGGGATTACGCTACTCGTGGCGTGGCTGGCGTTTGGTCTTGGATGTATCGGGATATTCGTCCCTGTGTTACCTACAACACCTCTGGTGCTTCTCGCCACTTTTTTGTTCGCGCGTTCTTCTCCACGTTGCCATGACTGGATTTGTTCTACAAAAGTTTATAAGACCTATGTAGAGGCATTTAAGCAGGCGGGCGGAATTCCATTTGGTACGAAGGCTCGCATACTGTTGGTGTCCTATTCGGTTATGGCGGTGAGTGCGCTATTGGTACAACGGCCATTGGTCTGGATTATTCTTGCTGTGGTGGCGCTGTTTCTGCTTTATCTCATGCTTGTACGTATCCCCAAAGTGGGTATAGGGGCAGTGGAGCAAGCCCGTGATGCTGGGGAAGCGGAATAACGCGAAGCAAGCCTTATGGCAACACTGATCTTCTGAAGTTGGAGGTTCCGTCCTGGGGTTATTAAGATCTCACCTTAGGGTCAAAATACGAAACGGCAGGCTTTGTGGTCTGCCGTTTTACTTTGGGACGTTGGCGTACCCCGAGTCTTAATGCAGGGCTTGATGGCCTGGAGACTCTATGACCAAATATGATGACTTTTAACCCGGTGGGGGAATTATTTGGGAGGATAAGAATATTCTCGTTTGACATTATACTTAAACATGAATAATATTCTGGATTGCATATAGTTATGCAAATCGGTCATAGATTCTTCGAGGGCTTTGTTGCATTCCCTGAAGGACGGGCTATCACTGAGATTTTGGGAGGTTTGGATGAAGTTCGCAAAGAAGAACGTCGTGGTTGCTGCGGCCACCCTCGCACTTGCTGCCCTACTGGGGCTGGCCGGATGCTCAGGCAATCAGCAAGCATCAGAAAAGAGCGATGAGAGTGCGCAGGCGCCCCAGGCAGAGCAACCTGCCAAAGAGGTGCAGTTGCAGATTTTCGCCGCAAACTCGTTAACGAAGGCCATGGATGAAGCCCAAGCGCTCTACACCTCCCAGAACCCTCAGGTCACGTTTGCTGATACGCAATATGAAGCTTCGGGCACGTTGAACGAGATGCTTGGCGCCGGTCAATATGCGGACATCCTTATTACGGCCTCTAAGAGCACCATGGATACGGCGGTGACCGAAGGCTATGTGAATGCCGATACTAACGAGACCATGTTCACAAATCAGCTGGTAGTGGTATCCAAAGAGGGAAACACGCTAGGTGACATCACGCTCCAAGACATTGCATCGGGTGCCTACACCGTGGCTATTGGAGATGAAAACGTGCCGGCTGGTAATTATGCTTGTCAGTCGTTGACGACCGTGGGTGCCTACGTTGAGCCTAACGGTGCGACGGGCAAAGATGCTACGGGCAAAGGTGGCCAATTCTCAGAGGTTTTGCAGCCGAAAGTGACGCTGGGTAGCTCTGTGGGCAATGTATGCCGCTATGCTGAGACGGGGGATGTGGACTTGGCTCTGGTCTATACCTCGGATGTTTATCGCTTTGGCGGTGTGGAGGTAGTAAGCATTGTCCCCGATGACACCCATAAAGCCATTACCTATCCGGGTGCAGTTTGTGCGGATTCAGCTCATGCAGAAGCTGCTCAAGCGTTCCTGGAGTGGTGCCTGACGGACCCTGACTGCGAAAAGATTTGGCAGAAGTGGGGCTTCGAGCTTGCATAACAGGTAGAATTCCTTCAAGCGTTCTGAAACACAAGAAGGGCGGCTTTTGTGTCGCCCTTCTTTGCCGTAAGGGGTTGCATGGCAGGGATGGGTGCAAAAATGAGGGGTCGGCAGCTTCGCTCCATTACAACTAGACAAATCCTCGCGATCCTTTTAGGAGTGCTGCTGTGCAGTGGTCTCTTGATGGGTCTTGCGCCGAGGGCAGCTTTTGCCGAAAGCAATGGCGATTCAACTGCTCAAGCAGAACCGGTGGATATTTCAGCCGATGGCGATGCTGCCCGCATGGAAGGCTGCGCCTATGCGGTGGCGGATTTTTATCGTGCTCAGGTAGGGAGCAACCGCGCCTTTGATGATGGCTACCATGGCTATAGCTATCAGGTTGATAGTCCGGATCTGTTGGTGGCTATCAATAGCGGGCTCGGGGTGGTGGTCTATGTGCCCGCCTCTTGGTGTGCGGAATTTGACATTGATCTTACGCGCGAGGCGGATCAGCAGACCTTGAAGGACTTCCTGATTCCTTTGGATGCGGGCCAAGCCCAGGGCAATGTGCGCATCTCCGCCGATGACCCTTGGTATTTCACTTCAGAGCCGTCGTTGACTGTAGAAGGGGTGGTCTTCTCCTTTGGGCAAGAACTACGCGAAGGACGCAGCTATGCCACCATCATTGGCAGTAATGGCGAAGATGTTACTGATGTCGTCAAGCCGGGCAACATTGATAGTTGTCGCTTAGTTCCCGCTGACGAGGCGCATATTGCGGCAGAACCTACTGCTTTGGAATCCCTGGGGACATTCTTGAGCACCATGGATTATTCGCCCTTGTGGGTAACCCTCAAAACCACCGGTGTTGCCATCATCTTCATTTTTATTCTGGGGCTCGCCGCTGCTTATTTCACGATGCGTATTTCAAAGCGAGCTCAAGATATCTTCGATACCATCTTTACGATTCCCATGGTGCTTCCCCCTACGGTCTGCGGCTTTCTGCTGCTTATGCTGTTAGGCCGCAATACGGGATTTGGCCAATGGTTTATCGATATCGGCTTCCCTTTGATCTTTAGTTGGCAGGCTACGGTGATTGCGGCCGTGGTCGTGGCTTTCCCTTTGATGTATCGCAGTGCCCGGGGCGCCTTTGAAAACCTTGATCCCAATATGATGGATGCTGCTCGTACCTTAGGCTGGTCCAACGCGAAAATCTTCTTCCGTTTGATGATGCCTCTCGCTTGGTCTTCTATTGCGGCTGGCACCGTCTTGGCCTTTGCGCGAGCCCTGGGTGAATTTGGGTGCACGCTCTTTTTGGCGGGTAATCAAATTGGCATAACCCGTACCATTCCTATTGCTATCTATTACGAGTGGATGGGGGGCAATCAGGCGGCTACGTGGTTCTGGACCATTGTGCTTCTGGTCTTTAGCTTTATCGTGATCCTCTTTATCAACCTGTGGAGCCGCCATACGACGAAATATCGAGAACGCGCTACGGTTTCAAAAGGTCAAGTGGCGCGGGGTAGAAAAGCACGTCGCGAAGCTAAGACGGCCCAGGCTGTGTCACAGGAAAGCGGAGAGGTCTCATGAGTTTAGAGTTAGCTATCAAAAAGCAGTTCGGAGCGTTTACTCTTGACGTTGCGGTGGAAGCTGGCGATGAAACCTTGGGATTTCTGGGAGCTTCCGGCTGTGGAAAAAGCTTAACGCTGCGTTGTATTGCAGGCATTGAAACGCCTGATGAAGGCCGCATTGTGGTCAATGGCACGGTGTTCTACGACTCAAAGCAGCGCATTAATCTCACGCCGCAACAGCGCAAAACCGCCCTGTTATTTCAAAACTACATGCTATTCCCCAACTTATTGGTGGAAGACAACGTGGGCGCGGGGATCCCTAAGCAGGTTTCTAAGGAAGAGCGGGCCCGCATTATTGCCGAAGAACTTCACCGGTTTGGTCTAGAGGGGTTTGAGAAACGCTATCCCTCTCAGCTCTCTGGTGGTCAGCAGCAGCGAGTGGCATTGGCTCGAATGTTGGCTGCACGACCGGGCATTCTTATGCTTGACGAGCCGTTTTCCGCCCTCGATTCCCACTTAAAAGGAGTGCTTGAGCAAAACCTGGTGAGTTTATTTGACGCATTCCAGGGCACCATTTTGTATGTGAGTCACGACATCGACGAGGCGCTGCGTTTCTGCGATCGCATTGCGGTGGTGGATGGTGGCGCCATTATGGAAATAGATTCGGGCGAAGACTTGGTTCATCACCCGCAGTCCGAAGCGGCTTTGAAGCTGTCCGGCTGCAAGAATGCGCCTGCAGTGGTTTACGAGGAACCCTATAAGGTTCACGTTCCTTCCTGGGGCATTTCGCTCACCACAGAAGAGCCGGTGCCTTCCGATGTTCGCTATTTGGGGGTTCGCGCAAATTACATTCGTGTGGCAGATGGTCCGGGTGTGAATAACTTCCGTGTCCGCGTGGACCGGGTGAGCGATGCGCGATTTGAGCGTATGGCGTTAGTGGGATTTTTGGATCGAAACCCAGAGGATCCGCCGGCGGTGGAGCGTATGGATAACGAGATGACCTATTTGCATCAGCATATGTTCTGGCGTACATCCAAGGATGGAAGTTCCTGGCTTCCCCAAGAAGGCGATGAACTTTGGATCCATATTCCACCCGAGCGCATTTACCTCGTAACGAAGTAGGGTGACGGGAAAAAGAAAACAGGCCAGAAAGCAATGTGCCCTCTGACCTGCGAAAATGTGGTGGTCGCTACAGGATTTGAACCTGTGACCCCCGCCGTGTGAAGGCGATGCTCTCCCGCTGAGCCAAGCGACCGAAGTTATGTTGTCAACCCAAAGGGCTGACAGCGTTTGACTATATTACCGTTGCCTCACCTCGAGCGCAAGAATCAAATTTGCATTCATGGCATCTTCATGGAATGAACGGCTGGGGCCCCGATGTCCGTCGGCAATCAACTAACTCATTGGTCCCGGCAAACCCTGATCGGTTGCCTAGGTAATCTCCCAGACATTTGCGTATTTGCAACAGAACAGAGGAACTATCAGGACGCTGGGCACTACCTCCTATCCTCAGGCCAATAGCTGCGCTCAGTGGGGGAGTTGGTACCGTATAATGTGCAGTTGGCTTCTGAACAATCGGCAAAGGAGATCTCCATGACCACAGAGGAGCAAGCAATCCCTACTATGGGTGCTCAAGACAGCCCTGACGTTATCCGCGATGCGCGATCGCTTGGTGCGCCAAAAATGACGCTGTTTGGGCTCCAGCATATGTTCGCCATGTTTGGCGCAACGATTCTGGTTCCGGTGCTCACAGGCCTCTCGGTTTCGGCCACGTTGCTCTTTGCTGGTTTGGGTACGCTCCTGTTCCACTTCATAACCCGAGGAAAAGTGCCAGCGTTTCTGGGGTCATCCTTTGCCTTTATTGCTGGCTATGCAGCCATTGCCCCTGCGGGGGAGCCGGAGCTTTTACCCTATGCCTGTTTGGGTGTAGCGTGCTCGGCGCTGCTCTACTTCATTCTGTCGGCACTTTTCAGGATTTTTGGTCCCACCCGGGTCATGCGCTTCTTCCCGCCCGTGGTTACCGGTCCGATTGTTATTGCCATTGGCCTTATCTTGGCATCCTCGGCCATTGCAAACTGCGAAACCAATTGGTTTGTGGCCGTGGTGGCTATTGCCGTTATTGTGGCTTGCAACATTTGGGGCCGCGGCATGGTAAAGATCATTCCTATTCTTTTAGGTGTGCTCATTTCCTATGTGGTAGCAGCACTCCTGGGCGAATGTGATTTCACATCCGTGATTGAGGCCCCCTGGATTGGTTTGCCGGTACTGTGGGATAACACCGTGTTTGCTCTCTTCGGCCCGGGCTTTGATTCCGGTTTAGCCATTACGGCTATCATCACGATCATGCCCCTAGCCTTTGCCACCATCATTGAACATATTGGCGACGTGTCGGCCATTTCCTCCACGGTAAATCGCAACTTCATTGTGAATCCAGGTTTGCATCGCACCCTGCTCGGTGACGGCCTTGCTACGTTTGTGGCGTCGTTGTTTGGTGCTCCCGCTAACACAACCTATGGTGAAAATACCGGCGTTCTTGCTCTGACCCGCGTCTACGATCCTCGCGTAGTACGGCTTGCCGCTTGCTTCGCTATCGTGTTTTCCTTCTGTCCTAAATTCGCGGCGGTGATTTCTGCTATGCCTGCCTGCGTTATTGGCGGTGTATCGTTAGTGCTCTATGGCATGATCTCATCGGTTGGTATTCGCAATCTGGTTGAGAATCACGTCGACTTTATGAAGAGCCGCAATGTTTTAGTATGCGCTATCGTGCTCGTACTTTCCCTGGGTATTTCCTATAGCGCGGCAGGTGCCATTGTTATCCCTGCCGGGGCTATCACCATTTCGCTCTCCGGATTAGCGGTGGGCTCTGTGGCCGGCATCTTCTTGAACGCCATTCTTCCTGATGCGGATGACACGGCAAAGCGAGTGAACGAAGCCGATGATGACGATCCCGAGATGCGCTTCCCCTTGGAGGCAAATCCCTTAAAAGAAAAAGACGTGCCGCCGGTGAATGCCGGTCCTGGCATGGAGGAATATCTGTGATTCTACAAACCGAACACCTCTCGAAATCCTATGGAGGCCGTCAACTCTTCCACGATGTAACGTTTCGTTTGGAAGACTATGATCGCCTTGCGCTCGTAGGGCCCAATGGGGCTGGCAAAACGACGCTACTCAATATCATTTCGGGGGAAATTGATCCCGATGAGGGTCGTGTCCTTTTTGCGAAAGGGGCGCGCATTGGCTACCTCGAACAGGAAGCCATTGAGATGGGAGATCTGCCGGCCTTTGAGG
>CAJUNI010000077.1 GCA_910587945.1 uncultured Parvibacter sp.
GATCAGACCCGAGTGCGCGGGTAATGATGGAGCGTTGGGGGTGAATGCGCGCTTCGGCGGGGGTGATTTGGCCGGCATCCACCAGGTCGGCCACCAAACTATGATCGCGAGTTACCTGCTGAAGGCGACCGTGATGCAAAAGATAGGCCCGGGAATCGCCCACTTGGGCAAGCACCAGACGTTCGCCTTCTAAGATGGCTGCCGTGCAGGTGGTACCCATGCCCTCTTTGCCGCGCCCTTCGTGAGCAGCGCGAATGATGGCCAGGTTTGCTTCCTCGACCGCTTGGCCTAAGGCCTCAGCATCCGCATGTTGGGGTGCTCGCTCGGTAATGACGCGCACGGCAATTTCGGAGGCCACTTCGCCGGCCGCATGGCCGCCCATGCCATCACAGACAACGTAGAGCGGGGGCTCAACGGCTAAGGAGTCCTCGTTGTGCTCGCGAATGCAGCCGACGTCGGTGCGGCTGCCAAAAAGCGGAATGGGCTTGTGTAACTTGCCAGCCATTAGGCATACCTCACGCGAATGGAAACATCGCCCACGGTCACGACGTCCTTGTCGCGCAATGCCGTCGGCTCAGTGATTTGGCGATTGTTGACATAGGTGCCGTTGCGCGAGCCAAGATCTTCTACAAAAAGGTTTTGGCCCATAAGCTGGAACCGCGCGTGACGACCAGAAACATAGCCCGCGCCAATCACAATGTCAGCTTCGGGGGAGCGCCCGACAATGACAGGCCCATGGACGGTGATAGAAACACCGCGGAGTTCCTTTGGGCCGCGCTCTACCGACAGTGTCCAGACCCGTTCTTTCTTGCGCTGACCGCGCACGAGGCCAATGCCGGTTCGCATGATGGCGAACAGGAAGAGATAGAGTAATGCCACAAACAATAAGCGGCCGATGAGTAATACGACGTCGATCACGGGCAATCCTTAGGCGTTTCGGGTGCGGTTGTTGCCAGGGAGCGGAAAACCGGTTCGCCGCTGGGACGAACCGGGAAAAGCTAGTCTATCTGGAACTCAAAATTAGTGGCGCCTAGGGTAAGTCGATCTCCGTCATTAAGGGGAGAAGCTTTGACCTGGCGACCATTGAGGAACGTGCCGTTGGTGGACCCAAGGTCTGAGATAACCCAGCTACCATCGGGCTGATGGCGCAGCTCAGCATGGGTGCGGGACACATTGATATCGGGAACCACGATGTCGTTGAAGGACTCGCGACCGATGCTCATGATGTTGGCGGTAAGCTCATAGGCACTGTCGTTGGAGATGTCGTACAAAAATGCCGGGCCTTGAGCAGGAGCTCCGTGGGCACCGTGGGCACCGCGGGGAGCGCCATAATTGTCGGCTGGGTTCTCGTAATAGCCATCTTCAGCGCCATTTTGGTTGTAGGTGCCATCGCCGCCGTAGGCATCCATCGCGTCGTAGCCATAGTTGACGGGCGCGGGTGCTGGGGCGGCCGGGCGGGGGCGAGAAGCGGGACGCACGGGCTTCGGGGTAGCAATGCCGTAGCGCTCCATTTCTTCTTGGCGCAGCTGGGCTACCAGGGGGGCGGCTACCATTTCGGCCACGACATCGAACTTACCGTGGCGGAGGGTTTCATCCACAATGAAGCGCACCAACGGCTGACCATCCATGATGAGCCCTTGTTCGCTGGCTTTTGCTGCCAAGTAGGTTTCGGTTTCTCCCGCCAAGGTGGGGTAGTAGCCAAAAAGACGGGCGTCATCATCTTCGTTTACTAAGACGGTGTAGAGCGTGGGGGCATACTGCTTGCCCGCGCCTACCATCTTTTCACGGCGCATTTGCTTCTCGGCCTTTTTGGCAATTTGCACGGGAGAGAGCGGTGTTTTGGACATGCGCTCAGCAGCGCCTTCCACCGTGTCTTCCATTCTGCCTTCCATTTTGGAAAAGAAGCCCATTGGTTCTCCTTCATCTGCCTTATCGGCTGCATAGTAAAGCTACAGTTTGCCACAGTGAAGGCCAATTCGCAGGCTTTCTGGTCATGTTTTACGCAATCGCCACTTATGTAAGGTAGGGCGGAGGGCGGTTTCGGGGTTTTGCCAGGGGCTAAGCGTGGGGCCAAGCGGAGGGATGCAGTGTTTGTGTGAGATGGGCGGGCTCGCGAGATGTGGCGCGCGGTTCGGTCGCGACGGGGGTTTGATTCCGTGCGCCCTGCTGAACGGATGGAGGATATCTTGCTCAGTCGCAGCCGCATCAAGGCTCTCTAACAACTCGTTGTCATGGGGCGGCTAGGGGCACGCAGGACCTGGGGAGACTGGTAGCATGAAGCTAACCAAGAGGTAGTAACTCATCATTTCTGGTCTCGGGTCGTGGATAGGAGGATTCATGGCAACATTCGAAGAACTCATAAATGTGGCCGCTATCACCGTCCACGACAAAACTTCCAGTAAGCGTATGGGCGAGATCTTACGCATCATGCGCCACTACCAGGTCACCAAGGGTATGACGCCCCAGAAGGCAGTCGATATCCTCGAAGCCCTAGGTCCCACCTACGTAAAAATTGGCCAATTGGCCTCGAATCGTACGGATCTCTTGCCGGCTAGCTATTGTCAAGCCTTTGAGAAACTCCAAGACAATGCCACGCCGCTTCCCTACGACACAGTGTTGGAATGTATTTCGAGCGCCTATGGACGCCCGTGGGATGAGGTTTTTGTCACCATTTCTGAAAAGCCGTTAGGGGCGGCGTCAATCGCTCAGGTGCATAAGGCGACCTTGCTCGATGGCACCACCGTGGCCGTAAAAGTGCGTCGTCCCGGTATTAAAGAGCAGATGATGGAAGACATCATGCTCATGAAGCACATGCTGGCTATTCTGGAGCTGCATTCATCGGATCAAACGATTTTGCGCAGCCTGGACAACATGGTGAAGGAGCTCGATCGCACTACGGCCAATGAAGTGGACTTTCGGGTAGAGCTTTCCAATCTGGAGCGTTTCCGAGGCGTATTGGCCGATCAGGAGGGTGTTACCTGTCCACGTCCCTATCCGCGGCTTTCCTGTGAGTCCGTGTTGGTGATGGAGTATGTGGTGGGCCCGACCATCGATGATGTGGCGGCCCTTAAAGCCCAGGGCGATGATGTATTGATCCTGGCCAATCGAGTGGCTCAAAGCTATGTATCCCAGGTGCTGGACTACGGCTTTTTCCACGCTGATCCCCATGCCGGCAACCTCATCATCCGCGATAAAGAAATTGTTTGGATCGATTTGGGCATGGTTGGAACCCTGACCGACGGGGATCGTCGCTTAGTCCAAGACATGTTCCGCGCCGTGGCCTTTAACAATGGCTACTTACTCAAGGAAGCGGTGGTGGGTTTATCTACCAGTTATGGCGAAGTAGACCATGGCGCTCTGCTGGCAAAAATGGACCAGCTTTTGAAATCCTATGGCACTGCCGAAGTCAAAGACATCAATATCGGCGTAGTCTTTGGCGAAGTGGTGGAAATCTTGCGCACCCAAAACCTGGTCATGAAGCCGTCGGTTTCTATGTTGGTGCGCGGCTTTATGACCTTAGAAGGCCTGATCATGCATCTGGCCCCCACCATTTCGGTGGCCGACGTGGTTAACAAGCATGTGCTTCATGAGGAATTCCAGCCGAAGAATCTTGAAGCCAAGGCCGTTGCCGTTATGGCTCAAACGGTGAACTCCTTGGAGTCCTTGTCGAAGATACCCACTCAGGTGGCCGATACCCTCGACATGCTCGATAAAGGCCAGCTCACCTTGAAGGGCAATATCGATATCCCCGACAAAATGCTGGCAACGATCTATGCCATGGCCGGTCGGCTGTCTTTGGCGATCATCTCGGTCGGCCTGTTTTTGGGCTCATCCATTTTGTGTACCACCGATATGGAGCCGCGGTTTTTGGAAGTGCCCATTTTGGGAGTGCTTGGCTACATTGGTGCCTTTGTACTGGGAGTCTATGTCATCTGGCGGGTGATAGTGACGCGCCATGTCATGGAGAATAACGAGAAGCTGAAATGAGTACCTACGCAGAAAAAATCGCTGATCAGCCGAGCGTGTGGCGGGTGCCCGTGCCCTTTGCCAACGTCATCACCACGGAAATGAGCGCCTATGTAATTAAAGATGGCTCTGAGGTGCTGGTGGTGGATACGGGGGCGCCCACCAAAGAGGCCGCTGAATTTTTGGGAGCGGCTCTGGATGAACTGGGTGTCGACCCCAAAAAGGCCCGCTGGTTCTTGACCCATTTGCACTTTGATCATGCAGGGTTAGTGAAAGACTTCGTGCCCAAAGAAGCGCTCATCTATGCCAGCCGGCGCGGGCTGGCCGATGGCACCAGTGCCTCTAACGAGGCGCTTCGCAGTTATGTGTGCGATCGCTTCGTAAAACTGGGCCTTGAGCGAAAACACGCCCGGGCAATTTGTGCGCCGCTTCAATTAAACGTACCCCTGGCAGAATACGGCCATCAGGTTCAAGCTGTAGGCGAAGGGGATGAAATTACCGTAGGGCACTACCGGTTCTCCGTGTTGGAGCTGCCCGGTCACACGCCGGGGTCGGTGGCGCTGGCCGGCATCAATACGCCGCTGTGCTTTTCGGGGGATACGGTGCTGTACTTGATGGCACCTGGGCTTGCGCTGCGTCCTGACGAAACCGATGCGGTGGCAGACTATCTGGAAAGCTTGCGTCGGTTGGAAACCTTGCTTGAGGCGGGAACCATTGAGCGCTTGCTGATTGCTCATGGCCCGGAAAAGGGGTCTCCGCTCGCCCGTATTGGAGAATTGCGCGGTCGCCATTTAGGCCGCTGCGAAGAGATCGTGGCCCTGGTGGGACAAGCAGAGCGAACCGGTCAGCTGCTCAACGGAGCGGAAATTATCAAGGCCATTCCCTGGCGTATTCCCTATGAATCCGTTGATCAATGCGAACCGTTGCAGCAGTGGAGTATTTACTCGCTGGGGACGGTGTTGCTGGATCATTGTGTGGCGGAAGGACTCTTGGAGGAAGTTGTTTCGTCCACATTGGAGGCGGGCAGTGAGTTACAAGAGGCCCGGGTGTATAAGACGACAGCGAAAGCGTCGAGAAAAGGAGGAAATCATGTATAAGAAAGTTCTCGTTCCTTTTGATCAGTCGGAACCTGCCTGTCATGCGCTTCAGCAAGCGCTTGAGCTTACCGCCGGTGTTCCCGATGCTGAGATCATCGTCTTAAACGTCATGGATTGGCATGAGTACAACGCCGAGACGTTCAAGATTGCTGCCCGGATGTCCTATGTGATGGATGAGTCCATCGATATGGTGGAGCTGAGCGATGTCGACGATGAGACGGTCAAAGAAGTGACCGATCGCGTGTCGGCAGCTATTGCAGACATCGTGGGCGATGCCGAGCGTGTGTCTATTGCCATCGTGAATGGGTCTCCCCATGAGGCCATTACCCTGTTTGCCGATGCTCATGATGTGGACTGCATTGTGATGGGCCATCGTGGTTTGGGTGCGGTGCGTGGCATGTTGGGCAGTGTGTGCTACTCGGTGTTGCATAAGACCAACGAGCCCGTGCTTATTGTGAAGTAGCGCACCGCGGTGCACGCCAGTGTCGTGGGTAAACTCCCGGTTCATGGGCGAGTGAGAGGGAAGTCTCCCGTGCAAACCGGGGAGTAACCTGACGCGCAAACCGGACGGAAGTGCGAGAGGCGTTTGGTCGATACCCTTGGGCAAAACAAAATCCCCCTTTTCTTCTTGGAGGAAAGGGGGATTTTTCTAGGGGCACGCTATCGGTAGCGAGGGGCAGGGATGCCCCGGGTGCAGTGGGCGCGTGCGATCGCGGGCTGACGCGGAAGAGTATCCACCACGGGCAGGCGCCAGAGCCCCTGCCTTAGGCTAAGCCCATATCCTTTTTCATCCGTGCAAGCTCGTCATCCA
This sequence comes from uncultured Parvibacter sp., assembly GCA_910587945.1. Classification (GTDB taxonomy): domain Bacteria; phylum Actinomycetota; class Coriobacteriia; order Coriobacteriales; family Eggerthellaceae; genus CAJUNI01. The sequence continues at coordinate 5,875 of CAJUNI010000077.1, forward strand.
CTGCAGCGGTAGAGCCGGCCAGCTCGTACTTCTTCTCAAGATCAGCGGCGGGATCTTCAGCCTGAGTATTCAGCTCAGCCATGGCGTTGGAGCGGTCAAGCATTTCGTTGGCCTTAGACTCCATGCGGTTAAAGGCATCAATGGCGCCGGCGGCACTGTCGCCGGAAGAAGCAAGATCGTTAACCTTGTCCTGGGTTTTTGCTACGGCAACCTTCGCCTTAATGGCGGCGCGACGGCCGTTCAAGGTTTGAATGTCGGCCACGAGCTTGTCGTGCATTTCCCGCATTTTCTGAGAGTTGGCTTGGGCGGCATCAAGGGCTACCTGCAGGCCTTCGCCCTGAGCTACCAGTTGCTGCTTCTTAGCCAAAAACGTACGGGCGTCACCTTCGTTGCCGGCTTCTAGCGCCTTGCGGGCGAGGCCGTCATAGCGATCAATTTCCGTTTGATTCTGTTCGACTTCGCGACGGCAGCGCTGTTCTTCGGCCATAACGCCAGCCGCTGCTTCCTTGACCTCAGCCAAACTTTCGGTCAGTTCGCGCAAGTATTGATCCACCATTTTCTCGGGATCTTCCGCGCGGTCCAAGAGCTCGTTGATGTTTGCCTTAATGATGGTGGTGAAACGATCGATAATTCCGCTCATTGTTGCTCCTATCTGGCCGGTGAGGGCCGGGTTCCTTCCCGCAGGTTGCGGGATTGATGCCAGAGAAACAGGCCTACCAAACTTTGTCGTACTTCTTTACGGGGTCGGGGTCTGATTGCTCATACTTCTCTGCAAGATCTTCCACGGCGTCGTCTTCAAACGATTCCAGGGGAGTATTGAGGATTTGCTCCATACGCTCGGCTTCACGCCGCTGGTCGTTACGTTTCTTGATAATGAGGTAGGCCACAACGGCCACCACGACGATCACCGCAAGGCAGATGGCAATAGGGATGGCGGGCGAGGGCGTGACCTCCATAATGCGATCGGCGGTGGAGGCGAAGGTGCGCGAGAAGATCTCTTCCTCAGAGATGCTGTAGTTGTTGTAGTTGGCCTCAAGATACTGGCTGAGAATGCCAATGGCTTCGCTATCCATAATGGTGTCAGCTTGCTGGCCTATGGCGTAGCTTGCCAGGAAGGACCCATCGTTTTGGTCGCAGAACACCAGGACAAAGTGGGCTTCGTCGGTAAAGAGCTGATCGTAGACCTGGGTGGCAATGCCTGAGAGCTCTTCAATGGAAGTTACCGAACCATTGGGAAGAATATAGAGGTAGGGCATGATGCCGGTTTCGTCATAAAAGTGACGGAGCCCGTCTTCGAGCGCACTAGCGTTATGGATCCAGTCGCCGTCTTGGTCGGCATAGAGCGGGGTGACCTCGGCGGTGCCTGCGGGAAGTGCCTGGCGTTCGTGGGTGGAAGAGGCCACGGAATCACTGGAACAGCCGCCGCCAAAGAGCATGGCGCCTAGGAATAAAACGAGGGCAAGGACGGCCACCACAATGAAGACGGTACCGCAACCGGAGTTCCCTGATTGGGGAGAAGCCCCTGGGGTTTGAGACACATTTTGCGGGGAAGAGGTGCTATAGGGGGTAGAGGGCTGGGAGCCGCCTACAGAAATGCGGGGCGCAAAAATGGAGGGGAAGCCAAAGCCATAGGAGCGGGGCCGGTAGGATCCGCCGCCACTATAGGGTGCACGGGAGCGACCGCCGCTGCGGGAGCCACCACTAAACCCACCAGAGGTTCGTGTACCGCTTCTAAAACCGCCGGACGAGCGGCCACCGCCGGAAAAACCGCCACCACCTGATCGCCCCATAGACACTCCTTAAGTACGGGGTTTGAAACTTGCGGCCCCCGACGAGGGGACCACCGCATTGCACATGCTCGGTTCATTATGGGTGATGAAAAAGGTCAACGCTGAGAACGCCATAGAGTTGACAAAGAAACGACAACCGGGCCAGAGTGGGGTCGGCATTGAGTCCAGGATTCGGCGTTCGCGGGGCCGCGGGGTGATTCTGTGGTGCTGGGGCTGGTGTCCGCGGTATCGGTGGCTTGGACCCAGCGAAGAATTCCTGATAGTGGGGCGGCAACCCTTAAAGAAGGCGGGGAAGGTAAACGCTAACTGACACGCTGACGGCTGCGGGGGCAACCACTGGTACAATGAACGTTCTTGCGGCCTCAAAGAAAGGTGCACGCTATGAGCGGCAATAATGGATTTCGTTCGAAGCTCTGGGCCACGCCCCAATATTTTGATGAACTCAATGGGCGGGTTGATGACGTACTCGGGCGCCTTGAGGGCTTGGCCGAACAAATTGCGGCCACGTGGAAATTAGCTTCCGAGCGCTTTGATGAACTCGATGAGCGCTTTGGCGCCTTAGAGAATCGGCTTCAAGCCATGGAAGAGCACCTTGACCAGCGGATTGATCAGGCTGACCAAGGCATTAATGGCAACCTGAACAATAAGGTGGATCACGGCCTCTTCCCGGAACTCTGGGCCTTAAAAGATCAGCTGCGCACCTATGACGCGCAAGATAAGCGGCTGCTGTGGGAGGCCACTCGCCGGGCAGATGAGACGGTGGCTCAGGCGAAGGCTCGGGTCTTTCGCGAAATGGCACCGGCTGAAGGGGTGCTTCGGCTCCTCCAAAAAGCAAATATCACGCTCTTGGGGGCCTTGGATGAAATTTGCGAGGCGCACCACTTGCCCTATTGGATTACCCACGGCACGCTCCTCGGGGCGGTACGACACGGGGGCTCTATCCCCTGGGACGATGATATTGATGTGGGAATGCTCCGCGCTGACCTGGAGAAACTCCAGGAGATTTTGGCCGATGATGAGCGCTATCGCATCACGCTGGTCTATGACTGGCATGCGAAGTGTCGCCAATTCCGGTTCCGCTATCGAGACGCGGCGCTCCCATGCTTTGTGGACATTTTCGTCTTTGATGCCACCGAATCAGCGGACCCTGCGTTGAGCGATCAACTAGAGGCGCTGCGTCAGGCCATGCTCGCGTCCATGGAAGCCGACGAAGCCTTGGCTCCTTGGGCTGAGCAGCCCTACTGGGAAGGGGGCGCAACCGATGACCCCGTGGCCCAGGCCATCGAGGGCTATTTCGACCAGCTTCATACCGATGCCCAGGCGCTTGGTATTGGTACGGAGGGGGCCGATGCTGGGGTCATTTGGAGTGGCGACAATTTCAGTTATCACTTTGCCGGTCGCATGCCGCGCTGGATCTTTAGCACCGATGCCCTATTCCCCTTAGACCGGGTGGCCTATGAGGACGTCACCTGCAACGCAACCCGGGAGAAAGCCGCCATTTTGGAAGAACTCTATGGGGATATCTATGCGCTACCCGGGGACATTCTGAACCACAGCCATTTCTTCAATGGAGAATTGGAGGAAGCTGAGGCCATTGCTGCACTTCGTCACGCAGAAACCACATCGGTAGCCCAAGATGATTGCGACTAAAACTACGTGCCTTGTTTGCTAAGGCTTAGTGGAACTAGGAGGCCTGGTGGCACAAACACCAAACGCGGTCATTTTGGGGGTTAAGGCTCAAAAAGTGTGCTTTTGGGGATTATTCACCTCCTGTATTGAGTA
>CAJUNI010000078.1 GCA_910587945.1 uncultured Parvibacter sp.
CCTTGGGTCTCAGTTTCACTCTCCACCAGCACCAGACCGTTTTCGAGAAGTTCCGAGACCGGAGTGTTTTGCAATTCGGAGGTATAAAGCATTTGGACGGCACAACGCCTTCCTGCAGTGCGTTGCTCGTGGCGATGAGATGCCATGGTCCTAACTCTCCTGTCGTACCTGATAGTGCTTCAAATTCAAGGAACAAGACGCTCCCTGTCCGCTTTCAGTGTCTGCCAAAGCAGCTTGGCTGCGGACAAGAGCGTCGGAACTGTTCAAAAGTCGTTAGAGGAGCTGCAACGGATTAGCCGTCAAAGCGGATGCCATCCACAAAGACATCCACGTAGGCTACGTCAACTCCTACTTGTACGAGCAAAGCATCAGCCACAGATTGGCGTACCTGCTCGGCGATTTCTGTGAGCGCATAGCCGTAATACACCTCAATATGCACGGCTACTTCCAGGTGATTGTCAGCGTCAACCTGGACTTCAACCCCAGCTGAAGAGGGCTTCGCGGCCACAATGGAGCGCAGTGATGAGGTGGTGTAGGACCCCACCGATGCCACCCCTTCTACCTCGGAGGTGGCGATGGAAACAATGGTTTCCACCACACCCGGAGCTAGTGTCATACCTTCAACGGACAGATACTCGGTCATAGCAAGTCTCCCATCTGCGTTTCGATGAAGTCGGTAGTAGCGTCACCGGCAATAAACACATCGTTGGCTAGCACTCGTTGATGGAACGGAATGGTGGTTTCAATGCCTTCGATCACAAACTCATCCAACGCACGACGACCACGGGCCAACACTTCATCACGGTCTTGACCATGAACGATGAGCTTAGCCACCATTGAATCATAGAACGGCGAAATCTTGGAGCCGGTACGCACGTAGCTCTCTACGCGCACTCCCGGGCCTGCCGGAGGCTCAAAGCGCGTGATAGTGCCCGGGCAGGGTCTAAAGCCATGGGCCGGATCCTCGGCGTTAATACGGAACTCCATGGCATGACCGTTGGGGCTAAAGGGGGCCCGAGAGGCGCAGCTCATGGGCTCTCCTGCCGCAATGCGCAGCTGCTCCTTGATGATATCCACGCCCGTGATTTCCTCGGATACCGGATGCTCTACTTGAACCCGGGTGTTCATTTCCATGAAGTAGAACTTACCATCCTGATCCAGCAGGAATTCCACCGTACCTGCGTTGCGGTAATCCACCGCGCGCACGGCTTTAATGGCCGCCACGCCCATGGCGCGACGAAGTTCATCGGTCAGCGCTGGCGACGGCGCCTCTTCCACCAATTTCTGATGGCGACGCTGCACCGAGCAATCGCGTTCGCAGAGAGAAATCTGATTGCCAAAATCATCGGCTAAGACCTGAACCTCAACGTGACGCGGGCGAAGCACCAATTTCTCGAGGTACACCCCGTCATTGCCAAAGGCAGCTCCCGCTTCGGTTCGAGCGGCTTTGTACTGCGCTTCCAGATCGGCCGGGTCATGGACTTCACGCATGCCCTTACCGCCACCACCGGCCGTAGCCTTGATGAGTACGGGATAGCCCACAGCATCGGCAAAGGCCTGCGCCTCTTCTACCGTATCCAAGCAACCATCGGAGCCTGGAACCGTGGGCACACCGCAGGCTTTCATGGTGTCGCGCGCCGTAGACTTATCCCCCATGGATTCAATGCACTCAGGAGAGGGGCCAATGAACACCAGGTCGTTATCGATGCATGCCCGGGCAAAATCGGCATTTTCTGCCAAGAACCCGTAGCCCGGATGAATGGCTTGAGCGCCGGTGGTTTGAGCCGCAGCAATAATATTCGGGATATTCAGATAGCTTTTCCCCGCAGGAGCAGGGCCAATGCAAACGGCCTCATCGGCATAGTGCACCGGATAGGTATCCGCATCCTCGGTCGAATAGACCGCTACCGTCTTGACGCCCAGCTCTTTCGCAGCGCGCATAATGCGCAAGGCTACTTCGCCTCGATTGGCCACAAGAATCTTGTCGAACATTACAAGGTTCCTTCCACAGCGTCGTTCTCAGCAACGGTAGGAATATGTTCGTGGGGCTCGATATAGAACAGCACGGTGCCGTACTCCACAGGCGTTGCATCCTCTAAGCACACCTCGCGCACGGTACCCATCTCTTCAGCCGTAATTTCATTCATGAGCTTCATAGCCTCAACGATACAAAGGGTCTCGTTGGCGGCCACTTCATCGCCCACCTTCACAAACGGCGGCTCGCCCGGTGCGGGGGCTTCATAGTAGGTACCCACCATCGGTGCCGTTACTGCTTGCCAGTGAGCAGGACGACCCTCGTTGCGCTGCTCGGGGGCCGGAGCCGGAGCCACCGGCTGAGCCGGCTGCTGTACCACCGGAGCTGCGACCGGCTGAGCGGCCACGGGACTTGCGGCCATAACATCAGGCATACGTACTGCAATACGCATTCCCTCTTCTTCCACCACAATCTCGCCGACGCCGCTTTCTTCGGCGACGCGCACCAGCTCACGAATCTGGTTGATGTCCACGTAATCATCCTCCTTGGTACCACTCGACTCCTGCTCTAAGAGGAAATCGACTTTCTCCGACGTGCGATGCTTGCTCAAATAGGTACGCGCCTCGTTGGGGAACAAGGCGTACATCAATACATCTTCCTCGCTCTTAGCTAAGTCGCCAATTTCTGCTGCCACCTCATCGTAGGTGGTAGTCACCAAGCTTGCGGGAGCCACATCCGGCGGCAGAATTTCCGCATTGCCCACAACCTTAGCCACAATTTCGGGATCCATTGGACCCGGCGCCTTGCCGTAATAGCCACAAACGTAGTCTTTCATTTCTTGGGAAATAACGGACCAACGCTTACCGGTGAGTACGTTGAACACGGCCTGGGTGCCCACGATTTGGGAAAGCGGGGTTACCAGGGGCGGATAGCCAACCTCAGCACGAACCTTGGGGATTTCCGCCATAACCTCACCCAGACGATCCCCAGCTTTTTGGATCTCGAGCTGGCTTACCAAGTTTGACATCATGCCGCCCGGCACCTGGTGAGAATAAACCTTCATGTGAGTCAGAGAGGACACGCCGCGCTTGTAATGGCCGCGCTTGCGCATTTCCTCCCAGTACTCGGAAATCTCAAACAGCAGATCCAGATCAAGACCCGTATCGTAGCGGCTCTCCTGGAAAGCTGCGGCAATCATTTCCACCGCGGGATGGGAGTTACCAAAGGCCAAGGGAGCATGGGCGGTGTCTGCAATGGCAGCGCCCGCTTCGGCTGCTTTGATAATGTTTGCCGGAGCCATACCACCCACATAGTGACAGTGGATATGAATCGGCAATCCGATTTCGGCGTTGAAGGCCTTCACCATACGCTCGGTCCGATAGGGCGTGAGCATGCCCGCCATATCCTTGATGGCGATGGAGTCTGCGCCCAGATCTTTGAGCTGCTGGCCATACTCCAGGAAGCTATCTAAGGTATGAACCGGAGAAATGGTATAGGAGATAGCGCCTTCAAAATGCGCGCCCGCTTCCTTAATGGCTTCCGCATTGTCGATGACGTTGCGAATGTCGTTAAGGGCGTCGAAGACGCGGAAGACGTCGATACCATTACGATGGGCGGCTTGAATAAACCGATTCACGATGTCTTTGGAGTAGTGCTTGTAACCCACCAAGTTCTGACCACGAGACAGCATGGCCAGTGGCGTGTTCGGCGTGTTGGCTTTGATCGAGCGCAACCGCTCCCAAGGATTTTCATCTAAGAAGCGAAGGCAGCTATCAAACGTAGCACCGCCCCAGGCCTCAATAGCCCAGTAACCAACGCGGTCCATCTTCGGGAGAATGGGTAGCATCTCCCCAATTTGCATACGCGTGGCCCAAAGACTTTGCTGGCCATCGCGAATGGTGGTGTCCATAATCTGGAGCCGTGACACGATATACCCCCTTCACAGGTGATATGACAAAGATCGAACCACAAATTATAGAAGAAGGATTGTCCATCCCCTCCCAAAGCCGGGATTTAACCGACAACTAACACGATCCCCATGTTTGCCGGTCATAATCGGGCGCAAAAGCCCCACTCCCTGGGGCTCCGTGAGCGTTTAGCTCAGAATTTCTCCGAGCGCTGGAGAGAGAACCCGCTCCTCGATAACAAGGGAGGCTGTGAGCGTTTCGCTAGGCCTCGATCCCGTCGAAATTTCGAATTATGGAGAAATTGTTAACCACGGTTTATTTTTCTTTAGTTACTTGCTCAGAGAAGAAAGTTAACCTATTATAACTTTTGTCAACAGAAGGGAGCGAACGGGAGAACACCTCCTCTCCTCGCTTAAAAACTTCTCTCGTTCCCCCACCCTTTGTCCTGACCTCCTCTCTCTTTTGCGTTATGGAGTGATGATCAATCCTCGTCTTGCGGTCATCACACAAAAAGCCCCCGGGACCCCCTCCCCGCGGGCTTTTTTGTTGCTGGCTCGCCAGCGCTCAGGAGAACAGCGCTCCCTCCCCTGGCATCTTTGACTTACGCTTCCGTCGCCAGAGCGTCTCGCTAGGCTCGGCTCTTGCATGACCGTTGCCCTGAGTATGCTGGCCGGACTCATGCCCTTTACAGCTTGGTCTTAGGCCTCTTCAGATTCTTCCCAAAGGAAGTTGTCAATCAGGCGCGTTGAGCCAATAAAAACGGCCATAGCCACCAACACCGAGGAACCGAGGGTGTCCACGGGCTGCATGGTTTGACCATCCACCACTTCCACATAGTCAATGGAAGCCAAGGGTTCTGCCTCGATACACGCCACCATGGCTTGCCGCAGCCGGGCCGCATCACGCTCTCCGGCGCGTACCGCTTCTTGGCCTTGGGCCACAGCCTGGGACAATACCAAAGCCGCTTGGCGCTCCTCAGGGCTCAAATAGCTATTCCGCGAGCTTTTTGCCAAGCCATCGGCTTCACGGACAATGGGGCACCCCACAATGGACACATTCATGTTCAGATCGGCTACCATGCGCTTAATGATGGCGAGCTGCTGAGCATCCTTTTGACCAAAGAATGCCTTATGGGGCTGCACGATATTGAAGAGCTTCGTCACAACCGTACAAACTCCCCGAAAATGAACAGGGCGCGAAGCACCGCAGAGGGTGTCGGTAAGCACTTCTTCCACCACAAAGGTGTGGAATAGCGGCCCGTACATTTCTTCTACGCTCGGATGAAAGATTGCATCCACCCCATGGGATTCACAAATGGAGGCATCGCGGGCAATATCGCGCGGGTAGGCATCGTAGTCTTCATTGGGACCAAACTGGAGCGGGTTTACGAACACGCTCACCACCACGCGATCACACTGGGCCCGGGCCGTCTCCATGAGGCTTTCGTGGCCCTCATGAAGAGCACCCATGGTAGGTACCAAGCCGATGGTGAGCCCTTCTTCCCTCCATTGGGCGACCACTTCTTTTGCCCGAACGACCGTTTCAATAAGTTCCACGTGTTCTCCTTCGGTTGTAAATCATGGGTATTGCGAAGACTAAGGGTGCCCGGTATGAGGCCTTGAATCCCCCGTCCCCATCCGAGCCCTTGGCTTAGGCCAGGTTAGTTGGCGCCCTGCTCGTCGAGAGCGTCTAACAAGCCTTCCGGCATTTTGTAGGTATGCTCAGGAGCAGGGAAGCTGCCTTCTTTTACCGCTTCGTCATAGGCTTTAAATGCGTCGGTCATAGCCGACCCGAGCTCGGCAAACCGGCGCACAAACTTCGGCGTGAAATCATCGTAGAGACCCAGCATATCCTGGACAACGAGTACCTGACCATCACAACCATTGCCCGCTCCAATGCCGATAGTGGGAATACTGAGCTCTTGGGAAACTCGCGTGGCCAGCGGAGCCGGAACCGCCTCTATGACTACTGCGAAGGCCCCCGCCGCTTCCACGGCCCGCGCATCCGCGAGCAACGTCGATGCAGCTTCGATTGTCTTGCCTTGAACCTTAAAGCCACCGAAAGCGTTTACTGCTTGAGGGGTCAAGCCGATATGGGCGCAAACCGGAATACCGCAACGCACAATAGCGGCAATGTGGGGAGAATAGTCCTGGCCGCCTTCCAGTTTCACGGCCGCACAACCCGTCTCCTTCATAAGGCGCCCGGCGTTTTCCACCGCCTGCTCCACCGACACCTGGTAAGACATGAAGGGCATATCCACAATAACCAAGGCATTCTCGGCAGCCCGCACTACCGGTTTCGCGTGATGGATCATCTCCTCCATAGTGACGGGCACCGTAGATCCAAGCCCCAAGATCACATTTCCCAAGGAATCTCCGACCAAAATGGAATCAATGCCCGCCCGATCCACCAACTTGGCCGTGGTGTAGTCATAGGCGGTAAGCATAGAGATCTTCGTCCCCTGCTCTTTCATGGCTTTGAATGTAGGAACTGTCACGGCCATAGCGGACTCCTTCTTTTGGAACCTATCGGAGGGTGTTCGTTACAAGAAGGCTCCGCCATAATGCGGAGCCTTCGAAGATTACCGGTGGGGCATGAAGTGATGCCTTAAGGTGAGAGAATTAGACACGCTTGATGAAGCGACCATCACGGGTGTCGATTTGCAGCACATCGCCAATTTCGATGAAGGTCGGCACCTGGAGCTCTTTGCCCGTTTCAAGAGTGGCAGGCTTAGTGGTGTTTGTAGCAGTATCGCCCTTGAAGCCCGGCTCCGTGTGAGTAACTTCCAACTCGACGAACATCTGGGGCTCCAGGGAAATGAGCTCATCCCCCGCATAGAGCAACGTGGCTTCGTCGTTCTCTTTGAGCCAGTCGGTGGCAGCACCCACGGTATCAACCGGGATAGCCATCTGCTCAAAGGTGTCATTGTCCATGAAGTAGTAATCAGCACCGTCATTGTAGAGGTACTGCATTTTCTTGGTTTCAAGACGCACGGAATCAAACTTCGTACCAGCGTTGAAGGTGTAGTCCACAACGCGGCCCGTCTTGATGTCCTTGAGCTTCGTGCGCACAAAAGCACCGCCTTTACCAGGCTTTACATGCTGGAACTCAACGATGGTGCACATTTTGCCGTTGTTGACGATACACATGCCATTACGGAAATCGGCGGTGGAGATACTTGCCACAGGTCTTCCTTTCATAGGGGCGGGAGGAATAATACAGCCCGCGAATGCAGTAATGATTAACCGCTTTATTATACGCACGCAGGGGCCTCTTCGCGAAAAAACCCGATAAGAGGAGGGTAACAATCCCCTTGCGCGCTATTGTTCTTAGGCCCGGCGACTGCAAGTTGCAGGTCTTACAACACCACAAGCTCATGGGAGGACTGGGTAAAGACCTCAAATCCGTCCGGCGTAATGACTCCGAAATCCTCAAGTCGCATGCCAAACTCTCCCGGCAGATAGACTCCCGGCTCCACCGTTACCACATTGCCCACTTCAAGAGGCAGTGGGTTGCGCGGAGACAACGTTGGCAACTCATGAATATCAATACCCACCCCATGGCCCAAGCCATGGCCCATTTTCCCTGCGAAGCCATGGGCGCTCAGAATTTCTTCCGCCCGTGCGTGAGCCTCGGCTCCGGTCACACCCGGACGCAACAGCGCCTCAACTTCCTCATTGGCGGCCCGAATAGCCTCATAGGCTTTTACCATTGCCGCACTCGGAGTACCCAAAAAGACTGTCCGCGTCATATCGGAATCATAGCCGGCCAACCGTGCCCCAAAATCAAGCACCACGCACTGACCTGCTTCCAAACGTTGATCCCCGGGAATCGCATGGGGGGATGACCCATGGGCTCCCGCGGCCACAATTGAGGGAAATGCCAAACCAGAAGCACCCTGGGCCAGCATAAATGACTCCAGCTCTAAGGCCACTTCCCGCTCGGTCATGCCTGGCTTGATGAATGTACAAATATGGGCAAAAGCAGCATCGGTCAGCGCTTGAGCTGCCTTCAATCGGGCGATCTCGGTGGCGTCTTTGACCGCGCGCAACTTCAACACAAGCCCATCGGTTTCCTGAAGCGACCCGAATATCCCGTCCCTCCGGGCAGCTTCCAAGGGATGATACTCTTTGAGTGAGAGGGTGTCTTCGATGGTGAGAGTGGCCTGGGCGGGGAGTTTCTGGTCGGCCCAGCAGGTGGCAACCCAGGTGCTGTGGGCTTGGGGCGTTACATCCACCGTCACCGGACCCCCCGTTGCCGCCTTCTGGCAGGCCTCGCTGTAACGCGAATCCGTATGCAAGAGCGCCTCGGTGGGAGTAACAAGCAGCCCGTGAGCTTCCTCATCATCAAACACATCATCAAAGGCCGTTAGCCACTGGATATCGGTGGTGTGGCGAAGAAAGCATCCCTCTGCCTCCTGGGACGCTAAAACCTCACGCAGTTTGTCCAGACGCCGGACGGAAGCTTCCTGGGCTTGAGCTACGGTCAACCCGAGCTCCTCCGCGGTTGCCTGAGTGAGGGATTCGCCCGCATCTACCTTTCGAGGTTCCCAGCCCTGCTCCTGCCAATAGTCCTGGAGCTGATCCAGGGCGAGCGCATAGCCAGCTTTCCCCATTCCTTTGATTTGGCCAATACACGCTGGCGCAATGACTGAATGACGGCGGAACTCTTCCCGAGCAGCAATATCGGACAAGTGCACCTCGACCACGGGCACATCGATAGTCTCCACCGCATCATGGAGCGCATAGGAATAGTGGGTATGGGCTCCCGGGTTATAGATGATGCCGTCATAAACCCCATGGGCGTTATGCAGACAATCAATCAGCGCCCCTTCATGGTTGGACTGAAAACAATCCACCTCAATGCCACGCTGCGCCCCTAAGGCCTGGACTTCGCGCTCGATAGTAGCGAGGGTATCGGTGCCATAGATGACGGGATCTCGCACGCCAAGCATGTTGAGATTAGGGCCGTTTATCAGTAATACCTTTGCCATGACCTGCTCTTTTCTTCTAATTCAACTCGAGCATACCCCAATACAGCTCTAGCGCAGTCCCTCCCACGCCCCAAGAGCTGCCAGAATAACGTCGTCCTCAACCTCTACCAATTCCCAGGCCCCAATGTCTTGGGGAAGCACGAAGCGCACGCGGCCTCCGCGGGCTTTTTTATCGCCTTTCATGGCCTCGAGAATTTCTGCGGGGGTGGCTTCGAGCTGAATAAGCGGAAGCCCTAAGCTGTCCAGCAACTCGTCTTGGGTGGTTACCAATTCCGCAGAGGTGCCCACCAACTGCTGGCCCAGACGCGCCGCAAAACGCATCCCTGTGGCCACGGCGGCTCCATGGGAATAGGTGCCATAGCCCGTCAATGTCTCAATAGCATGGCCTAAGG
>CAJUNI010000079.1:0-2393 GCA_910587945.1 uncultured Parvibacter sp.
TGCGTGCAACGTAGGCTCGAAACCAACGGTAGCCGTCAGCAATACCATCGAATTTTTCAATATTCCAAAAGGCAGCGTCTTAACCGCTATCTGCGAAGAAGATAAATCCGGACGCAAACTGGGCTTTTACACCGTAGACATCACCGACGATACCGAGCTCCCTATCGCGCGCATGGTGGCAACCTGCTATCGCTAATTTCGCTGGGCTTCAAAACTGATCTCTCAGGACTAGGCTTTAAGATTAAGCCTCAACCCCTTGGGTTGGGGCTTAACTTATCATGGAGGAAGATTCCACTTTCTCCACGTACCAATTCATGAACTTAGCCAAGGGTTTACGTAGCACGAGTCCAATGAGTGCAGCGGGGATGAGGAATACCAACAAGCCAGCCCACTGAATCCAGAAGTCATTCTGATAGGTGCCAAACATGGCAGCGCGCATAGCGTTTACCACATAGGTTGCTGGCAAAAGCGGACTTAAAGCCTGGACAAAACTTGGAAGAATCTGCAGCGGATAGGAACCGCCGCACCCGGTTACCTGAACAATTAACAAAATAACCGCAATAGCCTTACCAAGATTGGCAAACGCTGCCACTAAGGCATAGATCAAGAACGTAAATACCAGGCCAGCGGTCCAGAAGATCAGCATAAAGAGCCATGGGTGCACCACCTGAACCTGCAAAAAGAGCATATTCCCCAACGCCATAAGCGTAGTTTGACAGAACGAGATAAACGCCATTACCCCAAAGTGACCAAGGAAAAGCTGACGCGGTTTCGGATCCGTGAGCTTACTCACCACGGCATCAGAACTGCGGGGCTTGAGGGTAACCAGAATCAAGAGGGATCCGATAAACAACGCGAGTGTTGTGTAGAGAGGCGCCATAGCGGAACCAAAATTTGCCGCCGGAAACACCGTTATGCGCTCAAGGCCCACAGGCGCTGCCATGGCCTTCGCATAGACCTCAGCATCGGCACTCAGAAGATCCTTAAGTGCTGATGCATCACCGGTGGCAAGAGCGGTCTGAAGGTCCTGCTCCATAGTCCTCAGTTTCGTAGCTGCGTCGCGAAGCTTTGCGGAAGCCTCACTCAATGATTCGGTGGCGTGAGTCGATGCACCCGATGCTCCCGATAACGCCTGTTGCGCTTGATTAAGGGCTCCTTCCGCTTTATCCACTACCGCCGTGCCATCGTTTGCCCGCAACGATGTAGCCAGTCGCGTTGCATCCGCTACGAGTTCCTCTACCTCTGGCCGCACACTATCGTTGTATTGGGCTTCGGATTGTGCAAGATCCGCTCGCGCTTGAGCGATGGAGTCATGGAGTGCCTGCTTTTGTTCATCTAAGGATCCACTCCCCGACTCGGCCCGATCCGCTGCTTGATTCATATCCTGAGCAGCACTTTGTAGGCGCTCGGCTAACGTGCGTAAAGAGGTTATCACCTGGCGATAAGCATTAAGACTCTCAGGTGGTACCACCGATTCGGCGCCGGCAAGAGCATCCGCGAGCGTGGTGGCTGCTTGGGCTTGGTTGTTAAGTCCCTGAGCGCTTGCTCGCAGGGCTTCCACCGCCTGGGCATTGCCCGCAGCAGCGGCCGCAAAAAGTCCGTCCAAGGATTCATCTAAGCTTGCCAATGCCTCATCGCTTTTGCTAAACGCAGCACTTATGCCATCCAGTCCCTCGGTTACGTGACTGACAGTTCCCTCCAAGGCGGAGGAGTTGCTATCCATCAGCTCCAGAAGCGTCTGGGCTTGCGAGCCGGCCTGGCTTCCTAAGGTGACCGCGGTATCCAACAGTTCTTGACTTGCCTGAGAAAGCTCGCCATAGAGATCAAGAATCCGGGCAGCCCGATCCAGAGAATCCGCCACAGTGCCCACATGACTGGCGAGCTCACTCACATGGCCGCCCACGTCATTATTTTCGATATAGCTATTCAGCGATTGAGCAAGAACCAACGCCACCTCAGACAAAGTTTCTGCAAACACCTCATTAACCTGATAAGAAATGGTGTCGGCCCCTTGATCGGTAATCTTGGGCGCAATGGCATTCTTCTTCTCATTCACGTAATAAATAATGCTTGCCTGCTCAGACTCCGAGGTATAGAACGTCAACATATCTTTACTGAAGCTCTGAGGTATGACCACAGCAGCGTAATAGCGACCGGACTTCGCTCCATCGATGGCATCTTCTTCGTCCGTTACTACCCAGCCAATTTGATCGTTGGCACGCAAGGCCGATACCACTTGATCACCCACATTTACGCGCAAGGGGAACAAATCGCTTTCATAGCCCTCATCGGAATTAGCCACCGCGACCTTAAGATCGCCGGTATTCTCAAATACATCCCAACAAGCAATGATGTTGTACCACGCAAAAATTGAGGGCATCACAATTAAGCCG